>NZ_VMNW02000023.1 GCF_007713735.2 Amycolatopsis acidicola | reverse complement strand
CACCCCTCCACCGCCCCGATCCCCAGCCCGCTCTTGCGATCTTGACGCTGGGTCAAGGCATCTTTCCCGCCTTGACGCGGCGGCAAGATCGCGAACACTCACAGATCGGGGCGGTGGAGGGGTGTCACACAGCGCGCCCAGCGCGCGTCCGTTGCTCCCCCACCCCTCGCGAAACACCCAGCCGAGCCAACACGCGCACGGGAGCGGCCAACACACGCGCGGGAGCAGCCAACACGCCAGCGCAAACGGCCAACACGCCAACGGGAGCAGCCAACACGCCGACGCGGCCAACCGACCAACCGCAACCGGCCACAAACCCTAGCGAGGCACCTTGATGTCGTACTGCGCCATCTTCCGGTAAAGCGTCGCGCGCCCCATGCCGAGTTTCGCGGCGGCGCGGACGACCGTCGCGCCGGGTTCGGTCAGGCAGCGCACTATCTCGTCGCGTTCGAGGGCCTGGAGGCGGCTGAGCCGGTGCCCGCCGCCGCTGAACACCTCGGCGGGCAGGTGCCGGGCGTCCACCACGTCGGCCCGCCGCACGGCCTCGCGCACGATTCGCTTGAGCTGCTTGACATTCTCGGGCCAGTGATACGAACTCAGCGCCCGCGCGGCGGCCGGCGTGAAGCCGATCTCGCGGCCCCGGTCCCGGCTGCCGAGATGCCGGGCCAGCGGCAGGATGTCCTCCGGCCGGAACCGCAGCGCCGGGACCTCGACCACGGCGTCCACCAACGACGACAGCGCGCGCGGGATGCGGGCGAAGTCCTCCGCGGTCAGCACGAACGGCTGCGGGCCCGTCCGCCGCGCGTCGGCGAATACGCCTGCCAGTTCCTCCGCCGCCCAGGCGGGCAGCGTGTCCGCCCCGCCGACCACGACGCACGTGTGGTCCTTGCTCAGTTCGGGCGTCCACAACGCCAGCCACGCGTCGATGTCGTCCGGCGCCGGCGGGCGCGCGCTCAGCACGCGCTCACGCCCGAGCTCGTGACGCGCTATCGACGCCAGCGCTGTCTTGCCCGCGCCGGGCTCCCCCACCACCGCGATCACGCGCCCGGCGCGCATCGCTTCGCGGGCGTCGGTCAGGGCGTTCTGCCACAGCGATGAAGGGCACCGGCCCGCTTCGTCCCGATTGTCGGCGTAGACGTGGAAAACCTCGCCTCGCGGTGCCGGGCGCATCCGCCGTCCCCCGGCGCGCGAGAGCATCAGCGCCGCCGTGTTCCCGGCCGCCGCCTGCGCGAGCGCGAGCAGCAGACCGGAGGAGGAGTGCGACCAGGTCGTGAGGTTGACGCTCCCCGCCAGCTCCCCCGTCAGCGGGTCCAGGACCGGCGCCGCCGCGCACGTGTAGCCGCGGAGCTCGGTGCAGTAGTGCTCATCGGCGCGGACCAGCGACGGCGCCCTGTCGGCGAGCGCCAGGCCGAGCCCGTTCGTCCCGGCGTCACGCTCCGCGTAGGAGAAACCGGGGGCCAGGTGCACACGATCCAGTGACCGGTTGATCGAGCCGTCGTCGCACAGCCTGCTCAGCACGAGCCCGTCGGCGTCGGTGATCATCAGGCTGACCGGCTCGTTGACCAGCGTCGTCCGCAGCCCGTCGAGCACCTCGTTGCCGCACTGGTAGAACAACGACTCCGTGTCGAGCGAACCGGTGAACACCGGCTGCACCTCGTCGAGCGCCACCCCGTACCGCGCGCTGCGCTGCCAGGAGGCCCGCAGCCGGGGCGCGATCGCGGCGGTCCGGTTCTCCATTTCGACCTCCCGAAGACGCGTCACTGCGCCGTCCCGCGTCAGGGTAACCGTTCACCGGCCGCGGTTCCCAGCGTGCGTGTCTCACTTTGAGACACCGGGGGCTGTCTCGAAATGGGACAGCGAACGGGTCCCTGACCAGCCGGAACGTCCCTAACGTCGAGCCCCATGTACACCAGGGACGGCGAAAGCTACTTCATCGTGGACGCCCACGTCGCGCTGTGGGACGCCCGGCCGGAGAACCAGCGCAACATCCACGGGAAGCAGTTCATCGACTGCTTCTACGACTACCACCGCAACCTCAGCCCGGAGTCCGAGGTGTGGCCGTACGAGGAGTACCTGTACCAGGGCGGCGAACGCCTGATGAAGGACCTCTTCACCGACGGCTACGTGGACCATGCGATCTTCCAGCCCGCGCACCTCGGCGCCTTCTACAACAACGGGTTCGGCCAGACCGAGCAGGCCTGGGCGCTCACCCGGCAACACCCGGGCAAACTCACCTACAACCACTTCTTCGACCCCCGGATGGAGCAGGCCGGGCTCGACCAGCTCCGCCGCGACGCGGAACGCTTCGGGCTCAAGGGCGTCAAGCTCTACACCGCCGAATGGCGCGGCGACTCGCGCGGCTACAAGCTCAGCGACCCGTGGACCTACCGCTATCTGGAGACCTGCGAAGAGCTGGGCATCCGCAACATCCACGTGCACAAGGGCCCGACGATCCGGCCGCTGGACCGCGACGCCTTCGACGTGGCCGACGTGGACGCGGCCGCCACCGACTTCACCGGGCTGAACTTCGTGGTCGAGCACTGCGGGCTACCCCGGCTGGAGGACTTCTGCTGGATCGCCACCCAGGAGCCGAACGTGCACGCCGGGCTCGCCGTCGCGATCCCGTTCATCCACACCAGGCCGCGCTATTTCGCGCAGATCATCGGCGAGCTGCTGTACTGGCTCGACGAGGACCGGATCCAGTTCTCCAGCGACTACGCGCTGTGGACCCCGCGCTGGCTGATCGAACGTTTCGTGGACTTCCAGATCCCCGGGGACATGACCGAGTACGCCCCGCTCACCGTGGCGCAGAAGAAAAAGATCCTCGGCCTCAACGCCGCCTCGATGTACGGCATCGAGGTGCCCGCCGGGCTCGGGCTGGCGGAACCGGCGGTGGTGTGACGTGGAAGCCCTGCGCCGCGCGCTGGACACGGTCGTCGACCCGGAGCTGGACGAGCCGATCACCGATCTCGGTTTCGTGCGCTCCCTCGAGGAGCGCGACGGGGACGTGACCGTCCACTTGCGACTGCCGACTTCGTTCTGCTCGCCCAACTTCGCCTACCTGATGGCCTCCGACGCCAAGGACGCGCTGTCCGCGGTGCCCGGGGTGCGAAGCGTGCTGATCGAGCTCGACGACCACCACGACTCCGAGATGATCAACCGCGGGCTCGCCGCCGACGCGGGCTACCGGGGCACTTTCGGCCCCGAGGCGGAGGAAAGCCTCGACGAGCTGCGGCAGATCTTCCGCCGCAAGGCGCACGAGGCCGCGATGGAACGGGCGCTGATGCGGGCACGCGTCGCCGCGGAGGACCTGCCCGGAACCAGGCTCGGCGACCTCCCCGCGAGCCCGGCGACCGAAGCGTTGCTACGGCGGCGTGAGGCGCTCGGGCTGAGCGTCGAACCGTCGGCGCCCGTGCTGGTCGACGAGCACGGAACCCCTTACCCCGACGAGGAAATCCCGTTGCGGCTGCGGTTCGCGCGGTCGGTGCGGATCTCCGTCGAGGGCAACGCCCATTTCTGCCGGGGCCTGCTGCGCACCCGGTACGGCCAGGAAGAGAAGGTGTCATGAAGGCTGTCCAGGTGGTCGGGTACCACGAAAACCTCCGGCTGACCGAGGTGCCGGAGCCCGAGGTCGCCGGCCCGCACGACGTGATCGTGAAGATCGGCGGCGCCGGGGTGTGCCGCACCGACCTCCACATCCTCGAAGGGCAGTGGGCGGAGAAGTCGGGCGTCACGCTGCCTTACACGATCGGCCACGAGAACGCGGGCTGGGTGCACGCCGTCGGCAGCGCGGTGACCAACGTGGCCGAGGGCGACAAGGTGATCCTGCACCCGCTGATCACCTGCGGGCTGTGCCGGGCCTGTCGCTCCGGCGACGATGTCCACTGTGCACAGTCGCGGTTCCCCGGGATCGACACGGCGGGTGGTTATGCCGAGTATCTCAGGACTTCCGCGCGCAGCGTCGTGAAGATCGACGACTCGCTGGAGCCCGCGGACGTCGCCGCGCTGGCCGACGCGGGCCTCACCGCTTACCACGCCGCGGCGAAGGCGTCCCGCCGCCTTCGCCCGGGTGACCGGTGCGTGGTGATCGGCGCGGGCGGGCTGGGGCACATCGGGATCCAGGTGCTCAAGGCGATCAGCGCGGCGGAGATCGTGGTGGTGGACCGGAACCCGGACGCGGTCAAGCTCGCCGTGTCCATCGGCGCGGACCACGGGATCGTCGCCGACGGCACGCACGTCGGGCAGGTGCTGGAGCTGACCGGCGGCGAGGGCGCGGAAACGGTGCTGGACTTCGTCGGCGAGGGCGGGGCGACCCGCGACGGGGTGGCGATGCTGCGCCGCGCCGGGGACTACCACGTGGTCGGGTACGGCGAGAACATCGACGTACCGACCATCGACGTGATCTCCGCGGAGATCAACTTCATCGGCAACCTCGTCGGCTCGTACAACGACCTGTGCGAGCTGATGGCGCTGGCCGCGCAGGGCCGGGTGCGCCTGCACACCGCCCGTTACCCGCTGGACGGTTTCCAGGAAGCGCTCGACGATCTGGGTGCCGGGCGGATCCGCGGGCGGGCGATCCTGGTGCCGTGACGTCGCGGGGACGCCAGTAGGCTCAGCCGGTGAGAATCCCGGTCATAGCGGCGATCGCGGCTTCGCTGCTGGCGTCCCTGACGGCGTGCGGGCAGCACGTCGACCAAGGTCCGCTGATCACCACGACGGTGCCCGATTCGCCGTCCAGCGTCTCGGCGACACCGGCACCGGCACCGGGGCAATGCGACGAGAACGGGCTGAGCTACTCCGCGGGCCCTGTCGACGCGGCGCTCGGGCACCGGGCTTTCGTGGTCACGCTGCGAAACTGTGGCACGGGCGCGAAACAGGTCAGCGGCTATCCGGACGTGACCGTGCTCAACGGCGCGGGCGAACAGCTCGATGTGCGGATCGACCACGGGAACTCGTACATGGCGCGGGACCCCGGCCCGCGGAGTTTCTCGCTGGAGCCCGGGAAACCGTTGCTGTCGGTGTTCTCGTGGTCCTCGACCGTGAGCGAAGGCGAGAAGCAGACCGGCGCCGCGGTGACGGTCGCGGTGGCCGGGGAGCGGGCGCGCACGGTGCCGGTCGACTTCATCGATCTCGGCACCACCGGGCAGCTTTCGGTGACGGCGTGGAACACCGGTCTTCTTCAGTGAACCTCCACTGTGGACAGTAGCCACAGCGCTTCGGGGGTCCGGGTGGTGTAAAGCAGCAGGCGGTGTTCGTGGCCGGGGACGGCGAGGATCTCGCAGTCCAGCTCCAGTTCCCCGGCCACCGGGTGCACGGTCCGTTTGGTGATCGTCCGGCGGACCTCGATCTCGCGTTTCGCCCACAGGGCGGCGAAAGCGGGCCGTTCGGCGAGCAGTTCGTCGACGAGCGCGCGCACTCCGGGGTCACCGGGATAACGCCCGCTCGCCCGTACGTCGGCGACGCACTGGCGGGCCAGTTCCCCGTTCGCCGCGGGGTTGGCGGGGTCGAACAGCCAGCGCAGCCGGTTCCGCCGGCGTGGCGGCATTTTCGCGGGGTCGCCGATCAGCGCGATGAGCATCCTGTTCCAGGCCACCAGGTCGTAGCGGCCGTCGATCACCATCGCCGGGACGTCGCCGAGCCTGCCGAGCAGCCGCAGCACGTTCGGCGGGACCTGCTGCTCGCCGAACACCTGCGCGCGGCCGAGCCGCAGCAGGAATTCGCGCTCGTCGGTGGTGAGGCGCAGCGCGCGGGCGAGCGCGAGCAGGACCTGTTCGGACGGCCGGGGCCCGCGACCCTGCTCCAGCCGGACGTAGTAGTCCACCGAAATCCCCGCCAGCAGGGCGACTTCCTCGCGGCGCAACCCCGGCGTCTGGCGGCGGCCACCAAGCTCCAACCCCGCTTCGGCGGGCGTCAGGCGCGCGCGGCGGTCGCGCAGGAAACCGCTCAGTTCCACCTTGTCCACTCCCCC
This sequence comes from Amycolatopsis acidicola, assembly GCF_007713735.2. Lineage (GTDB taxonomy): Bacteria > Actinomycetota > Actinomycetes > Mycobacteriales > Pseudonocardiaceae > Amycolatopsis_E > Amycolatopsis_E acidicola. Next base: position 95,509 of record NZ_VMNW02000023.1, on the reverse strand, counting down.
ATGATCCCACCTCGCGCGGGGTGGGATCGCCGGTCCTACCCCGGGATCGCGGCGTCCGGACAGAGTGGGGGCATGACGATTCTGGTTACCGGCGCCCGCGGCGGCATCTCCCGGGCAGTGGCAGGGCAGCTCCTCGAAGCGGGGCACGAGGTGCGCGTCGGCGGGCGCGTGCCGGAGGGCGACGTGGTCGAACTCGATCTCGCGCGGCCCGAAACTTTCGGTGCGGTGCAAGGGATTCGCGCGGTCTTCCTGTACGCGGAACTGGGCGGTTTGAAGCCGTTCCTGGACGCGGCGCGCGAGGCCGGGGTGGAGCAGGTCGTGCTGTTGTCCGCGCGCGGCGCCGACCCGGCGGCCGCGGACGCGATCATGCGGGTGCACGGGGAGGCCGAGGCCGCGGTGCGGGAATCGGGAATCCCGTGGACTTTCCTGCGCCCGGGCGGATTCGCGACGAACCGGCTGTGGTGGGCGGCGGACGTGCGGGCGGGGCGCGCGGTGCGCGAGCCGTTCCCGGATTCGCAGTCGGCGTTGATCCACGAAGCGGACCTCGCCGCCGTGGCCCGCCACGCGCTGACCGAACCGGGGCATGCGAACGCCGCGTACGCGCTCACTGGCCCGGAGTCACTCACCGCGCGGCGCCAGGCGGAGCTGATCGGCGAAGCGATCGGCCGTCCGGTGTCCGTGGAGCGGCAGGATCTGGCGGAGTACCGGCGGGAGCTGGCCCACTTGCCCGCGGAGCTGCTGGAGACGAGGATCCGGAGGCTCGCCGCGCTGACCGGCAAGCCCGACCCCACGACGGCCACCGTCGAGGAGGTGACCGGCACGCCCGCCCGCGGCTTCGCGGAGTGGGCCGCGGACCACGCCGCCGACTTCGGCTGAGCAGCCAGTGGTCCGGTCAGGTCGGCACAAGCGACTGTTCGTGTTCGGTTCCCGGTAACCGGGACTTCTTCGCGGGGGCACCGGCCGCAACGACGCTCGGGGCGCATCCCTTATCCCCCGAAGGAGACGACGAATGTTCCGTCACCCCGTCGCGGCCGGTGTCCTGGCGACAGCCGCCCTGGTCCTGACCGCCTGCGGCTCGAGCGCCGCCGGCGACGCGCAGGCCGGCGACCCCGGCACTCTCGTTTTCGCCGCCGTCCCCTCGGAAAACGCCCAGACCATGCAGTCGGCGTACCAGCCCCTGATCTCGATGCTGGAGAAGGAAACCGGCAAGAAGGTCGAGTTCCAGAACGCCACCGACTACGCCGCGGTGATCGAGGCGCAGCGCAGCGGCAAGGTGCAGATCGCGCAGTACGGCCCGCTGTCCTACGTGCTCGCCCGCAACAGCGGCGTCGAGGCCACCCCGATCGCGGCGCAGGTGAAGACGAAGGGCGCGCAGCCGGGCTACCAGTCCTACGGCATCGTCCCGGCGGGCTCGCCGATCAAGGACCTCGCCGGGTTCAAGGGCAAGAAGGTGTGCTTCGTCGACCCGAACTCCACCTCCGGCTACCTGTACCCGAAGGCGGGCCTGCTCGACGCCGGGGTCAACCCCGAAACCGACGTCACCCCCGTGATGGCCGGAGCTCACGACGCGTCCGCGCTGGCTGTCGCGAGTGGACAGTGCGACGCCGGGTTCGCCTACGACTCCATCGTGGACAGCGCGCTGATCCAGAAGGGGCAGCTCAAGCCGGGCCAGCTGACCACCGTGTGGAAGTCGGACATCATCGCGGGCTCGCCGGTCGCGATCTCCGACAGCCTGTCGGAGGACCTCAGGAACAAGATCACCGAAGCCTTCCGGGCCAAGGCCAACGTGGACTACCTCAACGCCAACGGGTTCTGCTCCGGCACCTGCAAGGCCGCCGACGACGCGGGCGACTGGGGCTACGCGGGAGTGGACGACAAGTTCTACGACGGTGTCCGCAAGGTCTGCGAAACCACCAAGGACAAGCAGTGCACGGCCGCGTGAGCGAGGCGGTCCGCTTCGACCGGGTCACCAAGGACTTCGGCACGCTCGCGCTCGACGAGGTCTCGTTCACCGTCGAACCGGGCGAGGTCGTGGTGCTGCTGGGGCTGTCCGGGTCCGGGAAGTCCACGCTGCTGCGGCACGTGGACGGCCTGCACCGGCCCACCTCGGGCACGGTCCGGGTGCTCGGCACCGACGTCGGCCGGGCGGGCAGCGGCGAGTTGCGCCGGCTGCGCCGCCGGATCGGCTTCGTGTTCCAGCAGTTCCACCTCGTGGGCAGCCTGACGGTGCTGGAGAACGTGTGCGCGGGCGCGCTCGGCAGGCTGCGCGGGCCGCGGCTGGGCCTGATCAGCTACCCGAAGGCACTGCGGCACGAAGCACTGGAACAGCTCGAGCGAGTGGGCATGGCGGAGCGTTCCCTGCAGCGCGCCGACACGCTTTCCGGCGGGCAGCAGCAGCGGGTCGCGGTGGCGCGGGCCCTGATGCAACGCCCGGAAATCCTGCTCGCCGACGAGCCCGTCGCGTCGCTCGACCCGGAGTCCTCGGCGCAGGTGATGCGGCTGATCCGCGAGATCGGCACGGAGCGGAACCTGACCGTGCTGTGCAGCCTGCACCAGGTGGACCTCGCGCTCGGCTGGGGCGACCGGGTGATCGGCCTGCGCGCCGGCCGTCCGGTGCTCGACACCCCGGTGGCCGCGCTGGACCGCGAGCGCGCGATGTCGCTCTACGCCGAGGTCGGCGGGGCCGCGATGGCACTCCCGGCGGCGGTCGGATGACCGCGGGCACCCTCGCCCGCCCGACCCGGTCCGGCACCGGCGCGACACTGGTGATCCTCGGCCTGCTGGCCACGGGGTGCTGGGCGCTCGCCGATCTGAAGATCAACGTCGCCACGGTCGCGGACAGTTTTTCGAACGCCACGAAGTTCGCGCGGCGGATGTTCCCGCTGGACTTCCCGCCACTGGGCGAACTGCTCGGGCTGGCGGGGCAGACGATGGCGATCGTCATCTCGGCCACGCTGCTGTCGGTGCTGTTGTCCGTCCCGCTGGCGATCCTGGCTGCCGCCACCACCACGCCCGGCCGCGGCGCGCGGCTGTCCGCGCGCGCGGTGATCGTGCTGGCCAGGGCGATCCCGGACGTCGTGCTGGCGATCGTGTTCTTCCGGATCTTCGGCCTCGGCGCGATGACCGGCGTGCTCGCGATGGGCCTGCATTCGGTCGGGATGGTGGGCAAGCTCTACGCCGACGCGGTGGAGCAGATCGACGAAGGGGTCCGCTCCGCCGTCCGCGCCGGTGGCGCCGCGCGCGGGCAGGAGCTGGTCGCCGGGGTGCTGCCGCAGGTGCTGCCGTCGTTCATCGCCACCGCCCTGCACCGGCTCGACATCAACCTGCGGATCTCGGTGGTGCTGGGGTTCGTCGGCGTCGACGGGCTCGGCTACGAGATCGCGAACTCCTTCCAGCGGCTGGACTACCGGCGCGGGATGGCGCTCGCGCTCGTCGTGCTGATCCTGTGCGTGCTGGTCGAGCTGGGCTCCGGGGCGATCCGCCGGGCGTTGCTGCGCGGTGGGCGGACGACGGTGCGCGTCCCGGCCCAGCGCGGCGCGCGCATCGCTCCACAATGGACTTTCGCGCGCGTGCGGCGCACGTGCTACACCGGGGCGACCGTGCTGGCGGTGGTGTTTTCCCTGTGGGGCGCGGATCTTTCCCCCGTGCGGTTCTTCGGCGGGCTCGGCGACATCGGGCACAACCTCGGGCTGTTCTGGCCGCCGGACACCGGCGGGATGTTCGGGCAGCTGCTGGCCGATCTCGGGGAGACGGTGAAGATCGCGCTGGCGGCGACCGTGCTGGGCGCGTTGTTCGCCCTGCCGATCGGCGCGCTGGCCGCCCGCAACGTCGCCCCGCTGCCATGGGTGGCGCGGGCGTTCCGCATGGTCGTCGTGGGCGTACGCGGGATCCCGGAGCTGGTGCTGGCGATCGTGTTCGTGGTGATCACCGGACTCGGCCCGGTGGCGGGCACGTTCGCGCTCGCCGTCGGCGCGGTGGGGCTGCTGGGCAAGCTGGTGGCCGATTCGCTGGAGGAGGTCGATCCGGAGGTGGAACAGGCATTGCGCGCGACCGGCGCGACGCGGCTCCAGGTGTTCACCTCCGCGACACTCCCCCAGGCGGCCCCGGCGTTCGTCGCGCACGTGCTCTACCAGTTCGACACCAACATCCGCTCGGCGACGCTGCTGGGCATCGTCGGCGCGGGCGGGATCGGGTTCGACCTGCTCAGCGCGTCGCGGATCCTCGAGTTCGGGATGGTCACCACCATCCTGATCCTGGTGTTCGCGACCGTGCTGCTGGTGGAGCTGCTGGCCGTGTGGCTGCGGCGGGTCGTGCGGTGAAACGCGGAACAACTGTCCGGGGAATTCACCTTCGGGCGTGCCGCGGTTGGCCGCGGCGCAGTTGTCCGGACAAGCCGGGCGAGCATCGTCGGGGACATGACCTCGACGAGGTATCTCGAAATCGCCGACAAACTGGCCGTGGAGATCGACGGCTGCCGTCCCGGGACCAGGGTGGCGAGTGAGCCCGAGCTGGCGGCCCGGTTCGGCGTGGGCCGGGCCGCCGCGAGGGCGGCGCTGCAGGAGCTGGAGCGCCGGCTGCTGGTGCGGCGGGTGCAGGGCGCGGGCACGTTCGTGAACCGGCGGATCGACTACGTGATCTCGCACAGCAGGCCGCCGTCCTGGCACACCACGGTGGAGGCCGCGGGCGCGACGCCGCGTTCGCACATCAAGTCGGTGGAGCGGGTCCCGCTGCCCGCCGGCCGGGCCGCGCACCTCGACCGCGCGGCCGGAACCCCGATGCACCGGGTGATCCGGACCTGCTACATCGACGACCTGCTGGCCACCTGGATCGAGGAGTGGATCCCGGTCGAGGTGGCCCCGGACCTGGACCTGGCGCTGCACAGCGTCGAGTCGATCGACCTGGTGCTGCGCCAGATGGGCCGGGTCAGCCCGGTCCGCGCGTGGTGCCGGGCCAGCGTGGACATCCCGCCGCCCGAGGTGCTGCGGGGGCTGGGCGTGGAAGCGAGCGTGCCGGTGTGGCTGGTGGACAGCGTCAGCCGGGACGAGGGCACGGGGCAGGTGCTGATGGCGAGCAGCGCCTGGACCCGCGCGGACGCGGTACGCGTCGTGGTCGAACTTTCGGACACGGTCTATCCCGAGGAGAACGCGTGAGTATGGGCAGGGAGGAACGCTGCGGTCTGCTGGCCGTGGCCGAACCGGAGGAGTTGCGGGAGCTGGCGGACGCCTGTCTCGCCGATGGGGCGCCGGTGACGGTGGTGCTGGCGCCGGAGGTCGGCACCGTCTCCACGCAGGTGCGGGAACCCGTTGCGAGGGAACGGTTCCTGCTCGGTGACGTGCTGGCCTGCCGCGCCGAGGTGGAGGTGGGCGGTCACCGCGGCTGGGCGATGCGCCTCGGCGACGACCGGGCCGCCGCGCTGGCCGCCGCGGTGCTCGACGCGGAGGTCGCCGGTGGCAGGCCGAAAGCGTCCGAAGTGGACGAACTGTGCCTGCGGGTCGCGCGGCGCAAGGCCGAACGTGAGGAGCGGGAGTGGGCCGAGCTGGCCCCGACCGTCGTGGAATTCGAGGAGCTGACGTGATCACCCTGCATCCGGCCGACTCTCAGCTGACGTTCCGCGCCGTGCTGGAGGCGCTGTCCCGGCCCGGCGAAACGTTCCAGCTGCCCGCGCACAAGGTGCCGCCCGCCGTACTCCCCACGCTCGCGCTCGCCGATCTCGGCACCGGCGTCTGCGTGCTCGAGGCCGGAACCGACTGGGCGGACACGGTTTTCTCCGCCACCTCGGCCCCGAGCTACACACTGGACAAGGCCCGGCTCGTGACGGCGCTGCGCCCGGTGACCGGCGAAGAGGTCGCGAGCCTGCACCGCGGCGCCGCGCCCGCCCCGGAGGACGGCGCGCTCGCAACGCTCGCCGTGTCCGATGTGGACGGTGGACCGGCGAAGTGGTGGCTGAGCGGACCGGGCATCCCGGGCGAGACCGTGCTCTCCCCCAGCGGACTGCCCGAGGACTTCCTTGCGGCCCGCGCCGCGCTGGTGGCCGGTTTCCCGGCGGGCGTGGACTTCCTGCTGGTGTGCCCGGACGGCCAGATCACCGGCCTCCCGCGCACCACCAAGATCGAGAAGGAGAGCTGAATGGGGTACTCGGGAGCCCGCGGCGGGCTGGAAGCCATCCTGGCCGCGGAAGACCTGGTGCGGCGCGCCCGCGATCACGCCCCGGTGGCGTGGGCGGCGGACGAGCAGATCATCGCCCGGTTCCGGCTGGTGGTCGACCGCGTGATGGGCGAAGCCGGGCTGTACGACGAAACCACCGCGGCCGCCGCCGTACGCCAGGCCGAGGGTGACCCGCTGGAGGCCTCGCACCTGGTGCGCGCCTACCGCTCCACGCTGCCGCGCCTCGCGGTCGCCGAGCCGGTCGACCCGGATGAGCTGCTCATCATGCGCCGTATCGTGCCCGCGTTCCGCGAGCCCTACGGACCGCAGCTGCTCGGCCGCACCACCGACTACACCGGGCGGCTGCTGGAAAAGCCGGCCAGGCAACCGTCCTCTTCGGACAATGAGCCCGGCGCGCCCAAACCACGCACCGACGAGCAGAAGCACCCCCGCCGCTTCCTCGATCTGTTGCGGGAGCTCGACCTCGTGGTCGATCACCGCACCGGCGAGGACCCCGAGCCCTTCGACCTGACCCGCAAACCCGCCCGTCCCCCGGCTCCCCGCTCGGCCGCGCTGGCGGCGATGGCCCGCGCGGAGACCGGCGCGCTCGTCGCGCTCTGGTACCGCTCGATCCTCGGGCCGGACGGCGACATCCACGAGGTCACCCTGGGCGAGGTCCGGCACGGCAGGCTGCCGCTGCGCGTGGCGCACCCGCACACCGGAAACCCCGTCACCGTGGGCGAATTCCGGGTCACCGAGGCGGAGGCGATCGAAGACCTCGACGGCGCCGACGAGGACCGCACCTGCTTCGACGTCGGCTACGGCCTGTGCTTCGGGCACAACGAGCGCAAGGCGATCGCGATGGCCAACCTCGACATCGCCAACCGCCGCTTCGGCCGCCAGGGCCCGCTGGAGCAGCTGCTCCTGCTCACCACCGACGGCCTGGACTCCGGCGGCTTCCTGGAACACCTGAAACTCCCCCACTACGTCACCTTCCGCTCCATGGTCGAGCGGAAGCAGGCGATGCGCGCCGCGGCGGCGGGCGAGGGCCCCGCGCCCCGGCCCACCGAGCCCGCCGGGAAGGAATGCCGATGAGCGTCACCACCGATCTGATCGCCGAGCTCGACACCCAGGCCACCCCGCCGGGGCTGCTCGACGAAGGCGGCAAGCGCGAGGTGCGGCGCGCCGCGCTGACCGCGGTCTGCGTGCCCGGCTACCAGGTTCCGTTCGGCTCCAGGGAAATGCCGGTGGCCCGCGGCTGGGGCTCCGGCGGGCTGCAGGTCACCCTGGCCGTGCTCGGCGAGCAGGACACCGTGAAGGTGATCGACCAGGGCGACGACGCCGGGGTCAACGCCACCAACCTGCGCCGGCTGATCGCCTCGACCACGGGCGCGGACCAGACCGCCGACACCCGCGAGGCGACCGTGGTGCAGACCCGCCACCGCGTGCCCGAGGAGGACCTGGCCGCCGGGAAGGTGCTGGTGTACCAGGTTCCGGTGCCGGAACCCCTGCGGGGCGTGGAGAAGTCGGTCATCGAATGCGCGCGGATGCACGCCGAGGGCGACTACTCGAAGATCTGGGTCAGCCTGTACGAGGACCTCGTGCGCAACGGGATGATCACCCGCACCACCGGCTACCCGGTGCTCGTCGGCGGCCGCTACGTCATGGCCACCACGCCCGTCCCGCGCTGGGACGTGCCCCGGCTGAACCGGTGCGAGCACCTGAACCTCTACGGCGCGGGCCGGGAGAAACGGATCTTCGCGGTCCCGCCACACACCGACGTCCGCCCGCTGACGTTCGACGACGTGCCGTTCGAGGTGGAGCACGCGCCCGGCGCGAAGTGCAAACGCTGTGGCAGTGAAGACGTCTTCCTCGTCGAGGCGGGCCCCAATGGCGGTTATGCCTGCAGTGACACGGAATGGTGCAACCGGGTCCTCGATGGGGACGCCGACCTCGACGCTCACCACGAGCGCGCGCCCCTGCAGTTCCTCCCGGATGCCCAGCGGCGCAAGGGTTCCGCCTCCACGACTCCGCGCATCGAGCCCGTGCGCGTGACCGGTGGCCCGGAGTGGGCGCTGCGCGTGGACGGCATCGGCAAGGTGCACGGCCCCGGCGGCGCGGACGCGGTGCCGGGCACCGGGCCCGAAGCCGGTACCGCGGTCAGCCCGGCCACCGGCGCGATCGTGGCGGCGTGGGACGTGTCCTTCGACGTCGCGCCCGGCGAGGCGCTCGGCGTGATCGGCGAATCCGGTTCGGGCAAATCCACCGTGCTGGCCTGCGTGATCGGCGACCAGCCCGCCACCGCCGGCAGCGTGCGACTGGCCACTGTGGACAGCGGCGAGACCGACATCCTCGGCCTGGACGACACTGAGCGCCGCAAGCTGCGGATCGACCGGATGGCCGTGGTGCACCAGAACCCCGCCGACGGGCTCGACCTGCGGGTCAGCGCTGGCGGCAACATCGCCGAACGGCTCACCGCGGCGGGCTGGCGCGGCTACCACGACATCCGCCGCCGCGCGGCCGAACTGCTCGACCGCGTCGAGGTGCCCCTGTCGCGAATGGACGATGCCGTGGGCACCTTCTCCGGCGGGATGCGCCAGCGCGTGCAGATCGCCAAGGCGCTCGCGACCGAACCGCCGGTGGTGCTGCTCGACGAGCCGACCACCGGGCTGGACGCCTCGGTCGCCGCCGGGGTGCTCGACCTGCTGCGCGGCCTGCTCTCCGAGCGGGACGTCGCGGCCGTGGTGGTCAGCCACGACTTCTCGGTGATCGACGCGCTCACCGACCGGACGCTGGTCATGCAGCTCGGGCGCGTCGTCGAGCGCGGGCTGACCGACCAGCTGTTCCACGACCCGCACCATCCCTACACCCAGCGGCTCGTCGCCGCGGCCAGGAGGTGACCCCCGTGCTGCCCGTGCTTTCCGTCCGCGAGCTGCGCAAGTCCTTCACCCTGCACACGATCGACGGGCGCACCGTGCATTCGCTGCACGGGGTGGACCTCGACGTGCACGCCGGGGAACACGTGGCGCTGGCAGGCCCCAGCGGGGCGGGCAAGTCCTCGTTGCTGCGCTGCGTCAACCGCACCTACCTGCCCGACTCCGGTTCGGTCCGGCTGCGCGCCGGGGCCGAGGACGTCGAGCTGACCGGGCTGGCCGACCGGGCGATGGCCCGGCTCCGCGGCCGCGAATTCGGTTACGTGTCCCAGTTTCTCGCGGCCCCGCCGCGCAGCGGGCCGATGGCCGTGGTCTCCGCGACGGCCCGCCGTCGTGGCCTCGACCGGAGCGAGGCGCGGGACGCGGCGGCCGGCGCGCTCAAGCGGCTCAACCTCGACGAAGCGTTGTGGGACATCGATTGTTCGGTGCTCTCCGGCGGTGAACGGCAGCGGGTGAACCTCGCGGCGGGCACCGTCCGGCCGCCGAAGCTGCTGTTGCTCGACGAGCCGGTTTCCGCGCTGGACCCGGCGAACCGGGAGTCCGCGCTGGAACTGGTGGCCGGGCTGACCGCGCAAGGAGTGGCCGTGCTGGCGGTGTTCCACGACCTGGAGGCGATGCACCGGCTCGCGTCGCGGGTCGTGCTCATGCGCGACGGGCTCATCGCCGCCGAGGGCAAGCCCGCTGACATTCTGGAGGCAGCGTGACCACGATGTCGCGAGCCGAGCATTGGACGCTCGGGACTCCCCCGGCCGACTACGTCCTCGGGCACGTGCGGGCGGTGCTGACCGGGGAGATCGTCGAGGACGCACGGGTGGTGGTCCGCGACGGGCGGATCGCCGCCGTCGAGCCGCACACCCCGGGCACCGAACCCGATGTGGACGGTCAGGGTCTGTTGTGCGTCCCCGGGCTGGTGGACGTGCACAGCGATGGGCTGGAGAAGGAGCGGATGCCCCGGCCCGGCGCGGAACTGCCGGTCGAGTTCGCGCTGTTGTCCTTCGAGGGCAAACTGCGGGCGGCCGCGGTCACGACGGTCTTCCACGGTGCCGGGTTCGAGGAGAGCTACGGCCGCGGCCTCGACCGCTCGGTGGCCAGGGCGCTGCAGCTGTGCGAGGTGATCGACTCCCGCGCGGACGGGATGGTCGACCACCGGATTCTGTACCGGCTCGACGTGCGTTGCCCGGAAGGCCTGCGGGCACTGAAGGAGCGTCTGTCCACTCTGGACTCAACGGCGGTGGTCTCGCACGAGGACCACACGCCGGGCCAGGGCCAGTACGCCGACCGCGCCTACTACGAGCGCTATCTGCGGGGCACGCGCGGCATGTCCGAGGCGGAGGCGGCCGAGCACGTCGACAAGCTCATCGCCGACCGCGAGGGGCGGCTGAACGTCCGCGAGGACGCGATGGAGTACCTCGGCGAGCGGGCGCGGGCCGGGAAGATCCGGTTGCTGGGCCACGATCCCAGCTCGGCGGAGGAGATCGGCCAGCTCGTCGCCCGAGGCGGCGCGGTGGCCGAGTTCCCGACCACGCTGGACGCGGCCGAGGCCGCCCGCGAGCGAGGGCTGCCGGTCGTGATGGGCGCGCCGAACGTGCTGCGCGGCGGTTCGCACAACGGCAACGCCTCGGGGCGTGACCTCGTCGCGCGGGGCCTGGTCACCGCGCTGGCCTCGGACTACCTGCCGTCGGGCCTGCTCGCGGCGGCGTTCACGCTCGCCGCGGACGTCGGCCTGCCGAAGGCGATTTCGCTGGTCACCGCGGGTCCGGCCGAGGTCGCCGGGCTCGGCGACCGGGGCCGGCTGGAGCCGGGGCGGCGGGCGGATCTCGCGTTGATCGCGGCCGGGCCACAATGGCCCGTCGTGCGCTCGGTCCTGACAGGATCGAGGGCATGACCTACATCGGCTGGCCGGTGCCCGAACCGCAGATCCCCGCAGAGACCGATCCCGTCCTGGCGCACGCCACCCGCGCGGCGGTCCGCGCGTTCGCCGACGCGCGCAAGGCGCACGACCGCGCGGCGCTCGCGGAGAAGGTACAGATGGGCGCCGACGGCACACCGACCATGCGGCTGGACATCCTCGTCGACACCGCCGTCGCCGAATCGGTCACCGAGAACAAAGTGAACCTGCTGTCCGAGGAGCTCGGCAGCATCGACAACGGCTCCTCGGTGACACTGGTCGTGGACCCGGTGGACGGCACGGCCAACGCCGCCGCCGGGGTGCCGCTCTCGGCGTTCGCCGGGGTGGTGGCCGTGGACGGGGTCGCGAAGGAGGCCCTGACCTGCTGGCTGGACACCGGCCGCTGCTGGCACGCCATAGCCGGGCAGCCGACGCCGTATCGCACCTCGGGCCGCGAGAAACTGGACGGCGCGGCGGTTTCCGTACTGCGGCCGCACGGGTTCGACGAGAACGCCTGGCTCGCCGTGGCACGCCGGGCCGCGCGCGTGCGGATCCTGTCCAGCAGCTGCATCGAGGCCGCGCTCGTGGCGGAGGGCTCCACGGACGCCTTCGCCGACACGGGTTCGGACACCCACCGGATCATGGACCTGGCCGCGGCGATGGTCATGCTCCCCGCCGCGGGCGGAGCGGTGCTGGACGTGCACGGGCGCCCGCTGGAGATCGACCCGGACCTGTCGAAACGGTGGTCGGGCGTGGCCGCGGCGACACGCGAGCTGGCCGAAGAACTGGCCGAAACCATTGCCAATGCGATCCAAAAGTAGGCGGATACGGTCCGCAGCCGATCCGGTTGAAGCGACCTGTTTCCGCCGTGGCTGTGATCGGATTGGCAATCAACGACACAGTATGGAGGCATTGTGACACTGACCGTGACCGAACTGGGTGAGCTCGTCGACGGGCTCGCCGGGCTGCCTTACGGCGGCGAAGCGGTGGACCAGCGCACCCACGCGCTGCAGGCGGGCTGGTTCGCGGCCGAGGCGGAGGCCGACGACGAGCTGCTGCTCGCCGCCGTGCTGCACGACGTGGGCCGTGCAGAGTCCGTGCGGACGGAGTACCCGGGCCTGCCGCACGAGCTGGCCGGCGCGGAGTTCGCGCGCAAGCACCTGAGCGAGTCCGCGGCGTGGATCATCGCCCAGCACGTGCCGGCGAAGCGCTTTCTCGTCGCGACCGACGCCGGGTACGGCTCGCTGCTCAGCCCGGCTTCGGTGGCCTCGCTGAAGAAGCAGGGCGGCCCGATGTCCACTGTGGAGGCTGAGGAGTTCCGCGGCCACCCCCGCTGGGAGGACGCCGTCCGGGTCCGGCGCTGGGACGACGCGGCCAAGGACCCCGACGGCCCCGTGCTCACCACCGAGGACGTGCTGACGGTGTACCGGCGCTGGCTCGGCGGTCAGGAGCACTCGCGGTAGAGCCGTTCGAACTCCTCGATGTGGGGCGCCGCCGCGGGCAGTTCGGGCGCGGCGGCGGCCCGCAGGTTGTCGAGGCCCACGGTGAGCAGGCTCCGGGCCCGCGCCTTGTCCACCCGCCGCAGCTCGGTGGCGATCATCAGCCCCGTCCGGTGCGCCTCGTCGTCCTCACCGAGGCCGAGCAGCGCCAGCAGGAGGTCGAATAGGGCGCCGAGGCGCAGTTCCGGATCGTCCACCGCGCGCTGCAGGCAGTCGACGGCTCCCCAGTAGGTCCCCAATCGGTAGAGGCACCAGCCACGCAACGCGTACGCGTGCATATCTCCCGGTGACGCGCCGCGGAGCAGGTCCAGCACGCGGTGGTACTCGTGTTCGGCGTCGCCTGTCTCCTCGAGTTCGAACAGCGCGTTCGCCAATCCCTTGTGCGCCCACGGATTCTTGGCGTCCAGGGTGGTCGCGTGACGGTAGATTTCCTTGGCACGAGAGCGATCCTTCGCCGGGCCGTGCTGTACCACCCAGCCCAGCACAAGGTTCGCCTGCAGGTCCCGCCCGTCCAGCTCGACCGCCCGCTCGGCCGCCTCGCGAGCCTCCGTCCATCTGTCTACTTCGGACAGCAAATGGGCGCGCAAGGTCAGCACCAGCGGTGTTTCCGAGGCTTCTTCGAGTGTGGCGAGGCCGCCTTCGAAGTCACCGGAACGTGCCTGCTCGGAAGCCAGCCGCGTCAGCACCGACATGTCGTACGGCACGGCCTCCCGCACTCGCAGATAGGCCGAAACGGCCTCGTGATGGCGCCCGGCTGCCGAGAGCGCTTCCGCCAGCAGGCGCCACATCTCGGGCTCTTCCGGCGAGCGCCAGAGCAGTTCGTCCAGCTCGGCCAGCGCCGCCCGATGATCGCCCGCCGCCAGCAATGCCCGGGCGTACTCGGTACGCAGGGCCAGGTCACCGGGCGCGCGCTCGATGACCGAGGCCAGCAACTCCACCGCCTCGTCCGGCTCCAAGAGCTTGCGCAACAAGGACGCGGCGCGCCGGTTGACCGGGTCGTGGTCGAGCGCGGCCCGCAGATCGGCCTCGGCTTCGGCCTTCTCGCCCTGCTCCGCGCGGAGGGCACCGCGGACCGTCAGCGCCAGCACGTTGGCCGGGTCCTTGTCGAGCACCTTCGCCGCGTCGGCGAGCGCGTCCGCGCTGCGGCCGTCCGCGCGTTCGGCTTCGGCCCGCAAGGCGAGTACCTCGACCCGCTCCCCGGCTTCGCGCAGGTCGTCGACCGCTTCGGCAGGACGGTCCAGCTGCAGGCGGGCCCTAGCCCGGAGCAGATGCGCCTCGGTCCCGCCGTCCGCGCGATCCAGCGCGTCGGCCGCCGCCAGTGGGTCGCCGGCCAGGAGGTGGGCCTCGCCGAGCAGCCGCCAGACCGAGGAGTCCACAGTGGAATCCTCCGTGGCCGGGCGGAGGCAGTCGAGCGCCGCGTCGAGCAGCATCCGCTCCCCGGTTTCGTGGTACCGCGCGAGATACGCCTTGCCGAGCCGGATCCGCAGCCAGCCCACCTCGGGCGTCAGCTCCACGGCGCGCGCCAGCGCGACGATCCCTTCCTCGGGCCGGCCGAGGCTGATCAGCACCTCTCCCCTTGCCCCCTCGGCGTAGGCGTAACCCGGGAGCAGGCGCAGCGCTTTTTCCAGCGCTGCCAACGCTTCCTCACGATGCCCTTGCCGCCGCAGGATCTCGCCGTGCATCGCGTTCGCGTCGGCCCGGTCCGGGTCCAGCTCCAGCGCCCGGCGGATCGCCTGCTCCGCCCGCGGCAGGGCTTCGTCCTCCTCGGCGTTGAGCAGTACGTTGGCCAGGCCGGTCAGCGCGGGCACGTTACGGTCGTCGAGGCGCAACGCCGCTTCGAACGACTCCCGCGCCTCGGTCCGGCGCCCCAGCCTCGTGAGGTGATCGCCGCGGACGCGCCACGCGCGCCCGAGCGTGGGGTCGAGCCCGACCGCGCGATCCAGGTGCCGCAACGCTTCCTCGGTCCGGCCCGTCCGCCCGGCGAGTTCGCCCACGAGCCAATGCGCCGTCCCCGACTCCGGATCGAACCGCGCGGCCACGCGGGCGTCGGCCTCGGCTTCGGCCGTGCGGCCCAGTTCCAGCAGCGCCCGGCTGCGGGCCAGCAGGTTCGGCACGTCGTTCGGGTTCGCCTCCAGCGAGCGGTCCAGGAACCGCACGCCCGCCTCCAGCCGCCCGGACTGCGCGAGCGCGACGCCGAGCTGCGCGAGGACCACGGGATGCCCCGGCTTGAGCTCGTCGGCGTGTTCGAGCGCGGCGACGGCCGTGTCCGGGTCGCCGGTGTCCAGCGCCACCATGCCCTGCAACAAAAACGCGCGCGGGTCGTCCGTGGCGTCCGTGGTGAGCTGGTCCACGAGCGGCCGCGCGTCCTCCGCCTTGCCCTGGTTGACCAGCAGCTGCGCCTGCAGCACCAGCGCGTCGGGGTCGTCCGGTGCCGTCGCCCGGAGGGATTCCACGGCCTTCCCGGCGTCGTCGAGCGCGCCGACCTCGACGAGCATCTCCGCGGCCGCGAGCAGCTGGTTCCTGGTCCACGCCGTGTCGTCCGCGACGTTCAGCCTGCTGCGCGCCTCATCCGTCCGGCCTGCGGAAATCAGCGCCTCGGCACGGACGAGTTCGGCTTCCGGCGCGAGGTCCGGTGCCAAGCCGGGCACCCGCGCCGCCGCACCGGCCGCGCTTTCGACGCGGTCCGCGGCGAGCAGCGCCTTCGCCGCGGCGAGCCAGCCAGCGCCTGTCTCCACGGGATCACTGTCCATTTCGGACAGCAGCTCGGCGCGTTCCACCTGCGCGCGCCAATCGTGCGGCGCGCGCTCGACGGCGGCGGCGTACGCGCGCAGCGCCGCTTCGTGGTCCCCGGACGTGCGCAGCACAGCGGCCAGCGCGCGCCGCACATCCGGGGCGTCTTCACCCAGTTCGATCGCGGTCTCCAGCATCCGCCGCCCCTCGGCGGCCTCCCCCGAGGACGCGAGCGCGATGCCGTAGTCCCCGGCGAAATCCCCTCGCCGCCGCACCAGCTCACCGGCGCGGGCGAAGCGGGCAGCGGCGTCGGCGAACCGGTCCTGCTCGTCCAGCGTCAGCGCGAGGATGGTGCGCGCGGACGCGTCGATAGCCGAGCGGTGCCGGTAATCCGGTTGCTGCGGCAGCAGATCGGTGCCGACGTCGCTGATCAGCGCGCGGGCCGCGGTCACGGTTTCCGCCGTGTGGCCGGTGCGGTAGGTGGCCCGCAACCGGTCGAGGCGCTCTTGCAGCTCCGCCGTGCGCGTCGAGCGCAGCGGCGACCGGGACGGGGTGATCGGGCCGGCCGACCACCGGGCGGTGTAGGGCTCCGGAACCGCGGGTTTGCGATCAACCACGCTTGCCTCCCATGGACTTCCAGAGCGCCTTGACGTTCTTGGTGACGTCGTGCGCCCACTCCTTCGAACCGGGCCGCTCCAGCCGCGTGACCCACGCGGCGTTGAGCAGCACCCGCGCGCTCAGGCCGGTCGGCGCGCGGTGCGGGCGGTCGCTCTCGCGCAGCAGTTCGACCGTCCGGTCCACCGGATCCCAGTCGTCCGGCCCGAACGGGACGACCTCGTAGGAGCGCAGCGCTCCGACCACCGCGTCGGAAAAGTCGTCCAGCGGGCCGGTCGCGGTGAGATCACTGTCCAGTTTGGACACCGCCTCCAGCCAGAACTCCTCGATCCGGTCGACGACCTGGCCGATCTCCGGCAGATCGTCGGAAACCTCCCGCAGCACACGCACGATCACGGCGGCGCGCTGGAGATCCGACGGGGTCGCCTCGCCGGGCTCGTCGTGGTTGGGCTGAAACTTGAGCAGCGTCGCGGCGCATCCGTAGGCCGGGCCCACGGTGTACGCCGCGTACGCCTCCGCGAACAGCGCGCGGCACACCGGTTCGGGCAGCTCGCCGGGCACCTGGTCCAGTACCCAGTCGCCGAGCGGTTTGCGTGCCTGCGCGGCCCCGATCTCGGCGCCGACGAGCGGGATGTTCCAGATCGTCCAGCCGGGGAAGCCGAGCTTGACCAGCTCGTTGAGCGCGCTGTGCAAGGTGGGCCTCCGCGCGGGCAGGGACAACCGCTTGAGCTGGCCGGGCATCTCCCACAGCAGGCGGTCGGTGATGTCGCAGACCTCGTCGTCCAGGGCGTGGTCGCGCAGGGTCAGGCCGCCGAGGAAGTCGACGTAGTCGGCGAACAGGTCCTGGCACTCGTTTTCGAGCTTGCGTTCGTAGCGGGCCCACACGTCTCGCGGCGGCTCCCCGTCGCGCAGCTGCGTCAGCAGGGTCTCGACCTCTTTGCCCAGCTTGCGGCAGCGTTCGGTGAGGCTGATGGTCAGCGCGGTGTCCTGGCTGATGTCCACCATGGACTTGCCCATCGCGGCCACCTCGTCGCGCGCCTTGCCGAGCCGGTCCTTGATGGTTTCCAGGCGCCCCACCATGTCCAGCGTCCGGTCGAGCAGCCCGTGGTCGTCCAGCGCCCCCTTCAGCGCCGGGTCACGGGCCATCACGTCGACGAACATGGCCACGAGCGTGTTGGACTCCTGCAGCTGCACCCAGACCGAGTCCTTGCTGTACCGGCAGATCAGCTCGTCCAGGTGATCGAGACTGGCCCGGCGGCGGCGCGCGTCGTCGGCGACCTGCTTGACCTTGTCGATGTCCTGGCACAGCGCGACCAGCCGCATCTCCAGCAGCTCCTGCGGCTCGGGTGACTCCATCTCGGGCATCGCCATCGGCTCACTCCTTGGCCTTCGTGCACAGCCGCAGCGCGCGACGGCTCGCGCGGTCGAGCACCCAGTTCTCGCGGTCTCGCCGCCGCCAGCGCCACGCCGCGTTGACCACGTCGACGATCGTGGTGGCCGGGTCGGGAAGGTCGGCCCGCTCTTCGTCGATGGGGATGGCCCTTATCCGGCCCGGGATCGCGTAGCGGGCCTGCGGCAGCGCATGCTCGGCGAGCAGCTCCACCATCGCCGCGGCCTGGCTCGCGGCGAGTACCCGTTCCTCCGGCTCCAGCGGCTCCGCCGCCTTGTTCGCCAGCGTGCGGATGTCCCCCACCAGCGCGCGATATCCGGCCGCCGCGGTGTCGTGCCCGGCGCCCAGCGCGCTGAACGCGGCCATGATCGTCCACACCCGCCTGCCCCACGAGGGATGGGTGCGGCTGGGCGCCGCCACCCTGTCCGGCCGCGCGGCCAGCGTCATGAAGCAGTACGGGTACGCGGGCCCCATGACGTAGGTCGCGTACACGTCGGCGAAAAGCTCGTGCAGGTAAGCCAGTTCGCGTTCGGGGTCGTCGGCGGTGTCGGCCTCTTCGCCGAGGTAGTCGAGCACCGGCACGGCCCCGGGCGGCCATCGCGGATCGCTGTGCCGCAGCACGAGCGCGACGTGGTGGCCCAGCTCGTGCGCGAGCACCGGCAGGTTCCACACGCCGACGTCCGGGAACCGGCCGCGCACCATGCCGACGGTATGCGAGATGAACTGGTTTTCCGCCAGCGAGAACAGGACTCCGCGATCGAGCCCGGTCTGCCGGACGAGGTGTTCCAGCAGCCGTTCCGCGATCTCCCCTATCCCGTGGTCGAGCCCGCTCTCGCGCAGCAAAACGCCCTGGGTGAAGGAAAGCGCCTCCCGCTCGATCTCCACAATGGACGGACGCAGCCGCTCGAGGGCGGCCCAGCCGTCCTGGGCGTCCTTGATCCGTTCGAGCTCCCCGTGCTGCCGCCGGATCAGCAGCGCGAACCGGTCCAGCACCTCACGGCTGAGCCCGTGCGCGGCCACCACCGAGGACAGCGTCTCCGAAACCTGCTCCAGATCGGCGATCTCCTGGTCGACCTGCGCCGTGAACAGCGTGGTCATGCGACCGCCCCCTCGACTATCGCGCCGGCGTCGCCGGTGCAGTCCCGTCCGATCACCACGACCGCCGCGATCAGCAGCACCTGCGCGCCGAGCACCAGCACCGGCAGATGCGGCACCGTCGGCGAGAACTTCGCGGCGATCCCGATCGCCACGGCGATGCCGTCGCACAGTTCCATCGACCGGCCGTGCTTCGTGGTGAGCGCGACCAGCTCGGCGACGCCCTTGCCGAGCCGGTCCTCGGCCGGATCCGCGGCACGCAGCAGTTCGTCCGACCGGCGTGCCGCCTCGTCGGCGCCGATGGCCGCACCGGCCAGCGCGGCGGCCGGGGAACCACCGTCCACAGCGGCGATCAGCCGTTCCACCCGCTCTCGCAGGGCGTCGGTCCGCACGGCGGGCACGAGGTGCGACAACAACCGGATCGCTCCCAGCAACGCGCGCAGGCCGAGTTTGACCAGCCTGCCACCGATCTTGTCGAGTTCGAGTTTCTCCTTGGCCCAGGACCAGGCGTCGCGAAGCGCGCCGGGGCCGCGGTCGCGCATTCCGGATACCGACGTGGCGATCGCTTTCGCGGAGCGGCAGGCGAAAGCGGAATACGCTTCGGCCACCGATTTCCGGAAATCCGCGGCCGTGGGAGAAGAACCGGGCGCGAAACCGAACACGGCTGAGTTTTCGGTCAGCCGGATCGCGGAAAGGGCCGACTCCGATTCCCGCAGCTGCTGGTCCAGCAGCACGGTGTCCCCGGTACTGGCGGCCAGCACGGTGTTCGCCACCTGGATCTGCCGCAACGCGGCCAGCAGCAGGTCGCGGGAATCGTCCGCGACCAGTGTGGACACCGGCACGGCCCCGTCGGCGAACCCCCGCACGACGGTGCCGTCGAATTGCGCGATGCTGCGTTCGGCCGCGACCTCGAGCCGCGTGACGGCGAATTCCCGGCCGGCGTCGTCGGGCGCGTCGCGCAGTTGTTTCCCGGCGCGCAGAACGGAGCTGACCAACGACTGCGAAACATCTCGTGGCATCGGTGCCTCCCCCGGACGGGCTGCTTGTGAGTCGCATCCGGGGGAGCCGCCATTTCACGGCAATAGTGACGAAGCGGCGGCGATCAGGCTACGGCACGGGAAAGATCAGATCGCGTCGTTACCCCGTTCCCCGGTGCGCACCCGCACCACGGTGTCCACCGGGGTCACCCACACCTTGCCGTCGCCGATCCGGCCCGTGCGGCACGCCTCGACCACGGCCTCCAGCGCGCGTTCCACGAGCGCGTCGTCCAGCAGCACCTCGACCCGCACCTTCGACACGAAGTCCACTTGGTACTCCGAACCGCGGTAGACCTCGACGTGGCCCTTCTGGCGGCCGTAGCCCTGCGCCTCGGTCACCGTCATGCCGAGCACGGCGAGCCGTTCCATCGCGTCCCGGATGTCGTCGACGACGAACGGGCGCACGACGGCGGTCAGCAGTTTCACGGCCGTCCTCCTTCCGCGAAGCCGGGCGCCAGGCCGCGGCGGCTGGGATGTGTCGCAAGATCGTAAGCGCTTTCCGCGTGCTCGGACTCGTCGATCCCGTCGAGCTCGGCCTCCCGGTCCGCACGCAGGCCGAACAGCTTGTGGATCACCCAGGCGACGACGAAGGTCGCCACGAACGAATAGCCGAGCGCGGCGAAGGTGGCCACCGCCTGGCGCCACAGCTGATCCAGTCCGCCACCGTAGAACAGCCCGTCCGCGCCGCCGGGGTTGGCCCCCTTGCTCGCGAACAGCCCGATCAGCAGCATCCCGGTGAACCCGCCGATGCCGTGCACCGCGAGCACGTCGAGCGAGTCGTCGAGGCCGAACCGGAACTTGAGCCCGATCGCGAGCGAGCAGATCACCCCGGCGATGACGCCGATCGCCGCCGCGCCAAGGGGTTCGACGTACCCGCAGCCGGGCGTGATGCCGACCAGCCCGGCCACGGCGCCGGACGCGGCGCCCAGCGTGGTCGGCTTGCCGTCGCGGACCTGCTCGACCACGAGCCAGCCGACGACCGCGGTCGCGGCGGCGATCGTGGTGTTCATGAAGGAGGTGGCCGCCACGCCGTTGGCGCCGAGCGAGGACCCGGCGTTGAACCCGAACCAGCCGAACCACAGCAGCCCGGCGCCGAACATCACGAACGGCAGATTGTGCGGCCGCACCGCCAGTTTCGGCCAGCCGTGCCTGCTCCCGATCACCAGCACCAGCGCGACCGCCGCGGCCCCGGAGTTCACCTCGACCGCGGTGCCGCCCGCGAAGTCCAGCGCGTGCAGCTTGTTCACCAGCCAGCCGCCGGTGCTGCCGGGGCCGGAGAACCCGTCGAAGGAGAACACCCAGTGCGCCAGCGGCAGGTACACCACCGTCGTCCACGCCACGACGAACAGCAGCCACGGCCAGAACCGGGCGCGTTCGGCGATCGCGCCGACCAGCAGCGCCACCGTGATCACCGCGAACATCAGCTCGAACGCGGCGAACGCCAGCAGCGGCAGCTTGTGCCCCTCGGGCCCGACCGTCACGCTGCCCAGCCCGTGCAGGCCGAAGTACTGGAAGTTCCCGATCAGCCCGCCGAACGCGTCGTCACCGAAGGCGAGCGAGTAGCCGAAGACCAGCCACACCACACCGACGGCGGCGAGGCAGACGAAGGTCAGCATCATGACGTTCAGCACGCTTCTCGACCGCACCATGCCGCCGTAGAACAGGGCCAGTCCGGGCGTCATGAGCATCACCAGCGCCGCGGAACCGAGCAACCAGGCCGTGTCCCCGGTGTCGATCACCTGCCACCTCCTCGTGTCACAGGCATGTTGCCTGAGGAGGGGCCGAGTTACCGCGCTGGTGTGCCACTGGTCACCGAACGGGCGACGGCGACGAGGATCACGGCCAGCAGGATCGCGAAGCCCAGCAGCGCCACTTTCACCGGCATGAACTGGGTGGCCAGGCCCAGCGCGAGCACCGGAACCGTGAGCCCGACGTACGCGGCGATGAACAGCCCGGCCAGCGCTTCGCCGCGGCTTTCGGGCGCGGCGAGAGACAGCACCGTGCTGACCCCGCCCTTGAACCCGGCGCCCGCGCCGCCGCCCGCGAGCACCCCGCCGAGCAGGAACAGCCACAGGCTCGGCTGCCACACCGCGATCGTCACCACCACGATTCCGGTCAGCAGCAAGGTGAAACCGGCGCGCAGCTGCGACCGCACCGGCAGCCGGGCGAGCAGCACCTGGGCGAGCGCGGCCGCCCCGAACACCGCGAACGAGACGAATCCGGCCAGCGCGTGCGAACTCTGGTGCAGCGTGCCCGACACGAACCCGGGCGCCAGCGACGTGAACAGCCCGAACACGGCGAACTCCGCGAGCGCGGCGGCCCCGGCGGCGAAGAACAGGCCCCGCGCTTCGCGGGGCACGGTCACCTTCTGCGGCCGGTAGCGCACGCGCTCCACGGGCTCGACGGTCTCGGGCACCAGCACCACCGCGAGCGCGCCCAGCAGCATCAACGCCTGGAACACCAGGTACGGCACGCGCAACGGGTCGCCCACGTACTCCGCGAGCAGGCCCGCGATCAACGGGCCGAGCCCGATCCCGCCGAGGTTCGCGGCGGTGGCGACGAGATCGGCCCTGGTACGGGACGCGCCGGGCCGCGCGGTCAGGTGCAGCTCGGTCAGGTGCGCGGTGGCGGTCGCGGTCAGCATGCCGACGCTGATCCCGGACACGAACCGCGCCACCAGCAGCGCGGGCACCGAGGTCCAGGCCAGGAAGATCACCGCAGCCAGCACGTTGACCAGCACCGCGGGCACCAGCACCCGCCGCCGCCCGGTCCAGTCCGAGACGTGCCCGGCGAGGAAGAGACTGACCAGCACGCCCACCGCGTAGGCGGCGAAGACGAGGGTCACGCTGAACGGGCCGAAGCCGTCCTTCGCCTGGTACAGCACGTAAAGCGGGGCGGGCGCGGCGGAGAACGCCATCGTCACGGCGAAGGCATAGGCCACCAGCCAGAAACCCACGCCGTGCCGCCGCGAAACGGTGGGCACCGAAGATGTCGTCACGTCCCCACTGTGCGCTTCCGCGAGCATCACGTCCAACGAATGTTTGTGCATCCAGCTATCACTTGTTTAGATAGCCGCGTGGAACTGCGCCAGCTCGGCTACTTCGTCGCGGTCGCCGAGGAACTCAGCTTCACCAAGGCGTCCCGGCGGCTGCGGGTCGTGCAGTCCGGCGTGTCCACGGCCATCCGCGCGCTGGAGAAGGAGGTGGGCGCGCCCCTGTTCGAGCGCGACAGCAGGCACGTCCGCCTGACCGACGCGGGGCTCGCGATGCTGCCCGAGGCGCGCGCCACGCTCGCCGCCGCACGGTCCGCGCACGACGCCGTGCGCGAGAGCCGGGGCGAGCTGCACGGTTCGATCGTGCTGGGCACGCTCCTGTCGACGGCGAGCATCGACGTGCCCGCGCTGCTCGGCCGCTTCCACCGCGAGCACCCCCGCGTCCGGATCCGGATGCAGCATTCCCCCTCCGGTTCGGCCGGCCAGATCAGCACCCTGCTCGACGGCACGACCGACCTCGCCTTCGTCGCGTTCCCGCGCCGCCCGCCCGCCGGGCTGATCAGCGAAGCGCTCGACGAAGACGCGCTGGCCCTGGTCTGCGCCGAGGACCATCCGCTCACGCGGGCCCGGAAGGTCACCCCCGAGCAGCTCAACGAGGCGGGTTTCGTCGACTTCCCGCAGGGCTGGGGCAGCCGCGACATGGTGGACCTGGCGTTCGAACGCGCCGGCCTCGACCGGGTGGTGCCGCTGGAAGTGCCCGGCTACGACTCCCTCTCCGCCCTCGTCCGGGACGGACACGGCGTCGCCTTCGTGCCGCGGTCGATGGCGCGCACCCTGCCGGGGCTGACGATCGTGCCGGTGGCGATGGAACCGTTGCGCTGGACGCTGTCCATCGCCATCTCGGCCACGCGCCCGCTCTCCCGCGCCGGGCACGCGCTGCTGACGGCGATCCGCGCCGCCGCGCCTCACTGAGTTCTCAGCGCGGGCCAGAACTGCCGCCAGGGCTGGTTTTTCCCGGTGTAGAGCCACATCAGGCCGTCGACGACCGGGGTGGTGCTCGTGAAATAGGGTCGCAGCAGGTTCGGGTCGAACCCGGCGAACAGCACGCTGTCCACGGATTCCGGTGGCGGGCCGAAGTACCAGTAACCCCGGTGTCCACTGTAGACATCGAGCTGCCCGGAGTACTCGGCGGCCGCGGCGAACGGGTAGATCTCCGCGAACACGGCGGTATGCGCACGCTGCTCCGGCGGCAGCGAGTCGTACGTGCTCACGGTCAGCTCGCCCAGCTGCCGCACCTCGATCTCGCCCTTGCCGAACGCCGAACCGAGCGGGATGATCCACGGCGCGCCCGCCGTCGTCGCGCTGACCACCTTCGACGCGGATACCTATGTGCTGCCGGCATTGCGGGCGGGCGCGGCCGGGTTCCTGGTGAAGTCGACGCCGCCGGAGGACCTGATCAACCTGGTCCGCGTCGCCGCCGACGGGCACACCGTGCTGTCCCCCGAAGCCGCCCGCCGTCTCGTCGCGGCCTCGGGTGGCGAGCGCGCGGAACAGGCGCGCGCTCGCGTGGCAGGCCTGACCGAGCGGGAGCGTGAGGTGCTGGGCTGCCTCGGCCAGGGGCGGTCGAACGCCGAGATCGCCGCCCGCCTGCACCTGTCCGAGGCGACCGTGAAGTGCTACGTGTCGCGGATGCTCGTGAAGCTCGACTGCACCAACCGCACCCAGGCCGGGCTGCTCGCGCACGAGGCGGGGCTGGGCTAGCGGCCGGCCGTGCTCACCCGGAGTGAGGGCTTGTCCAGACCAGGCCGGGTTCGCTACCCCATCCGGGCAATCGGGGCCGGAGAATCTGTGCGCCGGCCGCGCCGCGACCGTAAGGTGGACCGGACCGACAACGCTGCCGGGCCGGAGGTGCTCCATGCCGCGACGTACCGTGTTTTCAGTTCTGTGGCGACACTTTGTCCGCGGACTGGTGCTGGCGGGATCGCTGAACTGCGGCTCGGCCCAGCTCTACCCGGAGTACCTCAGGGCCAAGGAAGAAGCCGAGGCCGAAGCCGCCGCCGGGGACGTCGACTGGTCCATCCCCCACCTGTGGTTCGACCTGGCGCACTGAGCTCCCGCCGCGCGTTCAGCGCGGCACCGAGGTGTGCTTGAACTCGTTCAGCTCCGGCCAGCCCGTCAGCAGGTCCACCACGCGCTCCACGGCCCGGACCGAAGCCGTCGGGTCCGCGCCACCGGGAGCCCGCGTCATCAGCCGCACGAACACGGCCTGATCGCCCGCGATGAACGTGGGCACGCCCCAGACCTTGTGCGAGCCGACGTACTGCTCGTGCTCGGCGCGGACCTTCGCGAGCGCGTCGCCGGAGTCGATGTGGGCGAACACCTCCGCCGCGGGCACCGACTGCGCTTCCAGCACGCGCTCCAGCACCGTCCGGTCCTCCAGGTGCAGCCCCTCGTCGTGCCGGGCGGCGAACAGCGCGCGGTGCACGTCGCGGAACCGGGCCGGGAACTCGTCGCGCACCACGACCCCGGCCTGCAGCGCGAGGATTCCCTTGTCCTGCTCCGGTTTCTCCCACACCGAGGGCTGCCCCTCCTCGACGTGACCCTGGCCCAGCGAGTACGGCAGGAAACGGACATCCCAGTCGGCGCCCGCTTCGAGCGCGGTGAGGATGTGCTCGTGCGCGTTGCGCGCGAACGGGCAGCGGTAGTCCCAGGTGACGGCGAATGTGGTGGTCATGCCCACGTGAACGTCCGCGGCCCGGCCGGTGTTCCTCGTCCCACCGACCGGACCGGACCCGCACCCGCGACCGGTCGGGGCCGGTTCCGCGTGTCAGCCCGATGTCAGTGCCGGGCCCTACGGTCGCCTGATATGACGTCCAAGGCCCTGCACGTGGGCAGCCTGCTGCCACCGGAGAAGCTCGCCCGCGCCCGCGAAGACCACGCCGCCGGCCGCATCCGCGAAGACGAGCTGCGCTGGGTCCAGGAGGAGTCGGTCCTGCTGGCCTTCTCGCTGCAGTACGAGAGCGGCCTGCGCGAGTACACCGACGGCGAGTACCTTCGCGCGTCCGGTGAGCGTTCTTCCTTGCGGGAGGCTGCTTTTCTCCGCGACTACGCGCCCGGGACGTTCAAGGTCTGCCTGCCCGACGTGACCCAGCGCGTGCTGGCGCGCCTGCAGGCCGGGGCGCGGCACGAGCCGGCGGTGCGGGAGACCGCGGCCGAGTTGCAGGCCGAGGCCGACACGCTGGCCGACGCCGGCGTCCCCCGGGTCCAGCTCGACGCGCCGAGGCTGACCGATTTCGCCGACTCGCGGCAGTTCCTGCGCCGCTGCGTCTACGCCGACCTGCTGACCGCGGAAAGCCTGCGCAACCGCGGCGTCTCGGTGAGCATGCACCTCTGCGGCGGGCGGTACGACGACATCGCGCCCGACGTGTTCGCCACCCTGCCCGTGGACCACTGGCTGGTCGACTTCGACCCCGCGCGCACCGACAGCTTCGCCCCGCTCAAACACGTGCCGGACGACGCGCGCGTCGTGCTGGGCGTGATGTCGGCGCAAACCCCGGAACCCGAATCGGTGGACTCGCTCGCGCGCCGCGTGGACGAAGCCGCGACGTTCGTCCCGATGGAAAACCTGGCGATCAGCCCGCACTGCGGCTTCGCGCGCTCGCCGATGACGTGGGACGACCAGCGCCGCAAACTCGACCGCCTCGTCGCGGCGGCCGAGCGGATCTTCGCCTGAAAACCCTTACGCGCGTTCGGCTTTCCGCAGCCCGTGCGCCGGTGTCCACCATTCGACGACGAGCAGGGTGGCCTCGGGGTTCAGGTGGGTGTGCACGACCTCGGCGATGTCGGCGAGGAACTTGTCCCCGTCCGGCCCGTCTGTGATCTTCCCGGCGGCGATGGCGCGGCCGGAGATCTTGGCTTCGCCCGGCCACAACGCCTCCGAGCCCTCGACGGGATCCACGGTGGCACTGTGCAGGGCGAAGCGCGGGTCGCGTTCGAGGTCCGCGCCCTTGCGCGCGGACGGCATCGAGCCGAAGGACAGTTCGCCGTCCTCGAAGACCGTCTCGATCCCGGAAATCCGCGGCGCCCCGTCCGCCCGCACGGTCGCGATCGTCTTGTGCCGGTGGGCGTCGAACAACGACCGCACCCGCTTCGCGAACTCCGGCTCCGCCTGCTCGACGTCCCGCCACCTCGTCATCGGGTCATGATGGCACGGTCGCCCGCCGTTTGACCCAGGAACCGTTCTTCAGGACCGCGTCCACCCGGGAACCGTCGTCGTCGAGGACGGAGAGGTCTTCGGTGGGGCGGCCGTCGACCACGATCAGGTCGGCGAGGTAGCCCACCTCGACCCGGCCGAGCACGTCACCGGCGCCGAGGATCCCGGCGTTGACCGACGTGGCCGAGGCCAGGACGTCCGGCGCGGGCTGCACCTTGCCGCGGCTTTCGAGCTCGAGCGTCTGGTAGCGGTCGAGCGAGCCGAGCAGGTCGGAACCGAGGCCGAGCGTCACGCCGGCCCGCACCATCGTCTCCACACCGGCGAGCGCTGTGTCCTGGATCCGCGCCAGTTTGTCCAGTGACGCCTGGGGAAAGCCCCGGTCCGCGCCGAAGCGCTGCAGCGCGAAGATCACGGCGAGCGTCGGCACTATGTTCGTCCCGGTTTCGGCGGCGAGGGCCGCTGTCGGGGCGGTGATCAGGCTCGCGTGTTCCAGGCAGGGGATGCCGAGTTCGATGGCGCGGCGGACGGCGTCGTCGGGATGCACGTGCGCGGTGACGTACTTGCCGCTGCGCCGTGTCTCGTCGACCGCCGCGAGGATCTCCTCGTCGGAGTACTGCGCGGCGGTCAGGTCGTCGCCGGGGCTCGCGACCCCGCCGGAAACCATGAGCTTGATGAACGAGGCGCCGTTCCTGATCTGCTCGCGGATCACGCGGCGCAGCTCGTGCGGGCCGTCGACGACCTGCGTGACGTGCCCGTGGTAGGTCGCGCCGCACACGTGGTCGCCGACCTCGCCCGGGGGCCGCATGTCGCCGTGGCCGCCGGTCTGGCTGAGCGCGGGGCCGCAGTAGAACACGCGCGGCCCGTTGATCAGCCCGCGCTCGACCGCCATCGCGAGGCCGTAGTCGCCTCCGCCGACGTCGCGCACCGTGGTGTAGCCGCGGTTGAGGGACTCCTCCAGTTTCCGCCGCGCGTCGTGGGCGACGTAGCTGAAGGGCAGGCGGTCGGTCGCGATCGGGTCGATCTCGGTGAGGTAGGCGTGCGTGTGGGCGTCGATGAGGCCCGGCATGAGGGTGCGGCCGCGCACGTCGAAGACCTCGGTGTCCGGCCCCGCCTCCTCCTTCGCGATGCCGGGCTCGATCCGGGTGATCGTCTCGCCCTCGACGAGGACGTCCGTTTCCCGGAGCTCGGGCGACCGCCCGTCGAAAACGACCGCGTTGGTCAGGACGATGCGCTGCACAGGGCCTCCCGGTCTGGTCGTGGCTGGCTCCATCCAACACCAGGGGCCGGACGATCACCGGCCACTCAGGCCAGAGTGAGCCACAACGCGCTCCCCAGCCCGGCCAGCCCGCAGTAGATGGCGAACGGCGTGAGGGTGCGGGTGTGGAAGTACCGCGTCAAAAACCGCACCGCCACGTACGCGCTCACGAACGAAGCGACGCTGCCCGCGAGGATCTGCCCGTGGATCCCGGTGCTCAGCGGCCCCACCAGGTCCGGCACCTTGACCGCCCCCGCCGCGAGGATCACGGGCGTGGCCAGCAAAAAGGAGAACCGGGCAGCGTCCTCATGGGACAGTCCGCGGGTCAGCCCGGCGACCATCGTGGCACCGGACCGGGAGATTCCGGGCAGCAGAGCCAGAATCTGCGCCGCGCCGATCAGCACGCCCCGGCGGGCCGGCATCCGCGCCAGCCGGTCGTCCGCGGACTCCGCCACGGCGGGCATGACCACGGTCCGCGCGTCCACGGCGGCGAACACCTCCGTGGGCGGGTCCACGCCGGCGGCGGGCTCCGGTTCGGCGCGGCGCCGCAGCCGCTCACCGAGGTAGAGCACCAGGCCGTTCACCATCAGGAAGATCGCCGCGGGCAACGGTTTGCCGAGCACCGTGCGGAACACGTGCTCCAGCAGCAGCCCGGCGATCCCGACGGGGATCGTGGCCAGGATGATCAGCCACGCGAGCCGTTCCGCCGGGGTTTCGACCCGGCGATACCGCACCGAGCTGAAGAACCCGCCGAAGATGCGGATCCAGTCCCGCCGGAAGAACACCAGCAGCGCCGCCGCGGTCGCGACGTGCAGGCCGACGATGAACGCCAGATACGGGGATTCCGGTGCGGACACGTCGAGATCCCGCGCCCACCGCCCGCCGACGAGCGCCGGGATCAGCACGCTGTGCCCCAGGCTGGACACGGGGAAAAGCTCGGTGACGCCCTGGAAGGCGCCCACGACAACGGCTTCGAGATAGTCCAGGCTCATCGGCGGTTCTCCTGAGTTTTCCGGCGGCCGCGCAGGAATTCACGGGCGACGGGGATCAGCGACAGCACCACGATCACGGCGATGATCGGCAGCAGATAGGTGTCGATACCCGGGATCTGGCTGCCCAGCAGGTATCCGGCGAGCGTGACGCCCAGCGACCACACCAGCCCGCCGGCCACCTGCCAGACGGTGAACGTGCGCGCGGGCACCCGCAGCGCCCCGGCCAGCGGGTTGAGCACCGTCCGCACGAGGGGGATGAACCGTGCGAGCACCACCGCTTTGCCGACGCCGTAACCGTCCAAGGCCTCGCGCGCCCGCTCGGTCGCGGCGCGCAGGCGTGGCCGATCCGCGCGGTCGAGCAGGGCGGGCCCGGCGCGGCGGCCGATCAGGTAGCCCGTCTGCGCGCCGAGCAGCGCTCCCGCCGCGGCCGCGACGAGCACCCACGGCAGCGACAGATGCAGCGTGGCGTCCGCGGTGGTCGCGCACAACAGGCCGGCGGTGAACAGCAACGAGTCACCGGGGAGGAAGAACCCGATCAGCAAACCGGTTTCGGCGAACAGGACGGCCGCCACGCCGAGCGGGCCGAAGGTGGCCAGCAGGCTGTGCGGGTCCAGCGGGTTCAAGGCGAGTAAGTGCACACGAGCAGTCTCGCCGGGGCCGGGTTAGCGGTCGGCTAACCGACGGCAAGCCCCGGGTCATCACACGGCAGGTGCAGCGTGAACTTCGTCGGCGAAGGCCTCGCCAGGCTCAGGCGGCCGCCTTCCGCCTCGGCGAGACTCCGGGCCAGCGCGAGCCCGATCCCGTTCCCCCGCCGCGCGAACAGCGCCATGCCGTCCTCGTTCACCGAACCCTGGTCGCCCACGTCCACCGCCAGCACGCCACTGAAGTCGCGCGCCACCACCTCCACCGCGCCCTGCCCGTGCCGGAGGGCATTGTCCAGCAATACCACCAGAATCTGCCGGATCGCCTCCTCCGAGGCCCAGGGCGCGGGCGGGTCTTCCCGCACGACGCGCAGCTCCCGGCCCTCCGCGGCGAGCAGACCGCGCCAGTCCTGTTCGACCTCCGTCAGCAACGCGGTCAGGTCCGCGGGCTCACTCGCTCGCGGCCGCCCGCGGGCCAGCGTGAGCAAGTCGTCCACCGTGCGTTCCAGCCGGTCCACCGTTTCGACGGCGTCTTGCACGACGCCTCTCGCGTCCGCTTCGGGCACGTCGAGCACCGATTCGAGCTGCAACCGCAGCCCGGCCAAGGGCGTGCGCAGCTGGTGGGACGCGTTCGCCGAAAAGGCGCGTTCCCGGCCGAGGGTGTCCCCGATCCGTTCCGCCGTGGTGTCCAGCGACGTCGCGACGGAGTCGATCTCCGGCACGCCCACGCGCCCGGCCCGCACCGTGAAATCCCCTTCCCCCAAGCGTCTTGCGGTGGCGGACAGCTCCTCCAGCGGACGCGCGAGCCGGGCCGCCAGCCACCGCGAGACGAGCCAGGTCAGCGCGAGCGCGGCGACCGCCAGCCCGAGCATCACGAGCCAGGCGAGCCCGATCCGGCTGTACAGCGCCAGATTGCTGGTCGCGGTACGCACGACGCCGACGAGCGCGCCGCCGTCGGTGACCGGGATCGCGTACGCCAGATCGAGGTCGTCCTGCGCCGGTTTGCCGCTGAGCGCCTCGCCGACGATCTGGTCCGCCGTCGCGGGCCCGTTCCCGGCCAGCAGGCGCCCGTCCGGCGCGTACACGGCCAGGTCGATGTGGTCGTGCGTGCCCGGCAACTGCAGCGATCCCGGGTTGTCGGCGAGGGTGTCCGCGATCTGCAACGCCGCGGAGTCGGCGGCGCGCTCGAGGTCCGCCCACTGGTCGTCGACGAAGTACTTCGCCACCCCGGCCGCCAGCGGCAGCCCGAACAGGCTGATCGCGAGGACCGCCGCGGCGATCGTCAGCGCGACGATCCGCTTGCGCACGGATCCTCCCCTGGCCACTCCAGCCGGTACCCGTGCCCGCGGAGGGTCGAGATCCGCGGCTCCTGACCGGGCGCCGCCTCGGCCAGCTTGCGGCGCAGCGCCGCGATGTGCACGTCGAGGGTTTTCGTCGAACCGTGCCAGTGCGCGTCCCACACTTCGCGCATCAGGACCTCCCGGCTCACGGCCTCCCCCGGCGCCGCGGCGAGCCGGGCCAGCAGGTCGAACTCCTTGGCACGCAACACAACGTCGCGTCCGTCCAGCTGCACCCGCCGGGCGGACACGTCCACCCGCAGCGGCCCCAGCTCGACCGGCGCGGCGGCGGCCCCGGAGACCGGGCCACGCCGCAGGTGCGCCCGCACCCTCGCCAGCAACTCGCCGAGCCGCACCGGCTTCGTGAGGTAGTCGTCGGCGCCGGCCTCCAGGCCGACCACGACGTCCATCTCCTCCTGGCGCGCCGTCAGGATCACCAGCACCGCCGACGACTGCCCGGCCCGCATCCGGCGGCACACCTCGACGCCGTCGAGATCGGGCAGGCCCAGATCGAGCAGCACCAGGTCGAACTCCTGCGCCGAAGCGGCGGCCAGGCCGCCGTTGCCGGTGCGTTCCCAGCGGACCCCGTAGCCGTGCCTGCGCAGGCTCGACTCCAGGACTCCCCCGATCGTCGCGTCGTCCTCAACCAGCAGCAGCCGCGCCATGACCGCAGCCTAACCCGCGAACGCCGCAGGTCAGTGCCGCCCTGAGGCACCCGATGCGGTTTTTGCCGTCCGCTAACCCGCCGCGCGGCTCAGGCGCCCTTGCCGATCCGGCCGGGGGTCTCGCTGCGCTTGTCCCAGTCGTAGTCCTTCAGCAGATCCTTGTTGTCACCCTCTCCGGTCTGCGAGTCCATCGAGTGGATCCCGAGCCGGTTCGTCAGGTAGCTGCAGCTGTCGCACGGCGGGGTCTCGATCGCCGAGTGCTCGTCCGCGCCCGGCCGGTGCGCGTCGGTCGCGCCGCCGACGTGCTCGAAGTGGTTCCGCGCGTCCTCGACGGTCCACCGGCCGTCCGGGTCGACCTTGTGCAGGTAGTCGGAGATGGACCCGACCTCGGCGCAGCGGCCGTGCCCCTTGCCGACCGGGCCGATGCCGGTCGGGTGCAGCTCACCCTTCTCGTCGCGGGTGGCCAGCTCGTCCAGCACCTGGTCCACGAGCTTGTGCCGCTTCGGGGTGCCCTTCTTCATACTGCTGTGGGCGAGGTTCTGGTCGCCGGTCTGCAGCGAGCTCGCCATGCCGGGCCGGTTCTTCTTGGAGAAGGCCCCCGGCCTGTTGAGGTCCTTGCCCTGTTGCTCGGACACCTTCGTCAGATGCGGATCGTCGTTCTCGTCGAGCTTCGTCTTGAGCGGGTGCGTGTTCGAGCTTTCGCCACTGGTCAGGTGCTGGGTGCCGGCACCCGTTTTCTCCGGGTTCGTCGCGTCGTTCTTCGCCGGGGGCTGGTACTTTCCGCCGCCGTCGTGCTTCTTCGCGTCCTCGTCGAAGCGGACCCGCGGCTCTTCCTTGATGGTGGCGAGTTTGTCCGGGATCTTGGCGTCGGTGTGCAGCTTCTTGATGGTGCTGACGTGCGAGTCTTCCGTCTTGTCCAGGTCGTCGGCGCCCTTGTGCAGGTTCTTGCCGGACTGGCCGGTGACCCGCGAGGACTCGCCGAGGAACTTGCGGAACACGTCGGTGGCCTTGTCGGCGAAACCGCTGATCTTGGACCCGACCCCGGACTTGTCCCGGCGCCCGTTCGCCGACACCTTGCCGCCGACGCTCTCCAGCCGGGAGTTGTGCCCCTTCAGCCGCTCGGAGAACGAGTTCAGCGACGACCCCGCCGAGCGCAGATCCGGGGTGTTCAGGTGGAAACCCTTGCCGGGCATACGGTCCTCCTCGATTCGGACGATCAGCCGCTGTGCGAGGACGTCAGGCTCGCCTTGCTCTCGCCGACGCCTTCCTTGAACCCGTCTCCCCCGGCGGCGGCCGCCTTGCCGAGATCCACGCCGTCACCGCCCGCCGTGTCACCGAGGAGCTGGCCTGCCAGCTCCTCCCCGGCGCTGCCCAGCGCGGCGAACACCGGCCCCTCGACGGCGTTGACCAGCTGCTGCTCCACCGCGTCGACCGCGGTGTCGACCAGGCCCTTCATGATCGCCCTGGTGGCCGCGACCTCGACCGGGATGGCCGCCTCCGAGGCGCCGAAGGTGAACGGCGCGGCGGCCTGGTCGGCGATGATCTCCGCGGCCAGGATCGCCAGCTGCGCGATGGCCCCGATCTTCAGCGCGAGCACGAGGCCCGCCCCGGCGTCGAGCGCGTCGGCCAGCAGTTTCATCGCCTCCGCGAACTGCGGCAGATGCCCGTTGGCCAGCTTGTCCCACAGCTCGCCGAAGAGGTCCAGACCGTCGGCCGAGTTCGCGCCGAGCAGCTGGGCGACCGCGTCCTTCGCCTCGCCGGCGTGCCCGTCGAGCTCCCCGGCGATCTGCCGGAACTCGTCGGCCGCCTCGCGGAGCTGGTCCTCGTCGATGTTCGGCCAGTCGATCCCGACCATGTCCAGCACCCACGCCAGCGCATCGGGCAACATCATGCTCATCGGTCGCGCACCTTCCCCGCGGTGGTCCCCCCGGGCACGATTCCGCCGCACGCGAACCGCACCATGATCGAAGGCTCACTATAGCCACGCCCGGGGCCCGCGACCACCTGCCCCGGACAGTGCGAAAGCAAAGGCACGTAACGGACTTTCCCGGAACACCACGCGTCTGTCCACTCCGGACCGACGAGTGTCCACTGTGGTCAGTGACGGGTCACCGGGAGCCGGAGTGAGCTGCCGACGTGGTGGACGGTGTGGGTCGCGGGCTTCGACTCGGCGCCGGTTCCGGGGTTCTCGTCCGTCCCGAGGTTGCGGGCGAACTGCGGATGCGACGCCCCGGCGATCAGCAGCCGGATCCGGTGCCCGGCACGGAACCGGTGCGCGGTGGGCCGCAGGGTCAGCCGCACCGGTCCGGGCTCGCGTGCGGGATCGAGCCGGACGTAGGCCTCCGTGACGTTGCGCGAGCGGCCGTTGTCGTCGACTTCGCTGAGGCGGACGAACAGATCGGCGTGTGGGTTGTCCGTGGAGTGGACCAGTTCGACCTCGGGCGCGCCGATCACCTCCAGATCGAAGTTCAGCGCGCGGCCGGTGAACGCGAGCACGTCGGGGCGGGCGGCCAGCTCGCTGTCGTCGACCACGCCGCCGCCCGCCAGCAGCGGGCCGCCGACGGTCGGCGTCGGGACGGCCGGGTCGAAGGTGAACGCGGCTGTCCCGGCATCCGCGGCCGTGCCGTAGAGGAAACCGCCCGGGTTCAGATGCAGGATCTCGTCGGTGGCTTCCGGGGGCCAGGCAGGCAGATCACGCCACTCGCGGGCCCCGGTGACGAAGATCCGCACGGGCGCGGCCCGGTGACCAGGACGGCCCGCGAGCTTCTGGTCGAACCAGTCCAGCGTCTGGGCCGTGGTGGTGCGCGCGCCCTTCGACATGACCTCGACGTGCGTCCACGGGCCGACGCACAGCGCGACGTCGCCGCCGCGTCCGCGCAGCCGTTCGTATTGCTCCACGGTCTGGGTCAGGAAAATGTCCTGCCAGCCGCCGATCAGCAGCACCGGCACCGACGCCCGGTCAAGCGCCGCGTCCAGCTGCATCGGCGCCCAGTACGGGTCGGTGAGATCGGGATGCGTTGCCCGGTAACGGAACCACGGGGCGCGCCCGGCGAACCGCTCGTCGGCGGCGTCGGCCAGCGGCAGCCGGTCCATCAGCTCGCGCACCTCGCGGCGCGCTTTTCCCTGTCGCAGCAAGGCCAGCGGGCCCTGTTCGTCCCGCTGGCGGACGATCATGTCGCTCCACGAGAGGAGGTCGAGGTTGAACGCGCCGGTCCCCCACGTGTGCCGGCTGAAATCGTGCGGCCCCACCGAAATCACGGCGGCGCGCAGCTCGGGCGGCGGATCGGCCAGCAGCGCCCACTGCGTGAAGCCGAGGTACGAAAGGCCGAGCGTGCCGAACGAACCGGTGAACCAGGGCTGCTCGCGCATCCAGCCCACCACGTCGTGCCCGTCGGAAACCTCGTCGCGCATCGGGTCGAACTCACCGGCGGAATCGGCCGTGCCGCGGCTGCTGACGAACAGCACCTGATACCCGCGCGCCGCGTGGATTCGCGCCAGCAACAGGGAAAACGCCAGGCCCCGGCCATACGGGCCGCGGACGAGCAGGGTGCCGGCCGGGTCACCGGCCGGGCGGTACAGGTCCGCCCCGAGCTCGACTCCGTCGCGCATCGGGATCCGGACGGGCGTGCGCGTGTAGCCGGTGCGCGTGCCGCTGACGCCCAGCAGCCGGTACAGGAGCCGTTCGGCGTTCCGCGCGATCGATGACCCCATCCGGCACCCTCCTCGGCGAGCGATCCGTGAGCGGGGCCAGTCTGGCCGCACGGCGGCCCGATCTCAAGCCACGTTCCGTGAGCGGCGCGCCGAGCGTACGAAGCGGGCCGGGTCGTTGTACCCGGCTCCTCGTGACCTTGGCCCGTCGCCGACGCCGTCCCCGGGCACCAGGCTGGCGGTCTCCGGGGAAAGGAGCCCACGATGATGTACTGGTACGGCAACGGCATGAACGGCTGGGGCGTCGCGCTCACGACCATCGGCAACCTGGTGTTCTGGGGGCTGGTCGTGGCGGCGATCGTCGTCCTGGTCCGCGTGCTCGGCCGGAGGCCGTCCGGCAGGAGTTTCGAGGAGGCACCCCCGGCGCCGGAACAGATGCTGGCCGAGCGGTTCGCCCGCGGCGAGATCGACGAGGAGACCTACCGGCGTGATCTCCGGACCCTGGAGGAGCTCCAGCGTCGCTGACCTTCAACCGTCCAGTGGGGAAACGGTCGTTTCGGCAGCCCGCAGTTCGGCGCCGAGCGCGTCCACGAGACGCTCCGGGTCCGGGATCAGCTTGCGGTCGGTCCCGAACCCGAAGTACACCTTCCCCGCGTAGCTGAACACGCACACGGTGACGGCCTGCCGCCCGCCACAAGGCGCCCAGCCGACCACCCCGCCGACTTCCGCGCCCGCCAGCGCCATCCGCTCACGCGGGCCGGGCACGTTGGTCAGCACACCAGCGGCCCGGTCGGTGAAGTGGCGGGCCAGCACCGTGCTCACCGGTGGCGGGCTCTGACTGACCACCGCCTGCAGCACCAGGTTGACCACCGGCTCCCAGGAATCCCTGATCCGCGCGATCCGGCGGTTCACCTCGGCGACCCGCTCGGGAAAAGCGGCGCGCCCCAGCGGCATCCGCAGCAGGACGAGCGAGAAGTGGTTGCCGAGCTTCGCGGGCAGGTCCGCGTCGAACCGGCGGAGGCTGACCGGCACCATCCACACCATGTCGCGGCGCCCGCCGCCGGCTTCGTACCGGTCGAACGCCCCGGCCACCAGCGCGGTGCACACGTCGTTGACCGTAGCGCCGGTCTGCCGCCCGATGGCGGTGATCGTGTCCAGCGGCATCGGTTCTCCCCAGCAGACCGTCTTTTCCCGCCCGGGCTCGCCGGCCCACCCTGCCCCGCCGCCGCGCGGGCCGAACAGCTTCGCGAGCCCGCCCACGCTGCGGCCCACCGTCATCCCGGCCGTTGCCACACGGCCGGCGGCCCGCCGTGCCGAGGGTGGCAGCGCGGGTTCGAGCACGGCCAGTGCGCCCGCCGCGGCCCCGGTCACCACTGCTCCCGCGGCGGCGGGGACCGCCACGGCGGCTTCGGCGAACGGCCCTGCCTTGCCCGCCAAGGTGTTCAGCCGCTCGCCTGCCGTGTCCACGGCTCGCAGGACAGTGCTGCCGAGCCCGGCCACGGGATGCCGGTTGCGTACGTGGTGCGGAACCCAGCCGCCGACCAGGGCGCCGGGCTCGGGCCCGGCGCCTTCGAGCGGGTCCAGCAGGCTGAACAGCACCTGGGTGAGCCGGATCCCGTCCGCCATCGCGTGGTGCGAGCGCATCACCAGCGCGTCGCCCCGCCCGTACCCGCGCAGCAGGGTGATCGACCACAACGGGTGCCGCGGATCGAGTTCGCGCCCGCGCTCGGCGGCGACGAAGTCCTGCAGCCCCTTCGCGTCGCCCGGCCGTGGCAGCTCACGCACGAGCAGATGCCGGTCGAGGCGGAACTCGGGATCGTCCTCCCATCTGCGCGGCAACCCCGGGGAGCCTGCCGCGCACCGGCCGGCGCAGGTACACGGGGAAGCGGGCCAGCAGCCGGTCCGCGACCACCTCCCGCAGCCGGGCGACGTCGACCGGCCGTTCGGTCCACAGCACCGAGGTGACGATCAGCCTGTTTTCGGGCGCGTCCAGGTTCAGCCAGAGGCTGTCCTGCGCCCGCATCGTTTCCGCCATGTCGTTTCCCGGAGTTCAGTGACGGATCCGGACCACCGTGATCGGGGATCCCCCGCTCTCACAAGGAATCCCGATCGCGCAGAGGAAAGCGGACGCGGCCGGTGACCCCTTGTCGGAGCGTGGCCCCGCCCTGGTCGCAACCGGGTGACTCGCCCGGCGGGTCACGGACGGCGGCCCATTTCGCGCCGGATTTGTTTCTCGCTGAACCGGGCCGGGCCGAAGGTGTCCCAGGCGTGCAGCACCAGCCCGATTCCCCAGAACCCGATCGAGAAGACCGGCCAGAAGAAACCGGGGCTCGTCACGAGGAGCCAGATGAGCACGAGGAACCCGTTCATCAGCAGGTACACCAGCACGTGCGTGACGAAGTCGCGTCTCTTCTTCAACCGCTCGATCGCCTCGGCGCGCGGATCGGTTCCGGCTGAAGGTTTCTGCTCGGTCATCGCCGATCATCTCCTTTCCCGCCCAGCGTTTTCCGTGACCGGAGTGAAGCTCGCCGGGCGCGGGGCGCACAAGGGCGAAAGAACCCGCTCCGCAAGCCCAAGGTCCCTTACTCCGGGCACCGGGCCGCGAAATGCTGCCGCGATGGGAGATTCCGGCCCGGTCACGCCGCCGGAAGACCGGCGCCGCACGGTCGTGCCGCGGGACGGGCGCGAGGTCCTCATCGCGCCGCTGACACCGGCGCACACCGCCGAACTGGCCGACCGATCCGGCAATGTTTCGACGGCGGGCAGGTTGCGCACCACCGAGCGCCTCCGCGACATCCGCACCACGCCGATGGCCAGGACGATCGACACCGCGGCGGGCAGCCCTTCCGGGATTGCGCCCACCGCGAGCGCGACCGCCGCGGTGGACATCTCCGGCACGGGTGACCTCCGCAGCAGTCCCACCGCGAACGCCAGCGCCGCGACGGCGACGATGCCCGTGCTCAGCTGTTTCGAGAACCCGGCCAGCTTCCGCGTCAGTGGGGTCGCCACGGTGCCGCTCGTGGCGACCAGCCGCTGGATCGCACCCAGCTGGGTCCCGGCGCCGGTGGCGGTCACCAGCGCGCGGCCGGTGCCCCGGGTGACCATCGTGCCCGAGTAGGCCATGTTCACGCGGTCCGCGAGCGGTGTCCGCTCCGGCAGCGGGCCGGTCGTCTTGGCCACCGGGACCGACTCCCCGGTCAGCGCCGATTCGTCGGTTTCCAGCAGCTGCGCCCCCAGCAGGCGCAGATCCGCCGGAACCTGGTTCCCCGCCGTCAGTTCCACCACGTCCCCGGGCACCAGCGCTTCCGCCGCGATCCGCAGGCCGATGCCCTCGCGCACGACCGTCGCCTGGGTGTGCACCATGCGGGCCAGCGCGTCGAGGGCCTGCCGCGCGCGCGATTCCTGGACGTAACCGATCACCGCGTTGAGCACGATCACCCCGGCGAGCAGCACGGCGACCAGCGGGTCGCGGATTTGCTTCAGCAGCAGGGAAAACGCACCTGGCCCGGGTTCATCCGGCAAGGCGTTCGGGCCGTGCAGACGGGCGCGCCGATCCGCTTCCACGGCGGTCAGTCCCGTGGCGGAGTCCGTACCGAGCCACGTCGCGACCTCCTCCGCCGACGCCGCATGGCAGGCTTCCGCCGCGTTCAGGGGCACCGCGGTGGCGGAATACCGCTCGGCGCGGGCGCGGATCACCGCTATGCCGTCCCTTCAGTGCCCGAGGTGCGCGGACTTGTGCGTGACCGCCTCGATGTCGGCGGCGGTCGCGTCGAGCAACCGGTGCGCGAGATCGGCCAGCGCCCTGGAGACGGCGAGCTCGTCACCGATCTCCGGCACGCCGGGGTCGCGCGGGTTGCGCCGCGCGTATCCCGTGCCGGTGAACCCGGTCTCGTCAGGGTTGCGCAGCCGCGCCTCGGCGTGGGTGCGGTTGTCGTTCTCGTCGAGGAAAATGTCGACGTGCCAGCGTTTTTCGTGCATGGCCGGGGTTCCCTTCACTCACGGGTGACCGGTGCGAGCCGTCATCGCTTGACCGTCATCCGGCCACGGGCGCTGAGCGCGCCGATCAGGTCGAGCGCCAGGCACACGAACAGGGCCACGCCCCAGTCGTTCCACGGGCCCCAGGCCGCGACGTCCGGGGTCCCGTAGGCCAGCCAGACGATCAGCCAGATGAATGTCATCACCCTCACCTCTTCCGTGACGCTAAAAGAATCCGGCGCCCGCGGTCTGGGGCTGTTGGACCCGAGACCGCGGGACCTTCGGCCGTGCCGGTCCGTGCCACCTTCAGCCGGCCACGGCCCCGGTGACCGCGAACCGTTCGACATCGGTCACGTGCCCGCCGGTGGCGACGGCGATCGTCAGCACGCCAGGGGCGGGCGCGGTGAACGGCACGGAGACCGACCAGGGCGTGTTCTCGCCACCCGCCGGGACGCCGGGCGCCTGCCCCACCAGGCCGCTCGCGAGGTCACGGATCCGCACGACGAGGTTCTCGTCGACACCGGTGATCCGCCCGCCCACCGTCACGGGCGACGTCACCTTCGCCCCGTAGCCGGGTCGCGTGATGGTCAGGACGGAATCGCGCGTGCCCACGACTTCCCACGGCGCATCCACGCCAGGGCCGAGCTTCGCCAGGTGGAGGACGGCCGCGGTGGCCGCCGCCCCGTTGGGCGCCCGGTACCCGACGCCGACCCAGGCTTCGCGCCCTTGCACGCTCTGCCGCGTGACCAGGTCGACCCCGCCGTAGCCCAGAAAGTCCTGCGTGAACGACTGCGCGGTGAGCGCGGCGTCGAGATGCCACGGCTGGTGTCCCCCGCTGCGGTACTCCGCCTGCCAAGCCACGGCTTCCGCGGTGCCTGCGAAGGGCCACAACGGTTCGTAGGCGAACCCCGGCACGGATCCGCTGGTGGCCGGAGGTACGGCGGGCGCGGCGGTCACCGTCGAAGCGGGCGCTGAGGGCGCCGGTGTGGTCACCGATGTCGCCGAGGGCCCCGCGGTCCCGCCACCGGAGCCGCCGCTCGTGCGCCAGAACACGATGGCCACGACCGCGGCGGCGACCACCACCACGGCCACTCCTGCCGCGATCCAGCGCCGGCGGCGCCCTCGCGGGCTCATCGGCGGCTGCACCCTCGTCGTCATGGTCCTTCACCTCTTCCGGTGCCCACCGGCCACTGTGGACTCCTCAGCCGGGCAGCGCGCCCGCGATCAGCTCCGCCAGGTCGAGAGTGCGCTGCGCGTAGCCCCATTCGTTGTCGTACCAGCCGAACACCTTCACCAGGTTGGCCTCGGCCTTGGTCAGGCCCGAGTCGAACACGCACGACGCCGGGTCACCGATGACGTCACGGGAGACGATCGGCCGTTCGGTGTAGCGGAGAATCCCTTTCAGCGAGCCGTTCGCGGCTTCCGCGAACGCGTGGTTCACCTGGCCCGCGGTGACCTCCTCGTCCAGTTCGACGGTGAGGTCGGTCAGCGAGCCGTCCTCCACCGGTACCCGCACGGCGACGCCGTCCAGGCGCCCGGCCAGTTCGGGCAGCACCTCGCCCAGTGCCCGCGCCGCGCCGGTACTCGTCGGGATCAGGTTGACCGCGGCGGACCGGGCACGCCGCGGGTCCTGGTGCGGACCGTCCAAAAGGGACTGATCGTTGGTGTAGCTGTGGATCGTGGTCATCAGCCCGCGCCGCACGCCGAACGCGCGGTGCAGCACCATCGCCATCGGGGCGACGCAGTTGGTGGTGCACGACGCGTTGGAAACCACGTGGTGCCACCGCGTGTCGTAGCTCTCGTCGTTGATGCCCAGCACGATCGTCGCGTCCACGTCCTTGCCCGGCGCGGTGATGATCACCTTCCGCGCGCCGGCCTCGAGGTGGCCGGCGGCCTCGTCCCTGGTCCGGAACTTGCCGCTGGCCTCGATCACGATGTCCACGTCGAACTCGCGCCACGGCAGCCCGGCGGGCGTGCCCACGTCGGTGACGTGGATGTCCTTGCCGTCCACGGAGAGCACCGAACCGTGCGCGTGCACCGGCGAGGCGAGCCTGCCGTAGGTGGAGTCGAATTCGAGCAGGTGCGCCATCGCCGCGGGCGGGACCACGTCGTTGACGGCCACCACCTCGATCGGGCTTCCGGGCCGGGCGAGCGCGCCGCGCAGGACGTCACGCCCGATCCGGCCGAGCCCGTTGATCGCCACTCGGGTCACCATCGTCTTCTCCTTCGTCTCACGAGGGACGGGGCGTGCCGGCGGCCACCGGCACGCCCCGCGTCGTTCACGAACCGGCCTTAACCGGGATCTCGTGCGGCTTTCCCTTCTCGCGCACCGGAATACGCACCTCGAGGACGCCCGCGTCGTAGGCGGCCTTGACGTGCGTGACGTCCGCGCTCTCGGGCAGCCGCACGCTCCGCGCGAATCCCCCGTAGGCGAACTCGGTGTGTTCGTGGTCGTGCCGGGTGAACTTCCGCTCGGCGCGCAGGTTCAGCTCACCGCGCTCGACCGTGACGTGGATGTCGTGTTCGGGGTCCATCCCCGGCAGCTCGGCCCGGACAACGTACGCGCCGTCGTCGAGGTAGTGCTCCACCCGGATGGGATGCCGGTCGCCGAACTCCTCCTCCAGCAACCGGAAGACGTCCGGGAGCAGGGTGGTCCGCGGGATCCGTGTGGGCATCGGTGCCTTCCTTCCGCCTCGTTTTCACTGGCGCCTCCAGCACAACGCCGGAACCCGGGCGCACAGCAGGGTTTCAAGTCCCTTCGGCTCAGGACCTTGGGCCCGTGACCGGGTAACCGAACCGCAGGATGAGTTGCGGGAAACCGGCCAGGCCGAGCTCCGCGGCCAGCCCGGCGCGCACCTGGTGCAGCCGCAAGGGCCGGGTGAGCACCGAGCCCGCCAGGCCCCGTGCGACCGCGGCCAGCCAGATCTGTTCCATGACGTGCCCGGCGAGAAGATGGTCGCGGCGCGTGTCATCCGGCGTCAGCACCAGCACGAGCGCTTCGGCCGCCAGCCGCTTGGCCAGCGTCGCGGTGTCCGGCAGGTGCGCCCACGGCAACGCGGAGTTCCCGTGCGGCTCACCGAACGGCGACGACCACGCACGCAGTTCCCGCCGATACGCCACGTCGTCGCGCGGGGCCTGCCCGGCGTGGGAAAGGAATTCGGCCAGCGGGGCGGATTCGGCGGCCGGGTCGAGGATCCTGCCCATGGCGCCATCGCTGACGGCCGCGAGTCGCCGCCGCTCCTGTTCGTCGATGGCGCGGACGGCGAACGGCGAACGGTAGCTGTGGCGGCGGTAGATCGCCGAGTAGTGGCGGACCTCCTCGGGGGTCGCCTCGTGCCGGTGCGGCGACGTGACGCGGGCGAGCAGATCCAGGCGCCCGGCGTCCGGCAGCAGCACTGTTTCCGGCGCCCAGCCGAGCGCGCGCAGCGCAAGCTCGAGGTTCGTCAACGCCGCGCCGCCCGAGATCACCCGGTCCCGTCCGGCGGGGTCGTGGCGCCGCCGCCTCGCCCCGGCGTGGTCGTACAGGTCGGCGCCGGCCGCGCGGATCTCCGCGGTCCAGGGAACAAGGTTGTGCACTGAGGGTGCTTCGCCGACGGCGCGCGTGAGCACCGCTCTTTCCGCGCTGGACCAAGACATGCCCGCGCCCTCCTCGTTCGAGGTCGGAACGCCCAGCGTGGTGACGCGCGAGGACGGCCCGGTAGGTCCGGCGGACACTCACGCGGGGGTCCTTCGGCCCTGTATGCGGGGCCCCGGTCCCGCGACGCTGAAGCCGGAACCCTTGGGAGGACGTGATGACA
Organism: Amycolatopsis acidicola; assembly: GCF_007713735.2. Classification (GTDB taxonomy): domain Bacteria; phylum Actinomycetota; class Actinomycetes; order Mycobacteriales; family Pseudonocardiaceae; genus Amycolatopsis_E; species Amycolatopsis_E acidicola. Next base: position 52,663 of record NZ_VMNW02000023.1, on the reverse strand, counting down.
AGCCCCGTGGCGGAGACCATGCGTGCCTGGCGGGTGCACTCCCCCGGCACTCGTCAAGCACGAAAGTTCGAGCAGGCCAGGGAAGCCGTGCCCCGGCCCGGGCCCGACGAGCTGCTGGTGCGGGTCCTGGTGTGCGGGGTCTGCCGCACCGACCTGCACGTGGTCGAGGGGGATCTGCCCGTGCACCGGCCCGATGTCGTGCCAGGGCACGAAGTCGCCGGCCGGGTCGTCGCCACCGGGGCGGAGGTCCTGGACTTCCGCGAAGGCGACCGGGTGGGCATCGCGTGGCTGCGGCACACCTGCGGGGTTTGCCGGTACTGCCGTCAGGGCTCGGAAAACCTGTGCGTCGCGCCGGAGTTCACCGGCTGGGACGCCGACGGTGGCTACGCCGAATACGCCACGGTCCCCGCCGCGTACGCGCATCGGCTGCCCGATGGCTACTCCGACGCCGAGCTGGCTCCCTTGCTGTGCGCGGGAATCATCGGCTATCGCGCGTTGCGCCGGGCGTGGCTGCCGGCGCGCGGGCGGCTCGGCATCTACGGTTTCGGGGCCAGCGCTCATCTCGCGATGCAGGTCGCGCTTGCCGAAGGCGCGACGGTGCATGTGCTCACCCGGGACGAGCGGGCCCGGCGGCTGGCACTCGAACTGGGCGCGGCTTCCACCGGCGGCGCCGCCGGCGTTCCCCCGGAACCACTGGATTCGGCGATTCTGTTCGCGCCGGCCGGAGAGCTGGTGCCGCCCGCGCTGGAAGCGCTGGATCGCGGCGGGACACTGGCCGTGGCGGGCATCCACCTTTCGGACATCCCCGGCCTGAACTACCGGCGGCACCTGTTCCAGGAGAAGCAGCTGCGCAGTGTCACCGCCAATACCCGGGGCGACGCAAGGGATTTCCTTGACTTCGCCGCCCGGCACCGGTTGCACGTGGTCACCACGCCGTACCCGCTGGACGAAGCCGACCGGGCGCTCGACGACCTGGCCGCCGACCGCGTGCACGGCGCGGCGGTGCTAGTGCCCTGACCCGGCGTTCACGAGCCGCGCCCACCATCGCACCGTCCCTGAGGAGCGGATGACGGCCACGGGCGCGGTGCCGTGCCCGGCCACGGACTGGCTCACCGAGCCCAGGAACAAACCCGTGAGCCCACCGTGCCCGCGGGTGCCGACGACGATCAACCGGGCGTGCCTGCCGAATTCGAGCAGGGTTTCCTCCGGCTTGCCGCGCACCACGAGGCATTCCGGTTCGATTCCGCCGAACTCGGCCGCCACCGCGGAAACCCTTTCGCGCAACGCCTTTTCCGCGTGGTACTGGGCCTGGACGGAGCCGCCGTGGCCGGCGATCCGCCAGGAGTGCAGCGCCGTGACGCCCGTGCCGGAGCGCAGGGCCTGGTGAAAAGCGAACCGCAGCACCGCCGTGGTCTCCGGCCCGTCGTCCACTCCGGCGACGACGTGGCCACTCTCGCGCGCCGGCCCGCGCACGATGACGACCGGGCAGCCCCCGTGCGTGGCCACCGCGAGTCCGGCCGACGCGCCGGTCAGCCGTCCGAGGCCGCCCCTGCCCCGTGACCCGAGCACCAGTTCGGCCGCCCAGCCGGCCTCCTCCACGAGGATGTCCCGCCGGTTTCCCTCGTACAGCACGGTTTCCACCTCCGCCGCCGTCCTCGACGCGACACTGCTCGCGGTGTTCAGCCACTGCTCGCCGCGGGCACGCCGGCCGGCGCTCTCCTCGGCGGGGTCGCCGGCGACCGCGGGCACCGGTTCGGCCACGTGCACCAGCCGCACCCGCAGGCCCCAGCGCACCGCCTCGGCCGCCGCCCAGCGGACCGCCGCCAGCGCCGACGCCGAGCCGTCGACACCCACCACCAACGCCCCGACGCTGCGGGAATCCATCGTCAGAACCGCTTCAGGTCACGGCTGAACGTGGCCCATTCGCGGGCGAGATCCGCGTGGCGGCGTCGGTTCAGCAGCATCCGGGCCACCCAGCAGAGCACGATCAGCAGAGCCACCGACGCCACCCAGGAGTACATCCCGACCCCGATCCCGGTGCCGAGCGCGTCGCCGGTGCTCCGCGGGCGGGCGACCGCGTTCCCGGCCCGGTCGAGCCAGATCGGGACCCGGGTGCCCGCGCGGGTGCCGGCGTCGGCGCTGACCCGGCCCGTCCGCGACTGCCCGTCCGGGAGCTGCCAGGTGGCTTCCGCCGTATGCACCCGGGTCGCGGGCGAGGTGTCGGCCTGCGGCACGTCGGTGAGCAGGACGGCGGTCGAGGGCACCCGGCTCGCCTGTTCCTCCGCGGCCTGCGCGGCGGTCTGGGCCCGCACGGCCGATCCGATCGACAGCGCGACCGGCACCATACCCAACGCCAGCGCCACGGCGACGATGACCAACCCCATCTCGAACCGGTCCCAGCGGCCGGTCAGCGGGTTCCCGAACGACGTGAGCCACCGGAGCCGGCGGCCGATCCAGTCCATCACGGTCCCTCCTCGGCGTATTTCCGAAGCAGAATCTCGCCCGCCGGGGCCGTGTTCCTAGAGGCGTTCGTCCCAGGTGCGCAGGCAGTGGGGAGGACCGAAAGTCCCTGGCGCCGGGGCATTCCGGCTCTGCTCGGGACCCCGCCCCGGTGCGAGTTTGAAGCGGTAGGCCGATTCCCGTTCCCGAGGCAGGTTTCGTCATGGACCGCGGACTTCCCGACGATTTCACCGTGCAGGCCGCCGTCGCGCTCGCCGCGCGTGCCCCGTCGATCCACAACACTCAGCCCTGGCAATGGCGGGTGGGCGAACGCACCTTGCACCTCTACGCGGACCCGGGCCTGCGGCTGGCCGAAACCGATCCGCAGGGCCGGGACCTGCTGATCAGCTGCGGCGCGGCGCTGCACCACCTGCGGATCGGGTTCGGGGTGCTGGGCTGGCGTGCCGAGGTGCACCGGCTGCCCAACCCCGCCGAACCCGAACACCTGGCGGCGATCGAACTGCACCGGCACGAGCCGGGGCAGGAGGAAATCTCGCTGGCCGCCGCGATCCCCCGGCGCCGCACCGACCGCCGGCGGCACAGTTCATGGCCCGTGCCGGACGGTTCCCTGCAGCTGATGTCCGAACGCGCCGCGCGCGAAGGAACGCTCCTGCGTGTCGCCGAGGACGCCACCCGCTACCACCTCGCACGGGCGATTTTCGAGGCCGCGCAACGACATGCCGACGATCCGGCGTATCGGGTGGAACTGGCCGCGTGGAGCGGCAGGCACGCCGCGCCCGACGGCGTGCCGAGCGCGAACACCCCGGCGCCGGACGACACACCCGGCGCGCTACCCGGCAGGCCGTTCGCCGATCCCGCCCTCCGCCAGCCCCCGGGCGCGTCGGGTGAGGACGACGAGAACGTGCTGCTCGTCCTGGGCACCACCTCCGACGACCGGCTCTCCCGGCTGCGGGCCGGCGAAGCCACCAGCGCGGTGCTGCTGACCGCGACCGCGCTCGGGCTCGCCAGCTGCCCGCTCACCGAGCCGCTGGAGATCGGCGACACCTGGGAAGTGGTGCGGGACAAGGTGATCGGCGGCAGCTACCCGCAGATGGTGCTGCGGATCGGGTGGGCGCCGATCAACGCCGACCCGCTCCCCGCCACCCCACGCCGCGACCTCGCCGACGTCCTCAAGCCCCTCGGCGAGCCGGTGGAACACCAGGCGTGAAGCGCCCGGGAAGGGACGCAGCATGTCGCGAACGGCGAAACCGGGGCCCCCACCGGACCCGGTGCGCAAACCCGACCCGCCGAAGCCGCCGGCCTGGCGGGCCTGGCTGCTGCCGGCCGCCGGGCTGCTGGCGCTGAGCCTGCTGTTCCTGCCCAGCATCCTGATGAACACGCCAGCCACGAAATCCCTGTCCTACACCGACTTCCTGTCCAAAGTGGACTCCGGGCAGGTGAAGACCGTGCAGATCGGCGACAAGGGCGCGGTGGACGGCACGTTCGCCGACGGCTCGGCGTTCACCAGCCAGCTGCCGACGGCGCTCGGGGACACCCAGCTGGCGCAGCGGCTGCAGGCGCGCAACGTGGTGATCACCGGCACGATCTCGTCATCCGGCACCAACTGGACCACCATCGTCCTGGTGGTCGGCGGGTTCCTGCTGTTCGCCGGGCTGCTCGCCTGGAGCGGGCGGAGCGCGCAACGCTCACTCGCGGGCGGGCTCGGCGGATTCGGCCGTGCCAAGGCGAAGATCATCGAGGCCGAGCGGCCGACCACCCGGTTCGCCGACGTCGCCGGATACGAGGGCGTCAAGCAGGAGGTCAGCGAGATCGTCGACTTCCTGCGCGACCCGGCGCGGTACGCCGCCGCCGGGGCGAAAGGCCCGCGCGGCGTCATCATGGTCGGCCCGCCGGGCACCGGGAAAACGCTGCTGGCGCGCGCGGTGGCCGGGGAGGCCGAAGTGCCGTTCCTCTCGGTCACCGGCTCCGCCTTCGTGGAGATGTTCGTCGGCGTCGGCGCGTCCCGGGTCCGGGACCTGTTCACCGGCGCCCGCGACCGCGCCCCCTCCATCATCTTCATCGACGAGATCGACGCCGTGGGCAGCCGCCGGGGCGTCAGCGGCGTCGGCGGCCACGACGAGCGTGAGCAGACACTCAACCAGCTACTGTCCGAAATGGACGGTTTCGACCAGGACAGCGGCGTCGTCGTCCTGGCCGCCACGAACCGCCCGGAAACGCTCGACGCGGCGCTGCTGCGGCCCGGCCGGTTCGACCGGCAGGTCGTCGTCCCGCTGCCGAACCAGGCCGAGCGGGCGGCGATCCTGGCCGTGCACGCCGGGAACAAACGCCTCGCGCCCGACGTGGACCTGGACCGGCTCGCCCGCGGCACACCCGGTTTCTCCGGTGCCGATCTGGCCAACCTCGTCAACGAAGGTGCCATCAACGCCGTCCGCGGCAACCGCGTCATCCTCACCCCGGACGACCTGACCGCGGCGCGCGACCGGGTCCTGCTCGGCCGCCGGGAAACCTCCAACGCCCTGCTGCCGGAGGAACGCCATTCGGTGGCGGTGCACGAATCCGGGCACGCGCTCGTGGCCGCGCTGTGCGAGCACGCCGACCCCGTCGCGAAGGTGACCATCCTGCCGGCCGGGATGGCTCTCGGCGCCACCGAGCAGCTCCCCGAGGCCGAACGCCACCTCTACAGCGAGGCCTACCTCACCGACCAGCTCACGGTCCGCCTCGGCGGGCGCGCGGCCGAACTCGTCGTGTTCGGGCAGGGTTCCACCGGGGCGGCCAACGACCTGGCCGGCGCGACCGATCTCGCGGTCAAGATGGTCACCGAGTTCGGTCTGTCCCCCGAACTCGGCCCGATCGGCTACCCGCGCGGCGAAGGGGAGTTCCTGCCCGGCGGCAAGGAACCCGCCCGGACCTACTCGGAACAGACACAGCACCTCATCGACGAAGAGGTGGCGCGCCTGCTCCGCGACGCGGAAGAGCGGGCCGTCCGGTTGCTCGGGGAGCACCGGCCGGCGCTCGACACGCTCGCCGGCCAGCTGATGCACCGCGAAACCGTCGACGGCGGCGCCGTACTCGACGCGCTCGGGCACGAGTACGAAACCGATCACCACGGGCCATCCCCGGCCGTGCTCGGGAACAGGGCCCCTTCGCACTGAGGAGCGATCATGGACACGCTCAGTCCCCTGGACGCGGCATTCCTCGAAATCGAGGACGCCGAACCGGAATCCTCGCTGGCGATCGCCTCGATCGCCGTTCTCGAAGGACCCGTGCCAGCCCAGGAAGAACTCGTCACCGAGTACGCGGCACGGCTGCCGCAGGTGCCCCGCTACCGGCAGCGGATGCGGCGGGTGCCCTTCGACCTCGGGCCGCCGGTATGGGCCGACGACCCCGGCTTCGACCCGGCGAAGCAGTTCGAGCGGATCGCGCTGCCCGCGCCGGGCGACGAGGGCGCCTTGTGCGAACTGGTCGGGCTCATCATGAGCGAGCGGATGGACCGCTCCCGGCCGCTGTGGCAGTGCTGGGTCGTCGAAGGGCTGCCCGAGGGCCGCTGGGCGCTCGTGTCCAAGATCCACCATTCTCTGGCCGACGGCGTGTCCGCGAGCGCCCTGCACGAGCTGTTCTTCCGCGTCGAGCCCGCTCCCCCGGCGCCCGTCTGGCAGCCCGAAGACGAACCGGGCCCGTTCACGTTGCTGGGCTCAGCGGTGCGGCGGCTGGTGACCGGGCCCTTCACCGAACTACCGGTGCTGGTGCGCACGATGCTGTCCCCGGAGAGGCTCGCCCGGCGGATCGCCGACACCGCGCGCGGGATGGCGGCACTGGCGACAGCGCTCGTCCCCGCCGCGTCTTCGTCGCTCACCGGCCCGGTCGGCAGGCAGCGGCACTACGAGCTCGCGCACACCACGCTCGCCGACCTGCTCGCCATCAGCCGGTACTTCCGGGTGACCCTCAACGACGTGGCACTCGCCGCCGTCACCGGCGCGCTCCGAGCCGTGCTGCTGGACCGCGGCGAAGACCCGGCCGCCGACACCGTGCGCAGCCTGGTCCCGGTCTCCGTGCGCGATTCGTCCACTATGGACAATCAGATTTCGCTGCTGCTGCCGGTCCTTCCGGTGGACCTGCCCGATCCGGTCGAACGGCTCACCGCGGTGCACCGGCGGCTGACCGCGCTGAAACGGGAGAAGGAGGCGGAAGCCGGGCTCACGGTCACGACGACCGCCGCGCACGGCCCGTTCCCGCCGGTCGGCTGGGCGCTGCGCGCGGCCGCGAAACTTCCGCAACGCGCCATCACCACGGTCACCACGAACGTCCCCGGCCCCGCGCACCGGCTTTCCCTGCTGGGCCGCGAAGTCGTCGACCTGTACCCGTACGTGCCGATCGCCGTCCGGCTGCGCACCGGCATCGCGATCCTGAGCTACGCGGGAAAGGTGACGTTCGGGATCACCGCGGACGTCGGCACCGCCCCGAAAGCCGGCCTGCTGTCCGGCACGATCGAGCAGGAACTCGGCGCCCTGCGTCACCTGGCAGGCGGGGCGAGCGAGAAGTAGGCCTCTTCCTCCTGCGCGAAATGCAGGTTCAACACCGCGTCGAGCCCGTAGAGCGTGGCCCGCACGTCGTCCACCTGGTCGGGCTCCAGCCCGGCCGGGGACTCCGCGAGATGCCGACCGAGCCGCCGGATCAGCCGGACGATCTCGGCGTGCCCGCGGCTCATCGTCACCGTGGTCTCGGGCCCGCCGAGCACCTCGTCGAGCACGGGGTACAGCTGGTGCTCTTCCGCCATCTCGTGCGGCAGCAGGCGGCCCACCAGGAGCCGGTAGGCCGCCCCGACGGCCGCGTCCGCGTGCGGCCCGGTGCCTTCGGCGAGGCTGTCCGCGGCGTCCCGCACGGCGGCCCGGACCGGCAGCAGTTCCGTGTGCTCCCGGGCGAAACGGGTCAGCAGCGGGTCCGCGGCACGCGCGGGCTTCCGGCCGCGCAGGATCCGCAGGGAGTTGAGGATGACGGCGACGTCGATGGCCTCCTGCACCACGGCGCCCGCCACCGGGACCAGCAGCCCGAACGCCGCGACGGCCATCGCGAGCAGAGACAGCCCCGTCCCGGCACCGGCGCTCTGCACCGCCAGCCGGCGCGTGCGCCGGGCGATCTCCATCGCGTCGGCGAGATGGGCGATCCGGTCGTCGAGGATCACCGCGTCGGCCGCCTGTGCCGCCGCGGTCGACCCCCGCGATCCCAGCGCGACCCCGACGTCGGCCGCCGCCAGCGCGGGCGCGTCGTTGACGCCGTCGCCGACCATCACGGTAACGCCGTCCCGGCGTTCGGCGCGGACCCGCCCGATCTTGTCCGCCGGGGTGGCCCCCGCCTGGATCTCGTCCACCCCGACCAGCCCGGCGACCTCAGTGGCGTTGTCGACGCGGTCACCGGTCAGCAGCACGACCCGGTCGATGCCGGCGGCACGCAACCGGCGGAGCGTCCGGGACGCGTCCGGGCGCACCCGGTCGCGGACGAGCAGCGCGGCGACCGGCTCACCATGCCGGCGCACCCACACCAGCGACGCGAGGTCCAGGTGGCTGCGGCGGGCCGCGGCGCGCGCCCACGACGGCAGGGCGGTGCCCGGCGCGAACCTGCCCACCTGGATCCGTTCCCCGGCCACCGTGCCGCACGCGCCGAACCCTGGCTCCTCGGTCACCGAGTCCGCCGCTGCCAAGGGAATTCCGCGCTGTCGCGCCGCACGGACCACCGCGGCGGCGAGCACGTGCGGCGAGTACTGCTCGACCGCCGCCGCGAGGCCCAGCGCCTCCTTCGCGGTGACACCCGGGGCCGCCACGACCGCACCCACTTCCGGCTGCCCTTCGGTGACCGTGCCCGTCTTGTCGATGGCCAGGCGCGACGCGCGGCCGAGAAGTTCCAGCGCCCCACCGTCTTTGACCACCACGCCCGCGCGCGAGGCGCGGGAGAGCCCGCCGGTCACCGCGACCGGGACCGCCAGCAGCAACGGGCACGGGGTCGCGGTCACCAGTACGGCGACCGCGCGCCCGGGTTCGCCGGTCACCAGCCAGGCAGCCGCCGCGATCGACAGCGACAGCGGCAGGAACCAGACGGCGACGCGATCGGCGAGCCTCGCGACCGGAGCCGAAGCGGCCGCGGCCTGTTCGGCCAGCCGCACCACCCCGGCATACGTGCTGGCGTCCGCGCGCGCCGAGACCAGCAGGTCGAGGGCGGCGCCTGCGTTGACGACGCCGCTGCGCACCGCGTCCCCGGTCGCGCGCGCGACGGGTTCGGCTTCGCCGGTGAGCGCGGATTCGTCGAAAAGCCCGTCCGCCAAACAGGTCCCGTCCGCGGGAACCACCTCACCGGGCCGCACGACGACCCGGTCGCCGGCGCCGACTTGCCCGATCGCGACGGTCACGGGTTCCCCGGCACGGCGTACGTGCGCGCGCTGGGGCGCCCGGTCGAGCAACGCGGCCAGGTCCCGGCGGGCGCGCCGGCCCGCCGCCGCTTCCAGCAGCTTCCCGGTGGCCACCATCGCCGCGATGATCGCCCCGGCCAGGAACTCTCCGATCGCCACCGTGCTCGCCAGCGCGAGCACCGCCAGGATGTCCGCGCCCCACCGGCCCGCCCTCAGGTCGGCCACGACCCACCACACCGCCGGGACCAGGGCCACCAGGTCCGCGGCGGCCCACAACACGTCGGCGGGCATGCTGCCGAAGGGGCGCGCGATCGCACCGGCCGTCAGAAGGAGGAGCACGGCAGCGAGCAGCCACGCTTCCCGGGACCGTGTCATTCCCGGTGCCACACGTCGTGCAGGACGCCTTCGTTCGCCGGCTCGGTGCCCCGGACACGGCTGTCGTCGAAGTCGAAGGAGAGGTCGCCGACCACCCCCACGACGCCGGGCACGCGCGCGGCGAGTGTTTCGGCGATGGGCACCAGGCTCTTGCGTTCCAGCTTCCCCGACAGGGTCGCCACCCCGTCCGTCACCGAGACCGAGATGCTCGCGCGCGGCACGCACAGCGCCCGCTCCACCACCTCGAGTTCGATCTCCTCGCGCAGTTCTTCGTCCGGGCGCGCGAAAAGAGCGATCAGGTCGGCCCGGCTGACCACCGCCACCAGCTTGCCGTAGGCGTCGACGACGGGGAGCCGTTTGACGTTCCCGCGCGTCATCCGGCGGGCCGCCTCGGCGACGGTGGTGTCCGCGGTCGCGGTGATCGCCGGGCTCGTCATCAGCTCCCCGGCGGTACGCGCGTCGCGCTCGCGCGAGCGCCGCCACCGTCGCGGCGGGACCTGTTCGCGCATCAGGTCCGCCTCGGAGACGACGCCGACGACGGTGCGCTCGTCGTCGACCACCGGCATGGCGCTGATCCGGTAACCGGCCAGCAGCCCGGCCACGGCCTTGAACGGCGTGGTCCGCCGTACCGAATGGACCTCGGACGTCATCACGTCCCGGACCCGCGTCGTCTTCATGATGTCCTCCTGAACCGCCGGAGACCGGCGTGGGCGATGAGCAGCCCGGCGAAGGCGAAGACCGGCTGCAGCCAGCTGTAGGTCCGCACGAAGCCGATCTCGACCGCGATCCAGCCGATGAGCATCGAGCCAGCGACGACCGCCGCGACGCTGGTGTACGCGTTGCCGCGGCTGCCGAAGCAGGCGACGACCGTCATCGGCACGCCGACGACGAGCGCGAGCGCCACCCCGGCGAAAACCGTACTGCCCCAGGGAAGACGCGCGGTCACCTCGGCCCCGAGCCCCAGCACTCCGGTGATCAGCGCGGCCGCGCCCGCGTACGCCAGTACCGCGACCAGCCCGGCGCACGCGGCGAGGACCGGACGCCGCGCCGTGTCGCGCGGCCAGTCGATCCTGTTCATCACCACACCTTCTGCCCGCACGGCGGAGTGCTCCAGAGCCTCAGGTCCCGGCGGGCGGCGACCTTGGGCCCTTCGGCGCGGCCTGTTCGCGGCGCAGGGTGGAAAACCATGACGCACAAGAAGTGGTCCGAACTTTCCGGCCTGGCCAAGGCGAACATCATCGGTGCGGGCGCCGTCCAGCTGGCGCTGGCCGCGGACGCGTGGTGGGACCTCTCGCGCCGGCCCGCCGACGACGTGCGCGGCCCGAAACCGGCCTGGGCGCTGATCATCGCCGTCAACTTCGTCGGCCCGGTGGCGTATCTCCGGCTGGGCCGGCGATCGGGACACGGCATCCCGGTGCCGCCGTCACCGGCCGACTGACTCGTCTTCCGTTTCGCCGCCGGGCTTTTCCTGGCTGCGGCGCTGTTCCGCGGCCAGGTAACGCCGGATGTTCCGCTCGGCCAGCTCCGCCGTGCCGTGCGAGGGCGAGACGCGGTCCTGGGCGCTCTCGCGCGCTTCCCGCGCGGCCCGCAGACTTTCCTTGTCGGTCATGGCTTTTCTCCTATCGGGAGTTGCCGGACAGCTCGTCCTGCACCGCGTCGAACCGCTTACGCGCCCGCTCGTCGGCCTCGGCCAGCTCGGCCGGGGTCAGCACCCTGGCGTCCGGTCCGGGGAAACACAGCGAAGTGTGGCCGTCGGACAGCCAGTGCACGAGGAACGGCGGCGAGCCATCGGCGGACCGCACTTCGAGGATCTGCCCGCGTTGCCCGGCCACGCCGGTCGTGTGGCCCTCGATGGCGATCCAGTCACCCGCGCGCGCGTGCATGGCTCGACCCCTTCGCGGGGATGATCAGCAGCGGGCATCCGGAGTTCTTCCGCAGGGCGCGGCCGGTCCGGCCGGGCCGTCGTCCCCGCTGTCCCGTCACCAGCAGCTGCGCCCCGGCGGCCTGGTCGAGCAGGTGCCTGCCGGGATGGTCGTGCTGCACGATCCAGTGCGCGGTCACCTCGGGGAACCTCGCCTCCCAGCCCGCCAGCGCGCGGCGCATCCGCAGGATCCCGTGCGGCGCGGCGTCGACGTGCACGACGACGAGCGGCGCTTTCCGCGTCCTGGCTTCGCCGAAAGCCGCGGCGAGCACGGCGTCGCTCGCCGGGCCGCCGTCGACACCGGCGACGACCGGCGGGTTCACGACCGTTTCCGTTCATGCTCGACTTCGCCTACGTAGCACCGGGCCCGGATCACGCCCGGCACGCTTTCCGCGAGCACGACCGCGACCTCGTGGTCCTTTTCGCTCGCGTACCGGTCGATGATGGTGGCTTCGCCGTCCGCGACGTCGACGATCCACCGGTCCGCGGGAGGGAACACCGACAAGCGGCGGGTGACGTCCTCGGCGAGCTTGGCATCGGGCCGGGCGAGCGCGCGCAGGAAATCCCGGCGGGTGACGACACCGGCCACCTTGCCGCGATCCATCACCGGCAGGCAGCGCACGCGGGTATCGAGCATCAGCCGCGCTATCCGCGTGGCGTCGGTGTCGATATCGACCGTGCGCGCCACGGGGTTCATGACCTCCCCGACCGTGGCATGCGAACGATGCGGCTGCTCCGGAAACCGGTCGGCGAGGAGGTCCGCCTCGGTCACCACCCCTGCCAGCCGGTCCTCGTCGATCACCGGCAGCGCCGTGAATCCGCGCTGCACAAGGATTTTCTCCGCCACGGCCACCTCGGTGTCCGGCGTGGTGGTGACGGCGGGGCTGCTCATGATGTCCCGGGCGCGCATGGTCTTTCCTCCCTGTCGGTTTCGCTGCCGAGACTCCCCCGCGCGCACCCGCCCGGCGAAGGGTCCTTCGTCCTCCCCAGCCGGGCCGAGCGGCACCTGTGCGCGCGGCCGCCGGGTGGTCATCCTCGGTGCCATGCGAGCATTCGAGATCATGAGCAGCCCGGTACTCGGGCTCACTCCCGACGCGGGTATCGAGGAAGCCGCCGGGCTGATGCTGCGCCACGGGTTCACGTCGCTGCCGGTCGTCGGCGCGGCCGGCGAGCTGGCCGGTGTCGTGACCGAGGCCGACGTGGTCCGCGCGCGGCTCGTGCCCGGCCCGCGCGGACAGTCCACACCGGAGGGTGGCGTGACGGTGGGCGACGTCGCGCGCACCGTGCGGCAGGTCATGCGGCGCCCGGTCCCGGCAGTGGGCCCGGACGCCGAGCTGACCGCCGTCGCCGAGCTCCTGCTCGAGTCCCGGCAGCGGTGGGTTCCGGTGCTCGGCTCCGGCAAACTCGTCGGCGTGATCAGCTGGCGCGATCTGTTGCGGGCACTGGTCTTTCAGGCACGCGCCTGATCGAGCAGCAGCCTGCGCTCGGCGGCCGCGATGACCCGGTGCGCGGCGGGCACGGCGTCCGGGTCCACCGAGACCGACGTGATGCCCAGCCGCACCAGCCGCTCGGCGAACTCCGGCCGGTTGGACGGCGCCTGCCCGCACAGCGACGACGTGATGCCCAGATCACGGGCGGTGCCGATGATCCGGCCGATCGCGTCGAGCACGGCGGGGTCCGATTCGTCGAACAGCTCGGCGCATTCGGCCGAGTCGCGGTCCACGCCGAGGATCAGCTGCGTGAGGTCGTTGCTGCCGATCGACACCCCGTCGATACCGAGACCGGCGTACTCCGGCAGCCAGTACAGCACCGAAGGCACCTCGGCCATCACCCACCGGAGCAGCCCGCGCTGGCGCCCCAGCGGGCTCGCGTCCACCAGCCGCAGGCACTCCTCCAGTTCCCATTTCGTCCGCACGAACGGCAGCATCAGGTGCAGGTTCGGGGTCTGCTCACGGACCCGGGCCAGCACCTCGAGCTCGAGCGCGAACAGGTCGGGCTGGCGGACGTACCGGTAGCAGCCACGATAGCCGATCATCGGATTGTCCTCCGGCAGCTCGTAGTCCGCGCCCCCGATCAGGCCGCGGAACTCGTTGCCGCGCAAATCCGTCGCGCGGTAGACGACGGGCCGGGGCGCGAACGGCCGGGTGATCCGCAGCAGCGACTCCGCCATCCGGTCCACAAAGGACTTTTCCTCGCCGTGCGCGAGCAGGTCGCGCGGATGCCGCCCGCCGAGCGCCTCGGTCAGCATGAACTCCGCGCGCACCAGCCCCACCCCGTCCACGGGCAGCGCGGCGGCGTGCTCGGCTTGTTCCGGCATGGCCACGTTGACGTAGAGCCGCGTGCCGAGCGCCTCGGCGTCGGCGACCCGCATGACCGGGCGCCGCGTTTCCGTGCGGGCCGGTGCCGGCTGCGCCCCGGAACGGACTTCGCCCGCGCCGCCGTCGACCGTGACCAGACGCCCCGTCTTGAGCACCGTCGTGGCGTGCTCGGTGCCCACCACGCACGGCACACCCAGCTCGCGCGCCACGATCGCGGCGTGACAGGTCATCCCGCCGCCGTCGGTGACGAGCGCGGCCGCGCGGCGGATCGTGGGCACCCAGTCGGGATTCGTCATCGGGGCGACCAGGATCTCGCCCGCGCGCAGCTGCTTGCCCTCCTCCGGCGACCGCAGCACCCGCACCGCGCCGCCCGCCGTGCCCGGTGAAGCGGCGAGACCGCGGACGAGCTGCTCGCCTTCCGCCGACGCCGGCGCGAGCGTCGTGATAGGCCGCGTCTGCACGAGGAAGATCTCGCGGCCGGGATCGATCACCCACTCCATGTCCTGCGGGCGGCCGTAGTGCTCCTCCACCCGGATCGCCAGCCGCGCCAGCTCGATGACGGCCGCGTCCTCCAGCACCCGCCGCCGGGCGGCGGGCTCCGGCAGCTCGACCCGGGTGTCGCCGGTCTCGCCACGCACGATCTGGTACTTCTTGTTCCCGACCCGAACCCCGGTCAGGCGCAGCTCTTCCTTGTCCACCACGTAGGAGTCGGGTTCGACCGCGCCGCTCACCAGCGTCTCGCCCTGCCCGAACACCGCCTCCACGACGAGCCGCTTCCGGTCCGCGGTGCGCGGGTCGGCCGTGAAGATCACCCCGGCGCGCTCGGCCTCGACCATGCGCTGCACCACCACCGCGATCGCCGGCTCGGCGGTGAACCCGCGCTCCGCGCGATAGGCGACCACCCGGGGCGAGAACGCCGACGCCCAGCAGTCCACCACGCGGCGCAGCAAGGCGTCTTCGCCGACTGTGTTGGTATAGGTGGCATTCATGCCCGCGAACGACGCGTCGGCGCCGTCCTCGCCGGTGGCGGACGAGCGCACGGCCACCCGCACGTCACGGCCGATCCTGCCGTAAGCGGCGAGGATCTCGTCACGCAGCTCCCCCGGCAGCGCCGCTTTGCGGATGAGCTCCTGCATCTCCCCGCAGTTCGCGGCGAGCGCGTCCGGGTCACCCGCCGCGGCGAGCGCCCGCTCGTGCAGCCGGGCCAGCCCCGCCCGGACGCCGCCCGCCTCCATCGCCGCCAGGTAACCCTCCCGCAGCACCACGAAACCGCCGGGGACCGGGAACCCCGCGGCGGTCATCTCCCCCAGGTTGGCTCCCTTGCCGCCCGCGGACACGTCGTCCGCGAGCCGGAGTTCGGTGAGGTCCTTGACGGCTGTCATCTTCTCCTCCTGACTCGGTCCGGTCACGCCCCGAGTGTTCGGCGCGCGGCCGGGTGCTTCGAGAGCCCGAAGTCCCTTTCCGCGAGGGCGCATCGGCAGGACTTTCGGCTCTGTCCGGGCGTTCCCGGCCACGCGCACCCTGGCGACATCGTCCTTCGAAGGAGGAATCCCATGTCCGCCAAGCGAAAGATCGTCGTCGGAGTCGACGGATCCCCGCAGAGCGAGGCCGCGCTGCGCTGGGCGCTGGGCGAAGCCGTCCCGGAGCGCGACGAGGTCCGTGCCGTGCTCGTGCGCGCACGCGACGACCTGCTGCCCGGCACCTCCTACGCCATCCAGCCACACGGCCGCCGCCCGGTCGGCCCGGCCCCGGAGTACGCCGATCTGTTGCACAGCACCGTGCGGGGCGCCCTGCGGACCATGGAAAACCCGCCGGAGGCGAGCGAAACCCTCACCGACGGCGATCCCGCGACCGAACTGGTCAAGGAGGCCAAGGACGCCGACCTGCTGGTCGTCGGCTCGCACGGCTCCCGGCCGATCGCCGAAATCCTCGTCGGCAGCGTGGCCACCCGATGCGTGCGGCACGCGCACTGCCCCGTCGTCGTCATCCCCGCCGCGGCCACGAGCCGCGAACACTGAGTCCACATCGGACACGATCATCCAGGACGGCGGGACAGCGCCTGGCCGATGTGCGCCGCCTACGCCCGGACGTCCGGCCAGTCCCGGTAGTCCCCGGGGTCGAGCGCGACGGCCGCCGCGCGCTCGGCCGGATTCAGCCGGTCTCGGTCGAGGCTGCCGTCGAACAGCCGGTGCCGGTGCACGTGCACGAGCTCACGCAACCGCGGCAGGTCCGCCGGGTCCGCCAATGGCCGCGGCGGCCTGCCGAGCGGGCCGCTCGAAAAAACCACACCGGGCGCGTTCGCAACACCGCCCGGTGTCGGCTGCCGTCGCTGGCGCTGGAGCGCAACGCCGGTTTCACCGGGACGTCCGCGGCTTCCTCCGCGGCGCGCTTCGCGACGCGCAGCAGCCGTTGCCCGCGCATCCGGAGCATTTCCCGGACATCGGTCACGCCCCGGTACGCCGCGGGCGCCTCCAGCAGGATTTCTTCGGTCGCGTGCACGATCCGCAGTTCGCGGCGGAGCCGTGCCGCTTCCCTCGCCGCCCAGAGCACGGCGGGCAGCGCGCCGGGTGATCCGTCGACGCCGGCCACGACGGGGCCCGGAAAGTCTGCCAACATCGCTTTCCCTTCTCCCGCGGGAAAACCGGACGGTAGCGCCGGAGAGGCCCCGGAAACGCCGGGCATACGTCCCGCCGCCCGGTGACTTTGTCCCCCTGACTCCCCTCGGGCGCGCCAACAGACTCGGCGGTGCAACCACCCGGGAGAAGGGAACGAAAATGTCGATCCAGGACGACACCCGATTCACCGAGGCCATGCAGGTTCCGCCCCATCGCGCGGCCGAGACCGCGCCCGTGCACGGTGCCGTCATGACCCCGACCGCCGCCCGGCTCATGGCCGTGCTGCGCGTCGCCACCGGCTTCATCTTCCTGTGGGCCTTTCTGGACAAGACCTTCGGCTTCGGCTACGCCACGACCAGCGCGCAGGCCTGGATCAACGGCGGCTCGCCGACGAAGGGATTCCTCGGCAGCCTGACCGCCGGCCCGCTGGAGAGCACTTTGCGTTCGTGGGCGGGGCAGCCGTGGGCGGACTGGCTGTTCATGATCGGCCTGGCGGCCATCGGTCTCGCCGTCATCGCCGGGATCGGGCTGCGCATCTCGGCCGTCACCGGCACGGTCATGCTGCTGCTGATGTGGATCGCGGAATGGCCGCTCGCCCGCGCCGACGACGCGGGCAAGGCCACCCAGTCGACCAACCCGATCGTCGACTACCACGTGCTCTACGCGCTCGTACTCATCGTGCTGGCCGCCGCCTACGCCGGGAACACCTGGGGCTTCGGCCGCCAGTGGGCGGATCTGGTGAAGCACAACCGCTGGCTGCTCTGAACCGGGACGCCACCACCGAACGCATGGAGCCGGGCGAACGCGCCCCGGCTCCGTGCTGTTCTTTCCCGGTCATGGCTGCCAAGCTGGTGGCATGGTCGAGGAGACCGGTCAAGGCGCGGCTCTGCGCAGCAACCCTGGCCCGGCTGAGACTGCGTGAACTGCTCGGCGAGGTCCAGGAGAGCGTCGAGCGACCAGTCGGTGTGCGCGACCAGGTGGACGCGCTGCTGGAGGCCATGCTCGCCGTCGCGGGCGGCCTCGAGCTCGACGCCACGCTGCGCCGCGTCGTACGGGCCGCGATCACCTTGGTGGACTGCCGCTACGGTGCGCTGGGCACGGGCAACACCGGCCTCGCCGAGTTCGTCCACGAGGGCATCGACGAAGAGATCCGGGCCGGAATCGGCGACCTTCCCCAGGGGCACGGCCTGCTCGGGCTGCTGATCGAGCAGCCGAAACCCGTGCGCCTCGACGACCTCGCCCGGCAGCCGTGGCAGGAAGCCACCAGCGAAATCCGGGCGAAAAACTGTTATCCGGCAACGATTTCGACGAAGCGCCGAAACTGATAGCCGAACGCACCCTGGCGCTGACCGGCGCCGACCGCACCTTCCTCGCCCAGCCCGACGACGCGGAGCTGCCGACCGCGGATGTGATCACGTTCGTAGTGACGGTGTCCGTCGGACCGGAACCGGATCCCCTCCGGGGAAGTTGTATTCCCGTGGACTGCTCGGGCAGCGGTGACGCGTTCCGGACGGCCGCGCCCGTCTGCAGCGACCGGCTGCGTTACGACCTCGACGAGCTGTCCGGGCCCGCGGCGATCTTCCCGCTCCGCGCCGCCACGGGCACGGTCTCCGGCGTCCTGGCGGCCGTGCGCGAACCAGGCCGGAAACCGTTCCCCGGCAACGACCTTCCGCTGGCGGCTGTTCGCGCACGGGCTGACACTGCAGAGCACCCGCCTGCGCACCCACTCCCCCGGCATCCGGAAACGGCTCGCCGACGCCACCTGCGAGACGCAGGACATCATCGGCGAGATCCGCACCGCGATCTTCGACCTGCCCCCGGAGACAGCGCAGCTCCGCAAGCGGCTGCACGAGATCATCGCCGAGCTCACCGCGGAGACCTCGCTCCAGACGGTGGTCCGGATCTCCGGCCCGCTCGGCGTCGTGTCCGCGGAGCTGGCCGAGCACACCGCCCGCGGACTACCGGACGCGGTCGCGCGCAGCGGCCCGCACAACCTCACCGAGCGCGCCGAACACGCGGGTGGCACGTTCATCGTGGAAGCCCCGCCCGGCGGCGGGACGAAAGTGGTCCGGAGCGCCCCGGTCTCCTGAACGACAGCCTCAGCCGTCGCCGTGGTGTTGCTGCACGGCCGTGTACTGGACGCCGCTCCACGCGGCGCGCGCCCCGGAATCCCCGATCCGCACGACCTGCACCGCCGACACGCCGGCCAGCGCCACCGTCAGCACGATCAGCACCGGGGTGAGGATCCTGGTCGGCACTTTGTGCTGCCGCCCCAGCCAGACCAGCGCGGTCAGCACCACGAACAGCCCCGCCACGAAGACCAGCAGTTCGTCGCCGAGCTGGGCATGCTGCCGGATCAGCTCGGTGGGCACGAGCCGGTCGCGCAGGTCCTCGCCGCTGCTCGTCGCGACCGGAATGCACACCCCTGCCACCGCGGTCACGCCCACCGCAAGCCAGCCGTAGCGGCGGCGGGCCGCGGGCCACAGCGCGACGACCAGCGCGGCCACCACCGACAGCGGCACCAGCACCACCACCGCGTGCACCACGAGCACGTGCAACGGCAGACCGGAAACGAACACGGGCATTCCAGCTCCCCCTTCGACGACCACGGGCACGGCACAGCCTGACGATCGACTCTGGGAGTTTTCTTGGAACGAGGACCGCGATCGTGATCCGAGGACCTTCGGCACTCCGGCCGGGGACCAACGCCGCGTCCGGCGGGACGATCACGGTCCTAGGCTCGGCGGGGTCACGGAGGTGATTCCCTTGACTATCAAGGTGTTCCTGGTGGACGACCGCGAGCCGCGGGGCGGGCCGCGATGACCGCCACGCTCCGGCGGGACTGGACCGGCGTCCGGGAAACCCACATCGGTGCCGTCTTCTTCGCCGGCGAACTGGCGTACAAGCTCAAGAAGCCCGTGGATTTCGGCTTCCTGGACTTCACCCGGCGCGAAACCCGGCAAGAGGTCTGCCACCGCGAGGTCGCGCTCAACCGCCGGCTCGCCCCGGACGTCTACCTCGGCGTCGCGGACGTGACCGGCCCGGACGGCGAGCCCTGCGACCACCTGGTCGTCATGCGGCGGATGCCGGAAGAACGCCGGCTGGCGACACTCGTGCGCGCGGGCGAGGTGCCGGTGGGCACCATCGACGAACTGGCCCGCACGGTGGCCGCCTTCCACTCCCGCGCCGATCGCGGCCCCGGGATCTCCGCTGCAGGTACCCGCGACGCCCTGCGACACCGGTGGCGGGACAGTTTCTCGCAGGTGCGGCCCTTCGCGGGCACCGTGCTGGACCCGTCCGTCACCGCCGAGATCGAGCGGCTGACCGAGGAGTTCCTCGCGGGCAGGGAAACCCTGTTCGACCACCGCGTCGCCAAGGGCCACATCGTCGACGGGCACGGCGACCTCCTCGCCGACGACATCTTCTGCCTCGACGACGGGCCCCGGATCCTGGATTGCCTGGAGTTCGACGACCGGCTGCGCTGGGTCGACGGGCTGGACGACATCGCCTTCCTCGCGATGGACCTGGAACGCCTCGGCGCGCCCGCGCTCGCCGGCCGTTTGCTGGAGCGCTATGTGGAGTTCGCCGGTGATCCCGCCCCGCCCGCGCTGCGTCATCACTACCTCGCCTACCGCGCCTTCGTCCGGGTGAAAGTGGCCTGCCTGCGGTCCGCGCAGGGCGATGCCGGCGCGGCGGAGCCGGCGCGCCAGTACGCCGGAATCGCCGTGCGGCACCTGCGCGCGGCCCGCGTGCGGCTCGTGCTCGTCGGCGGGCTGCCCGCGTCGGGAAAGTCCACTTTGGCCGGCGCGCTCGCCGACCGGCTCGGGGCCACCCTCATCTCCAGCGACCGGGTCCGCAAGGAGCTCGCCGGGATCCCGCCGGAGCGGGACGCCGCGGCCGGCTACGAACAAGGCATCTACGACGCCGAACACACCGGGCGTACCTACGCCGAGCTCAACCGGCGGGCCGGCACTTTGCTGGCACTGGGCGAGACCGTGGTGCTCGACGCGTCCTGGCGCGCGGCGGATCATCGCGTGCATGCCACTGAAGTGGGCGCGGCGACGAGCAGTCACGTCGTCCCGTTGCGATGCTGGGCCCCGGACGCGATCACCACCGCGAGGCTGACCACGCGCCGGAATTCGATCTCCGACGCCACCCCCGCCGTGGCGCACCGGATGGCGGCCACCGTGGCGGAATGGCCCGAAGCGCACACCGTCTTCACCGCCGGCACTGAGGAGGATTCGCTGGTGCAAGCCCTGGCGTACCTGGGCTGATCCCGTGGGCCGCCCGAGACGGGGCCTGGTCAGGTAGAAGCGGACAAGGCGCGGCCCCACGCAGCTCTCCGGATTCGATACCGGGAATTTGGCGCGCCGCAACAGTTTCAGCGCACCTTGCCGCAGCAGATCCGGTGAGCCGGCGCGCTTTCTTCAGGCGGGGGTCGAAGGCCGCGCCACGGATACCGGCCGGCGCCTCGCCGGGTGTGCTCAGCGAGATCCCTGGCGCCTCGTCAACGTTCACGAAGTCCACTTCGGACTTCGGCTCCAAAACCCGCGGCGATCCGCTCGGTGTCACCGAACATCGATCTATACGCGATGAGCGTGTGCATCCTCTTCTCCTTTCTGCTGCCGCGAGGCGCGGTGCACCGGGACAGCGATCAGTAACGCGCCGAACAGCAGCAGCACCGCGCCCGCGCCGAGCACCCCGGTCGCGATCCACGGCAGGCCGGGGATCGTCGCGCCCGCTTCGGCCCGCACGTCCAGTCCCGGTGCCCCGTCAGGACGCATGACCACGAGCGTCCAGTCGCCGGCGCGCAACGGCCAGCTCACCGTCTGCGTCCCGGGACCCGCGGAACGGACAGCCCAGATCCCGGCGCTTTCCGGTGGCACAGCGGGCGCGCCGCCGGCGTTCACCGTCACGGAGGCCGACGACGGGGTCCGCACGGTGGCGTAGCCGACACCGGCGAGATAACGGCCGGCGTCCGCGGACGTGGCGATCCCGACGAACACCGGTGTGGCCGGGTTCGTTTCGGTGACGCGGACGCGCACGTCCCCGAGCACGTCCGAGGAGGCGGGCCAGCCGCCGAGGACGATCTTGCCCGTGCTCAACGCGTACTGGCTGGTGCTGAACGATTCCGTGGTGGTGAGGTAGCCGTCGGCGTCGCGCGCGGAGCGGTCGGCCCACAGCAGGGCGCCGCCACCGGTGAGCAAGCCCATCGAGGTGAGGGCGAGCACCGCGCCGAGCACCACCGAGGCGACCCGCCCGCCCGTCCAGCGGTGGGCAGGCCATCCGGTCCGCTCGTCCGGGCGGCTGGGCCCTGCCGGGTCGGTGCCACCCATGTCGAGCCGGAACGGCGGGTAGTCGTCGGTCATCAGCGCGGCGTAGGCGCCGACCCGCACCACCCATCGGTCCATGCCCAGCACGAAATCGAAGACCGGTTTCGGATAGGAACCGGTCACCAGCAGCACGACCCCCGCGACGAGGACGAGCACGCCGATCAGCCCACCCGCGGCCCAGTGGAACTGCCCGGGCTCCGAGCGGCCCACGAACCACGCGCCCCCTCCCGCGAACAACCCGACGATGACGTACTGCGGTAACGCGAGCAGCCACCATTTCACCAGTACCAGTCCCCGGGAAAGCCGCTCCGGGTAGTCGATCTCCAGCCTCGCCGGGTACGCGGGCACGTCGGCGAGGGTGAACGGCGGATAGGCGTCGGTGCCCAGCGCGGCGTAGGCGTAGTAGTGCACGCGCCAGCTCCACCGCAGGACGCCGACGTTGAAGTCGAAGATTGTTCTCGGGTACCGGCCGGTGACCAGGATGGCGAAGAACGCCACCACGGTCAGCACGGCGAACGCCGCCCACAACAGGGCGAGCAGGAAGTAGTGCGGCACGGCCAGCAGCCATTTCACCAGCCACAGCCAGCGGGACAGGTTCGGGTCGAGGTCCGCCTCGACCCGAACAGGATATGGTCTTCGGTCGTCCATTTCGCTCGCCTCCGGCGAAGCTCAGATTTCGCGGGACACCGGCACGAACAGCACCGGGCATTCGGCGTGGTGCAGCAGCACCTGGCTGGTCGAACCCAGCCGAAGGCCGGGGAAGCCACCGCGGCCGCGGGTCCCGGCCACCAGCAAGCGCGCCCTGGCGCTCCACTCCAGCAGCTGCTGTCGCGGGTGGGCGTTCTCCACCAGCCAGCGCACCGTGGTGTCCGGGAACTTCTTTTCCCACTCCCCCAAGGCATCGGCGAGCGCGAACGTCTCGGTCTCGCCCACGGCGGCGTGCAGGGCGACCAGCGACACCCCGCGCAGCGCCGCCTCTTCGAACGCCAGCACCAGCGCGGGCTCGTTGGCCGGGCTGCCGTCGACACCGACCACCACCGGTCCGTCGCCGTCCGCACCGCTGCCGCGGATCACCGCGACGGGGCAACGCGCGTGCGCGGTCAGGGCGGCCGCGCACGAGCCGACCACCAGGTCGCCGAGCACGCCACGCCCGGCCGATCCCAGCACCATCAGCGAAGCCTCGTCGGACCGGCTCAGCAACAACGGAATCGGAGAGTCCAAACTGGACTCCGTATCGACGTCGAGGCCGGGATGCTCGTGAGTTGCCTCCCGCGCGGCTTCCCGGAGCCAGGCCAGCGACTGGTCACGGTGGACGTCGAGCCAGTCACGCGGGGGCATCGCCTCGCCGTAGCAGGCGCCGGGGATCCCGAAACCGTTTACCAGCCGCAACGCGGCGTTCCGGTACGCGGCCTCGGCAGCGCCCCAGCGGACCGCTCGCAGCGCTCCGGGCGAGCCGTCGACACCGACCACGATGAGTGAGCTCATCGTTGTTCTCCTCGCTGTGCGCCTGGTGTTCCCACCGTTTCCGCTCCGTCCGTGCTCCCGAAGGGGCCTTCGTCACCAATGCCGGGGACCGAGGTTCACGACGCCATCGGGTTCGGCGGCAGCACCGGCCACCTCGCGACGGTCAGGGCCGAAGGTCCCGCCCGCCAGGGACCATGTCCACCGCGCAAGGTCCCGGCACCGGATGGCCTTCCCCCGGCGCGACGCGGGCACACCGGATGCCACCGTCGGGATGGACGCCGAGGAGGACCCGATGGAACTCACCAATCGCGACGAGAAGGCCAGGGCCGTGCGCGTCACCTCCGCGTATGCCCACGACGCGGAAGACCTCGGGATGCTGCTGGACATGCTGGGCCTCAAGGCCGCCGACGTCCTGCCGGAGCCTGCGGACGCCGGGCCGGAAGTGCCCGCACCGCAGGGCAAGGGCCTGCCGATGGCGGAACTGACCGCCCTGCTGGCGACGCTGGGCCGGCAGCCCGCCTGAAGACCGCCACGGGCGATCCATTATGGACACTGGATCCGGGCCCACCTCCCTCCTCAGGTGCGCAGTCGCCGCAGGAACGGGTCGGCGGGTGGCCGGGGTTCGAGCCGCACCCTGGCATCGAGCACCAAGCAGCCGCGGGCCCGCGCGACGATCGGGTTGAGGTCGAGTTCGGCGACCTCGGGCAGCGCCTCCGCGAGCCTGCCGAGCCGGATCAGCACGTCGCGGACCGCGGACCGGTCGAGGTTCCCGTGCCCGAACAGCCGCGGCGAGGAACGCAGTCCGTCCAGCAGCTCGCCGGCGTCCGCCTCGGTCAGGGGCGCCAGCCGCGCCGACCGGTCGGCGATCACGTCGGTGTCGGTCCCGCCGAGACCGAACACCAGCAGCGGGCCGAACACGTCGTCGGAGCTGACGCCCGCGAGCAGCTCCCGGCCTGGCTTCACGTTCGTCTGCAGCACGGCTCCGCGCCAGCGGTCGCCGAACGTGCGCCGCCACCCGGTCACCACGTCGCGGACCTCCGCCTTCGTCCGGACGCCGAGCACGACACCGCCCGCCGCGCTCTTGTGGAGCACGCCTTCTACGTCCGCCTTCAGCACGACCGGTTTCCGCAGTGTGGTGAACGCGGCGGCCGCGGACTCCTCGTCCCTCGCGTACAGCGTCTGAACCACCGGGATCCCGAAGCACGCCAGCAGTTCGGTGACTTCGGCGGGGTTGAGCCACCGCCGCCCCGCGGACAGGCACGCCCGCACGAGGACGCGCGCCTTCTCTTCATCCACAGTGGACAGTGGAACCGTGGTGTTCCCCGGCCGCGAACGCCAGGCCGCGTACCGGGCCAGCTGTCCCAGTACCGCCGCGGCGGCGGCCGGGTCCGAGTAGGCGGCGGTTCCCTCCAGGGCCGCCACATGGCCGAGCTGCCCGAGCCGGACCGCCAGCATCGGCTTGTCCCCGCGCGCCTCCGCGGGCACCGCCGCGATGGGGTCGCCCAGCGCGGTGGGCACGGCCGCGGCGATCACGGCGTCGACGCCAGGGTCGGCCAGCACCAGATCCAGGCACCGGCCGAACAGGCCGGCGTCCACGGCGGCCGTGGTGTCGACCGGATTCCGCAGCGAAGCCTGGCCGGGCAGCACCGCCCGCAGCGCCGCGGTGGTGGCCTCCGCCAGCTCGGGCAGCACGAGCCCGTGTCTCACGCAGGCGTCGGCGGCGAGCACCCCGGCACCGCCCGCGTTGCTCACGACCGCGACCCGGTTGCCTGCCGGAAGTGGTTGCCACGCCAGGGCCGCGACGACGTCGACCAGTTCGTCGATGGTGTCCACCGCGATCACCCCCGCCTGCCGGTACAGCGCATCGCGGGTGACCGCGGGCGTGGCCGCCGCGGCGGTGTGGGAGGCCGCCGCCCGCCGCGCGACTTCCGTGTCCCCGGTGCGGATCGCGACGACCGGTTTCACCCGCGCCAGCGCGCGGGCCAGCCGCCCGAACTTGCGCGGGTTGCCGAAGGATTCCAGGTACAGCACGGCGATCGCGGTGCCGTGGTCGCGTTGCCACCACAGCAGCAGGTCGTTGCCGCTGACGTCGTACTTGTCCCCCGTCGACACCAGGCTCGACAGGCCGATCCCCAGCTCGCGCAACTCTTCGAGCACCGCGATCCCGAACCCGCCGGACTGCGTCACCACCCCGACCGGGCCCTCCGGCACCGGGCCCGGCACGAACGTGGCGTTGAGCCGGGCTCCGGGATCGGCCACGCCCACGCAGTTCGGCCCCACCAGGCGCATCCCGTACCTCCGCGCGGCGGCGGCCACCCGCGCGCCGAGGCCGGTTCCGGTCAGCCCCGCGGAGATGACCACGACGGCACGCGCGCCCCGTTCCCCGCTCTGCTCGACCACCTCCGGGACCGCCGGTGCCGGCACGCAGACCACGACCAGCTCGGGGGCGTCGGGCAGGTCCAGGACCGAAGGCGCGCAAGGGATGCCGTCGATCTCGGTCGCGTGCGGGTTGACCGCGGTGAGCTTCCCCGCATATCCGGCGTCGACGAGGTTGGCCAGTACCGCGTGCCCGACCGAGCCCGGATTCCTGCTCGCCCCGGCCACCGCGATCGACGCCGGGCGCAGGACGGCGCGGAGGCTGGCGACGTCGGCGACCCGTTCACGTTCGGCCACGGCGTCCCAATACCCGTCACCGGGATCGAGAGCGAGCACGAAATCCCGCTCCGGCCCACCCGCCGAAATCTCATACGGCAGGCCCAGATCGGAGAACACGCGCAGCATCCGGGTGTTCTCGGCGAGCACCTGGCCGGTGAACCGCCGGAGGCCCCACGTCCTCGCCATCGAACCGAGGTGCTCCAGAAGCAGCGTGCCCACGCCGTGGGCCTGCGCGCGGCCATCGACCGCCAGCGCGACTTCGGCCTCCACCGGATCGCGCCCCACCTCGTAGTGCGCGACACCGACAAGCCGGTGCTGCCGGAAAGCACCGACAGCGCCGTGCCGCGGCCCGGGCGTGGCGGCGATCCGCCGCGCCAGCTCGGGCAGGCCGGCGGGCACACCGAAGAACCGCAGGTACCGGTCGCGCCGGTCGAGCCCGTCGTGCAGCCGCAGCACGGCATCCGTGTCGGCGGGCGTCAGCGGGCGGACCAGGACCACCTCTCCGTCGGCGAGTACCGCGTTCGAACCGGGCATCAGCTCCGCCTCTCGAAAGGGGACGCGGGCGTGCCCGCGTCCCGATCCGGTTCACTTCTTGGTGACTTCGATTTCGACCTGCTTGCCGGGCTTCTCCTCCGCGTAGGGAACGGTCACTTCGAGGATTCCGTCGGTGTACTTGGCGGCGATCTTCGAGGTGTCCGCCCCGCGAGGCAGCGAAACGGTCCGGCGGAACGACCCGTAGCGGAACTCGCTGCGGCCCTTCTCCTCCGTCTTGGCCTCACGCTCGGCCTCGACGGTCAGCAGCCCGCCCTCGGCCGTCACCCGGATGCCCTTGTCCGGGTCGAACCCGGGCAGCTCCGCGCGCAGCACGTATTTGCCCTCCTCCACGGCCTCCTCGATCCGCATCGGGCTGTGCTCGGTGAACGGCCAGGCGGACTCGAACCATTCGGCCAGCATCGGCAGCGCCGTCCTGCCCCTGGGCACGATCGACGACATCGGTTGAACTCCTTCCTTTTCCTGTTATTTCCGTGGCTCCGCGCCGACGGCTTCCCGCGGGCGCACGATCATCACCGGGCACCGCGCGTGGTGGATCAACGCCTGGCTGGTCGAGCCCAGCAGCAGTCCCTGGAACCCGCCGCGGCCCCGGCTCCCGACGACGACCAGGCAGGCTTCGGCGCTCCGGGCCAGTAACTGGTGCCGTGGCCGGTCCTTCACCACCACCCGCTCGACCCGCACCTCGGGGTACTTCTCCGGCCAGCCGGCGAGACTTTCCGCGAGAATCCTCGCCTGTTCCTCGGCGGTGGGCTCGGTTTCGAGCAGCGCCGCGGCGACCGGGGTCTCGGTGACGTAGTCGGCGTCGCTCCACGCGTGCACCGCCACGAGCGGTACCCCGCGCCAGGAGGCCTCGTCGAACGCCATTCCGAGCGCGGCCACGCTGTTCGGGCTGCCATCGACCCCGGCGACGACCGGCCCCACCCGCTCCGGGCGCACGACCACCACCGGGCAGGAACCCCGCGCCACCACCGAAACCGCGGTCGAACCGGTGAGCATCCCGGTGTACCCGCCGTGCCCGGAAGCGCCGAGCACGACTATCCGCGCCGAGGCGGAGCACTCCAGCAGCAACGGGATCGGCGCGAGCCACGCCCGTTCGGTGGTGACCGCCACGCCGGGCACGGCGTCACGCGCCGCCCGCTCGGCGTCGGCCAGCTGGGTGAGGGCGAGGTTCTCCACCGCGTCGAAGGAATCCGGCGGCACCGGGAGCCCGCCCCCGTAGAACCCGAGCGAGGAATCGCAGCCGGACACCAGATGCATCCGCAGGTTACGGCTTTCCGCTTCGGCCGCGGCCCATCGGACCGCACGCAGCGCCTGCTCCGAACCATCGACCCCGACGACGATCGCGTCCGTGCTCGTGTCCCGTGCCCGCATGGCCACTCCTCCGCTTCGGCTACCGGGAACGCTAGGAGCGCGAGCGCGCGAGGTCAGTGGCCGAGCGTCCCCACGTTCGAGGACTTCTTGCCCGCCACCGGACGAACCAGCGGCGCAGCTCGTCGGCGCCCCACACGATGAACGGGAACGGCAGCACGAGTGCCAGCATGTCCGGGGTCAGCGCGGCCGTGCCCAGCAGGTCCTGCAGGAACGGGACGTAGATGATCGCGGCCGCCAGCGCCAGCTCGAACACGATCCCCCACAGCAGCAGGGGATTCGACCAGACCCCGATGGAACGCAGCGACGCCCGCTCGGTCCGCGCGGCGAACGCGGTGCCGACCTGACCCGCGACCATCCCGAGGAACGTCATCGTGGTCGCCTGGAGATACGCGTGGTGCAAGGGACTCCCGGGGCCGACATCCGCGCCCGGATGCCAGCCGGCCCGGGTCAGGACGTAGAAGAAGCCGAGCATTTCCAGCGCCGCGCAGAGCACACCGAGGAACAGCCACGCGCGGATCAGCATCCCGCCCCGGATCACCGGCTCTCCCCGCCTGCGCGGTGGTTTGCGCATCAGCCCCGGTTCGGCCGGTTCGCGGCCCAGCGCCAGCGCGGGCACTGTTTCGGTACCCACGTCGAAGGACAGCAGGAGTAACACGGTCAGAGGGAGTGGCACCGCACCGCCGGAGAGCGCGAACACCAGGAACGGCACGACCTCCGGGGTGGCGTGGGCGAAGATGTAGAAGATGAACTTGCGGATGTTGTCGTACACCCGCCGCCCGGCCTCCACCGCCGCGGTGATCGTGGCGAAGTTGTCGTCGGTGAGCACCATGGTCGACGCCTCGCGCGCCACGTCGGTGCCGGACCGCCCCATCGCCACGCCGATGTCCGCGCGGCGCAGGGCCGGCGCGTCGTTCACGCCGTCCCCGGTCATCGCCACGACGTGACCGGTCGCGCGCAGCGCGTCGGCGATGCGCAGCTTCGCTTCGGGAGACGAGCGCGCGAAGATGAGTTCGGCGCCGGAGGTGAGCAGCGTGTCCAGCTCGGCTTCGCTCATCGCGCCGAGCTCTTCGCCCGTGACCACTCTCGGTGTGTCGCCCGCGATACCGACCTGGTGGGCGATGGCCGCGGCCGTCAGCCCGTGGTCGCCGGTGATCACGATGACGCGGATCCCGGCCGCGCGGCAGTCGGCCACCGCCCGCGCGACCTCCTTCCGCGGCGGATCGACCAACCCGACCAGCCCCAGCAGGGTCAGGTCCCGTTCGGCGTCGTCCCGGCCGGCGGGCGGCTCCGGCAGCGACCGGTCCGCGACAGCCAGCACACGCAATCCCCGGCGCGCCTGGGCATCGACGGCCGCGGCGAGCTCCCGGCGCCGCTCCGGCGACATCGGCCCACCGCCGAATTCGCTGGTGCACAACGGGATCACCGACTCCGGTGCTCCCTTGACCGCCAACCGCAGCACAGCACCGACCTGGTCCACAGTGGACATCCGCTTGCGCGCCGGGTCGAAGGGGAACTGCCGCAACCGCGCGGCTTCCCGCTCCCCCGGCGTGAGCTCCACGCCCATCCCGGCCGCCGCGTCGAGCAAGGCGATCTCCATCGGATCCCCGATGCCCGCGCCCCGTGCGTTGGTGCAGCGGGCCATCGCGCCGGCCAGTCTCTCCCGCGGGCCTTGCCCGGTCACTTCGGTGACACGCATGCGGTTTTCGGTCAGCGTGCCCGTCTTGTCCGTGCAGATGACGTCCGTGCAGCCGAGCGTTTCCACCGAACTGAGCCGTTTGACCACCGCGCCCCGCCGCGCGAGCCCGCGGACGCCGATCGCCAGCGCGAGCGTGATGACCGGCAGCAGCCCCTCCGGCACGTTGCCGACCAGCAGTCCCACCGCGAAGACCACGCCGTTGAGAAACGACAGGCCGGCACCGAAGGTCGCGATCGGGATGAACGCCACCCCGAGCACCACCGAGATCAGCGCGATCAGCCAGGCGACCCGCCGGACCTGGTGCTCCAGCGGGCTTTCGTCGCGTTCCACCCGTTCCGACAGCGCCGCGATCCGCCCCAGCTCCGTGCGCATCCCGGTGGCGAACACGATCGCGCGGGCCTGCCCCCCGGTGCACGTGGTCCCGCTGAACACCAGCTCACACGCCTGCTCCAGCGGCACGTGCGTGTCCAGCAGTTCCGCGGACCTCGACACCGGCACCGATTCCCCCGTCAGCGCGGAAAGATCCACCTCCACCACGCCGTCGATGAGCCGCGCGTCCGCCGAGATCCGGTCGCCTTCTTCGATGACCAGCACGTCCCCCGGCACCAGCGTCGTGGCCTCGATCTCCCGGACCTGCCCGTCCCGCACCACTTTCGCGCGCACCGGCAGGAACGCAGCCAGCGCCTCCACGGCACGCTCGGCATGCCGCTCCTGCACGAACGCGAAGAGCGCGTTGATCACGATCACCACGACGATCGCGATGGCCACCTGCTCGATGCCCACCGCCCACGCCAGTCCCGCCGCCGCCCACAGGAGCAACGCCAGCGGGTGGGTGAACTGCCGCATCAGCTGCCCCGGCCACGTCCGCCCGCCCCGGCGGTGCAGCTCGTTCGGCCCCGTCGCGACGAGCCGCCGCGCGGCCTCCCGCTCCGTCAGCCCGGACGGGGAACCGCGCAGATCCCGCAGCAGCAGCTCGATCCGCTCGGTAGGATCGGGGCTCGTCTCCGGTGGCGCCTCGGTGACTCCGGACATGGGCACACCCTTCGGTAGGCAGACCCCGTCAGCGTCCCGGCCGGAACCACGCGGACACGACGGGCAGTGGCCCTCTCACGCAAGGACCAAAGCCCCTGCCGCGCCTCCCTGGTCCGCACCCGCCCGCGCCCAAGCACCGAACTTCACGGCTGCTTTTGCCTGCGGCCGGCGTTTTGGGACGTGGAACGCTCCGAGTCCCGGCACGCCAGCCGTCGTGACCAGACCTCCGCACCGTCTACTGTGGATGTCCTTGATGCCCGGAACCGCTGTCCTCCCACTAAATTGACGAAAAATTGACGCCCGGCCGCCGGGTCATGACGCCCCGGCGACCGTGCAATAGGGGCATGGCACGACAGCACGATCACGTCCCGGCCCCGGCGCTGCCGGAGGAGTCGCTCGGTTACCTGCTCAAGCGCGTTCTCCTCGGGCGCCCGCTGATCACCAGCAGACTGCACGCCGAGCGGTTGTCGAACCCGGTCGCGCTGGGAGTGCTTTCGCCGGACGCGATTTCCTCGTCGGCCTACGGGACCGAGGAGATTTTGCTCGAATTGCTGCCCTATGCGGGATTGGCGGCCTTCACGTTGGTCATCCCGATCACCGGGATCATCCTGTTCATCCTGATCCTGGTCACCGCGTCCTACCGGCAGGTCGTCATCGCCTACACCCGCGCCGGCGGCTCGTACGTCGTCGCGCGGGAAAACTTCGGGCCGAAGGTCGCGCAGGTGGCCGCGGCGGCGCTGCTGATCGACTACGTCGTCACCGTCGCCGTGCAAACCGCCGCGGGGACGGTCGCGGTGGTCTCCGCCCTCCCCGCGCTGGGCCCCTACAGCCTGGAAATCACCATCGGCGTGGTCTCCCTGCTGTGTTACGCCAACCTGCGCGGCCTGCGGGAGGCCGGGCGCCCCTTCGCCGTGCCCACCTATTTCTTCGCGGGCATGGTGTCGCTGATGATCGTGGTCGGCGTCGTCCGCGCGCTCACCGGCACGCTGTCGCGCTACGATCCGGCGCACCTGCCCGGCGCCGTCGAAGTGCATCAGGGCAACGGGCTCGTCATGGGCGCGACCGTGCTCGTCGTGTTGCGTGCCTTCGCCAACGGCGGCTCGTCGCTGACCGGGGTCGAGGCGATCTCCAACACCGTGAGCGCCTTCCGCAAACCCCAGGGCCGCAACGCCCGGCGCGTGCTGACGACGATGGCCTCGGTCCTCGGGTTCCTCGTCGCCGGAGTCTCGTTCCTCGCCTTCATCACGCACGCCACGCCGTACGAGAACGGCTACCCCTCGGTGCTGTCACAGGAGGCCCGGCTGGTGTTCGGACACGGCCCGCTCGGCACCGCCCTGTACGCGGCGCTGCAGGCCGCTTCGGCGCTCATCCTCTACACCGGCGCGAATACCAGTTTCAACGGCTTCCCGTTCCTGGCCAGCTTCGTGGCCGAGGACCGGTTCCTGCCCCGGCAGCTGACCCGGCGCGGGCACCGGCTGGTGTTCTCAAACGGGATCCTGGTGTTGGCGGCGTTGTCCATCGCGCTGCTGCTGGTGACCCGGGGTTCGGTCAACGGGCTGGTGCCCTTCTACGCGATCGGCGTGTTCACCGGGTTCGCGATCGCCGGGTTCGGCATGACCCGGCATCACCTGCGGCGCAAGGAACCGGGCTGGCGGCGCCGGCTCGCGATCAACCTCAGCGCCGGCATACTGGCCACCGTCGTGGTGGTCATCTTCGCCGTCGCCAAGTTCACCGAAGGCGCGTGGCTGATCGTCGTGGTGTTCCCCTTGCTGGTGCTGGCGCTCATCCGGCTCAACCGCGAGTACCGCCTCGAGGAGGCGATCCTGGAACGCGCCAGGGAAAACCCGAAACCGACGACGAACTACGCGCGGCACAAGGTCTTCGTCCTCGTCAACACCGCCGACCTCGCGGTCATGGAAGCGGTCCGCTATGCCCGCAACTTCAAGGGTTCCGAGCAGACAGCCGTGCATTTCATGGTCGACCGGCTGCACGCGGAGCGGCTGCGGCAACGCTGGGAGCAGCTCGGGATCGGCCTGCCGCTCCTGATCGTGGACTGCCCCGACCGGCGCCTCACCCGCGCGGCGCAGAAACTCGTGGCCGACGCGACGAAGGAGCGCGGCACCGGCGTGACCGTGCTGCTCCCCCGGCGCACCTACGCGCCGTTGCTGGGCCGGCTGCTCCACGACCGCACCGCCGACCGGATCGCGAAAGGCATCAGCCAGCTCGAACACGCGGCCGCGACCATCGTGCCCTACGACGTGCAAAGCCGGATCCGCCGCTACTCCCGCCAGCTCCCCGAACACGCCACCACCGCGGCGGAACGGACCGGGGACGAGGTCGCGCGCCCGCCGGCGAAGTAGTGTCCACAATGGCCGCTGGCTAATTAGCGCCCGCGCGGCCCTGTGGTCACGGTAAATACAAATCCCGCGCGCCCGCGTCGATCGCTTCGAGGGAGCCGCCGGAAATTTCCGCCAGCCAGGTCTCGAAATCGCCGACGGCGGTTTCCGGGACGGCGACCGTGAACGTCACGTCGGCGCCGTAATCCTGCTGCCGCAACGAATACGGCGAGTTGCGCAGATCGTGCTCAAGCCGGCCCGCGCGGTCGTGCGGGGCGGCGACGAGCAGTTCCCGGTGCCGGACCCGCCGCAGTTCCCCCACCTTGTCCAGGGTTTCCGACAGCACACCGGAATACGCGCGGGCCAGTCCGCCCGCGCCGAGTTTGATGCCGCCGAACCACCGTGAGACGACGGCGACCACGTCGGTCAGCTCGCGACGGGCCAGGACTTCCAGCATCGGGACGCCAGCCGTGCCCGCGGGTTCGCCGTCGTCGTTGCTGCGCGCGGTCAACCCGCCGGAATCGCCGATCCGCAACGCGGTGCAGTGGTGACGGGCGTCCGGCCCGGCCTTCCGGACGCGCGCGATCACGGCGGCTGCCGCGTCGACATCGCCGACGCGGGCCACCGTGCACACGAACCGGGAACGGCGGATCTCGATCTCGTGCGCCCCATCGCGGGCTATGACGCGCATACGCGGCGCCGGTCGGTGTTCTGCATCCCGCTCAGTATGAGGCGCTTACACGAACGAAACACGCGAGGCCTTGACGGCGTCGCGTGGGGTTCTTACCGTGTGTTTGCATCTTACGAAAGGCGTTCGTATATGTCAAACACATCGCGGACCTCCAGCACCGTCGCCACCGCGTTGCGCGTGCTGCGGTTGCTCGCCGACCACCCGGACGGCCTGGGCATCAGCGAGGTCGCGCGAGCGCTGGACATCGGGAAGAGCACGGCACACCTGCTCCTCGCGACCCTGCTGGAGCAGGAGTTCGCCGAGCGGACGCCGGACAGCCGCTACCGCCTCGGGCTGACCGCCTTCGAGGTCGGTTCGGCGGTACCGGACGCGGCGCGGTTCGGCGGGGACCTGATCACGCCGATGCGGGCGCTCGCGGATCTGTCCGGCGAGGCCGTGTCCCTCGCGGTGCTCCGCAACCGGGACGCGATCATGATCCAGCGGTTCGAGACGAAACACGTGCTGCGGGCCGAGATCGGCGTCGGCACGCGGATGCCGCTGATCAGCTGCGCGTCCGGGAAGTTCCTGCTCGCGCACATGAGCGACGAGCAGGTGGACAGCCTGTACCCGGCGGAAGCACTGCCCCGCGTCACGGTGCACAGCGTCCGCACCAAAACCGGGCTGCGGGCGATGTTCCCGGAGATCCGCCGCCGCGGCTACGCCCTGAACGACGAGGAATACGCGGAAGGAATCACCGGCATCGCCAACGGCGTGGCCGACGCGAGCGGCCAGTACGTGGCCGCGCTCAGCGTCGCGGGCCCCACCAGCCGGTTCCGCGCCGAGCACTGGATCGAACCGCTCGCCGAAGCGGCCCAGAAGATGACCGAACTGCTGTCCGGCCGGCGCTGACCGGCCGAGGAAGACCCGAGGTTCAGCCCAGTCATGGAGATCATTGCCGGAATCGACGTCGGCGGCACCTTCACCGACGTCCTGCTCTACCACGCGGTGAGCGGGGAACTCCGCCTGGCCAAAGTCTTTTCCACCCCCGGCGCTCAGGCGGACGGGCTGCTCACGGGGCTCCGGCAGTTCGAGGTCCCGCTCGCGGAGCTCGACGCGGTGGTGCACGGCACGACCGTCGCCACCAACGCCGTGCTGGAGCGCAAGGGATCGCGGACAGCCCTGGTCACCACGCGCGGTTTCCGCGACGTGCTCGAACTGCGCCGCCGTGACCGCCCCACCACCTACGGCCTGACGGGCACTTACCGGCCTCTCGTGCCACGCAGCCTGTCCTTCGAGGTGGACGAACGTGTTGACGCGCAAGGGAATGTCGTCGAACCCCTCTCCCCCGCCACCGTGGAGGCCGTGGCCGCGAAGCTGCGCGAGTCCGAAGTGGAGAGTGTCGCGATCTGCCTGATCAGCAGCCACGCCAACGCCGATCACGAACGATCCCTGGCGCACGAGCTGCGGCGCCTGCTTCCGGGCGTCGAGGTGACCGCGTCGTTCGAGGTCTGCCCCGAGCCGGGCGAGTTCGAGCGGGCGGCGACCACGGCGGCCAACGCGTTCGTCCGCGCGCCGATGTCCCGCTACCTCGGCGCGGTCCAGGAACGCCTGGGGGAACAGGGATTCGCCAAGGACGTCCAGGTGATGCAGTCCAGCGGCGGGCTCATCCCGGCCCGCCGCGGCGGCGAGCTCGCCGTGCGCACGCTCTTGTCCGGTCCGGCGGCCGGAACCGTGGCCGCCGCTGCATTCGGTGCGGCGGCGGGCCTTCCCGACGTCATCTCCTGCGACATGGGCGGCACGAGCTTCGACGTCGCCCTGATCCCCGGCGGCCGTCCGGCGGTGACCGCGGAAAGCGCGCTCGACTACGGCGTGCCGATCAAGGTCCCGATGATCGACATCACCACGATCGGCGCGGGCGGCGGCTCGCTCGCCTCCGTCGACCGCGCCGGGATCCTCCAGGTGGGCCCGGAAAGCGCGGGCTCGGACCCCGGCCCGGCCTGCTACGGGCGGGGCGGCACGCGGCCCACCGTCACCGACGCGAACATCGTGCTCGGCCGGATCTCCGCCGACCAGCGCCTGGGCACCCAGGACGGATTCCGCCTCGACCGGGAGGCCGCGGTCGAGGCGATCCGGGCGCACGTCGCCGGACCGCTCGGCCTCGACGTGACCGCGGCCGCGCTCGCCATCATCCGGTTCGCCAACGAAAAGATGGCCAACGCCATCCGCATGGTGAGTGTCGACAAAGGACACGACCCGCGCGAGTTCGCGCTGGTCGGGTTCGGTGGCGCCGGGCCGATGCACGTCGCCGAGCTGGCGCGCGCGGTCGGTGCCACCACCGTGCTGGTGCCCCCGCATCCCGGCGCGCTGTCCGCGTACGGCTGCCTGATCGCGGACGTGAAGTACGACTACGTCACCGCCGTCGGCACCGATGTCGGCGAATGCACCCCCGCCGTCGTCGAACGGATCCTCGCCGACCAGGCCGAACTCGGGCGCAAGACGCTGGAGTCGGACGGGTTCACC
This sequence comes from Amycolatopsis acidicola, assembly GCF_007713735.2. Taxonomy (GTDB): domain Bacteria; phylum Actinomycetota; class Actinomycetes; order Mycobacteriales; family Pseudonocardiaceae; genus Amycolatopsis_E; species Amycolatopsis_E acidicola. Next base: position 16,948 of record NZ_VMNW02000023.1, on the reverse strand, counting down.
GGGCCGGACGTCGTCGTGGAGCACATCGCCGAAATGAGCTTCAGCAAACAGCTTTACTCGATCCGCGTGCCGCTGGGCTCCGAGCGCGACGGGTGGACTTCGGCGCGGCTGGCCGAGGAGTTCTCCCGCGAATACCTCGCGATCTACAACGGTCGCAACCCTTCCGGCGCGATCCGGCTGATCAGCCTGCGCACCGTGGTGACCGGCAAACGCAAGCCCGTCAAGCAGGTCACCGCCGTCTCGGCCGAACGCGCGCCCGCGGGCGAACGGACCGTCGTGTTCAGCGACGGCACGCACACCGTTCCCGTGCTGCGCCGGGAATCCCTGCGCTCCGGCGAAACCCTGCGGGGCCCGCTGATCGTGGAACAGAGCGACACCACGATCGTCCTTCCCCCCGCCACGTCCGCGGCCGTTCACGAGAACGGCAGCCTCATCGTCAAGGTGGCCTCATGACCGAGCTCGACCCGTTGTCCATCGCCGTCATCCGCGGCAGGCTCGAACAGATCGCCGACGAGATGGACACCGTCTTCGAACGAATGGCCTTCTCCCCGGTGATCTCCGATGCCTGGGACCGCGCCGACGGCATCTACTCCGCCACCGACGGCAGCATGATCGTGCAGGGCACGCGCGGGCTGCCGATCTTCGTCGGCACCATGCAGTACACCGTCGCGAGCGTGATCGCCCAGGCCCGCGACGCCTCCCCCGGCGACACTTTCCTCGTCAACGACCCGTTCGCGGGCGGCACCCACATCATGGACACCAAGATGGTGCGCCCGTTCTTCTACCGCGGCGAACTGTTCGCCTACCTCGCGAACACCGGGCACTGGCCCGATCTCGGCGGCCGCGTGCCGGGCGGGTTCGGCGCGGGAGCCACCGACTGCTACCAGGAGGGCCTGCGCCTGCCGCCGGTGAAACTGTTCGCGGGCGACGAGCTGAACGCCGACATCGTGGCCATCCTGCAGACCAACTCCCGGCTGCCCGAGGACGTGCTCGGCGACATCGACGCGCAGGCGACGGCGTTGCGCGCGGGCGAATCCCGGCTCACCGAACTGCTCGACGAGTACGGCCCCGAGCTGGTGACGGCGGTGATCGAGTCCCTGCGCGAGCGGTCGGCGCGGCAGATGCGTTCGCACATCGCGGAAATCCCCGACGGCACCTACCACTTCACCGAGGAGATGGACAACGACGGCATCACCGACGAGATGCTGCGCGTCGACGCCCTCGTCACCGTGGCCGGTGACGAGCTGACCATCGACTTCAGCGGCTCCTCCGCGCCCTGCCAGGGCCCGATGAACTCCGTGTACGCGGCGACGGTGTCGAGCAGCATCGTGGCGGTCAAGCACCTGTTCCCGGACATCCCGATCAACTCCGGCATCTTCGAGCCGATCACGTTCGTCATCCCGGAAACCGTGTTCCTCAACGCCAAACCGCCGCGCCCGGTCGCGGGCTGCGCGGCCGAAACCAGCCAGCGCATCATCACCGCGGTCATGGGCGCGCTCGCCGAAGCCGCACCCGACCGCGTGCCCGCGGGCTCCTCGGCCACCGTCAACAACCTCTCGATCGGGGGCGTGCACGAGGACGGCACACCGTTCGTGCTCTACGTGTTCCTCGGCGGCGGCTACGGCGGCCACCCCGGCGGCGACGGGCTGTCCAACGGCTGTTCGCTGATGAGCATCGGCCGCGTGCAGTCCATCGAAACACTGGAACAGCGCTATCCCTTGCGGTTCCGGCAGTACTCGCTGCGCGACGGCTCGGCGGGGCACGGCAGGCAGCGCGGCGGGTTCGGGGTGCATTTCGAGTTCGAGTTCACCGCCGCCGAGGGCCAGGCGAGCCTGCTCGGCGACCAGGCCAAGACCGCGCCGGTCGGCCGGGCCGGCGGGGCGCCAGGCGAGACCTCGTCACCTTGGTTCGAAATCGGTGGTGAGCGCGTGACGCTGCCGATGATCAGCAAGGGCGAGAACGTTTCGCTGCGCGCCGGGGACATCGTGTGCCTGCGCACCCCGGGCGGCGGCGGGTACGGCCCCGTGTCCGAACGCGCCGCCGAAGAGATCGCCCAAGACATCGACCGTGGCTACCTCGACAGCGAGACGGCCGCCCGGATCTACGCGCGCACCGCGTAGCCAGCCCTGGAGGTAAGCCATGTCCGAACCAGCCCCGGCGCCCATCGGGCGCGCCATCCTCGGCAGTCTCGTCGGAACCTCCCTTGAGTGGTACGACTTCTTCCTCTACGGCTCCGCCGCGGCACTGGTGTTCAACGAGGTCTTCTTCCCCTCGTTCGACCCGCTGACCGGCACCCTGCTCTCGTTCCTGACCTTCGCGATCGGCTTCCTCGCCCGCCCGGTCGGCGGGATTCTCGCCGGGCATTACGGAGATCGCTTCGGGCGCAAGAAGATCCTGCTGTTCACCGTCTCGCTGATGGGCGGCTCGACTGTCGCGATAGGACTGATCCCGAGCTACGCGGTCATCGGCGTAGCGGCGCCGATTCTGCTGATCCTCGTCCGGCTGGCGCAGGGCTTCGCGCTGGGCGGTGAATGGGCGGGCGGCGCGCTGATGATCGCCGAACGCGCGCCGTCGGCACGCCGCGGGTACCTCACCAGCTTCGTCCAGGTGGGCGTGCCCATCGGCACGCTGCTGAGCACCGCCCTGCTGTACCTGATGTCCGGCACGCTGTCCCGCGACGCGTTCGTGCACTGGGGCTGGCGGGTGCCGTTCCTGGTGTCCGTCGTGGTCGTCCTGATCGGCGTCTACATCCGGCGCAGGGTGGGCGAATCCCCGGTGTTCACCGAGCTGAAGGAGGAGGCCGGGGACAGCCGGGCGCCGTTACTGACGCTGCTGAAGACGCAGCCATGGGACGTGCTGCGCGTGATCGGCATCCGCGCCGGCGCCGACATCGTCTACTACCTGCTCGTCACGTTCCTGCTCACCTACGTCACGACGACGCTGGGCCTCCCCCGCGGCGTCGGGCTGCTCGCCACGCTGATCGGCGCGGGCATGCAGTTGTTCACCTACCCCGCGTTCGCGGCGCTGAGCGACCGGTACGGCCGCAAGGGCGTGACCATTTTCGGGGCGGCCGGGGCGATCGCGTGGATGTTCGTGTTCTTCCCGCTCGTGGACACGAAAAGCACCGGGCTGATCGTGCTCGCCGTGCTCGGTGGCCTGTTCTTCCACTCCGCGATGTACGGCGTGCAGGCGTCGTGGATCTGTGAGCTCTTCGACGCCCGGCACCGCTACAGCGGCGCCTCGCTCGGGTACCAGCTCTCGGGGATCGTCGGCGGCAGCCTCGCGCCGACGATCGCGGTGGCGCTGCTCGGGATCTCGGACTCGACCGTGCCCGTGGTCGCCTACGTCTGCGCCGCGCTCGCGCTGGTGCTCGTGACGGCCTTGCTCACCAGGGAAACCCAGGGCGGCAGCCTCCGGGAGACCAGTGTCGCGGAAACAGCGAGGAGCGCGTCGTGACTCTGCCCGACCGGGCCCGGCGCGTGCTGCCGGGCGGGAACACCCGGACCACGTTGTTCGTGCCACCCAACCCGCCCTACGCGGTCCGGGGTGAGGGCGCGATCGTCACCGACCACACCGGACACCGGGTGATCGACTGCAACAACAACTACACCTCGTTGATCCACGGCCACGCCCATCCGGAAATCCTCGACGCGGCAACGGAAGCGGCCCGGTCCGGCACCGCTTTCGGCCTGCCGACACGGTCCGAGGTCGCCCTCGCCGAGCACCTGCGCGAGCGGACCGGCATCGAGCAGTGGCGGTTCTGCAACTCCGGCTCCGAAGCGGTGCTCATGCTGTTGCGCGCCGCCCGCGCGCGCACCGGGCGTGACCTCATCGTGCGGTTCGACGGCAGCTATCACGGCACCGGCGACGCGGTCGTGTCGCCGGAGGCGCCCGGCGTCGTCTCGGAATCCGTCCTCGTGCTGCCGCAGAACGACCTCGAAGCGGTGCGGAAAACGTTGCGCGCCCACGGCGAACGCGTCGCCGCGGTCCTTATCGACCTCATGCCCAACCGCGCCGGCCTCACCCCCGCCGATCCGGCGTATGTGGCCGAACTCCGGGACCTCACCAGGAAATACGGCGCGCTGCTGGCCGTGGACGAGGTCATCACGTTCCGCCTGCACGAAGGCGGGCTGCACCAGCGCTACGGCATCCGGCCGGACCTCGTGTCCGTAGGCAAGATCATCGGCGGTGGGTTCCCGGTCGGCGCGGTCGGCGGGAGCGCGGAAGTCCTGTCCCCGTTCGACCCGCGCACCCCCGGCCCGGTGTCGTGGGGCGGCACGTTCAGCGCGAACCCGGTGACCATGGCGGCCGGGCTCACCGCGCTGAACCTGTTCGGCACCAAGGAAATCGCCGACCTCAACCACCGCGGCGACGAACTGCGGAAGCGGCTCCGCGAGGGCGGCGTGCCGGTCAACGGCTCGGGTTCGCTGCTTCGGCTCATCACCCCGGACACGACGAAACTGTGGTGGGCACTCTACGAACGCGGCGTCCTCACCGGGACGAACGGCCTACTCGCGTTGTCGACACCGATGACGCCCGACGACGTGGAGCAGGTCGCCGAGGCAGTACTCACCACGCTCGGCGGCGCGTCGCCGGATGCCATCGGTTAGCCTGCCACGGATGAGGCGACCGAATCGGCAGGCTGCCGCTGGAGCGATCCTGGTCGCGATGCTGTCCGCGATCACGGCATGCGGGACAACGACCACCACGACCACGCCCTCCTCGCAGGTGACGACAGCGCCGACCACGGACCCGACCACCGTGGGGAGCACAACCGCCCGGTCCGAGCCGGCCTGCGCGACGCCGGTCGCGGGGTTCGACTGTGACTTCCAGCAGCGGTTCGCGGCCGTCGAGAGTTACCTCAAGGGGCGGCCCGGCGTCGTGGGCGTGGTGGTGCGCGACCGCCAGACCGGAGCGACGTGGCGGACCGGCGCGACGGGCACCGCGATGTGGACCGAGTCGACGATCAAGCTCGCGATGACCGTGGACCTCTTCCTCCGGGACCGCGCCGGCAAGATCAGCCTCACCTCCGGTGACCGGACGCTGATCCAGAAGATGCTGCACAGCTCGGACGACGACGCCGCCGACTCCCTCTGGTCGAAGTACTCGGGAGCGGACCACATGGCGTTCAACCGCGACTTCGGCGAGTACGGCATGACCTCGCTCGTCCCACAGCGCGGCTACACCAGCACCTTCCCGTACTGGGGCTTCCAGAAGTGCACCCCGGACGACCTCGACCGCCTGGTCAACTACGTGCTCGGCAAGCTCCCGGCCGACACCCGCCAGTACATCGTCGACCAGCTGTCCGACGTCGACCCGGACCAGCAGTGGGGCGTGTGGGCCGCCGGCCCCGCCGCGAACCCCGGCAACAAGGACGGCTGGGGCCCGGAGGACAACGGCTGGGTGATGAACACCGTCGGCTGGGCCGGCCCCGGCCAGCGCTACACCCTCGCGGTGATGAACGAGCTGCGCGGCCACGGCGGCGAGGAGGACGGGCGCACCACCGACAGCCACGTCGCCGAGCTCTTGTTCACCGGCCGCTTCCCGTAACCGCCGGCTCAGGCGAGGAAACCGCCGTCGACGGGGAGGACCACGCCGCTGAGGTGACTCGAGCGGTCACTCAGCAGGAACGACGCCGTGGCACCGATTTCCGCGCCCGTCCCTGCCTTCCGCAGTGGGGTGGCGGCGATCCGCGCCTCGACGCCGCCGGGGATCGTGCGGCGCAGTTCGTCCAGCATCGGGGATTCGGTGGGGCCCGGGGCGATCGCGTTGACCCGGATGCCGAGCGGGCCGAAGTCGTGCGCCGCGGTGCGGGTCAGGCCGATGACCGCGTGCTTCGTGGCCTGGTAAGCCCCCATCCCGGAGCTGCCACGAAGCCCGCCGATGCTGCTCATGGTGATGATCGAGCCAGACCCCTGGCGTTCCATCACGCGCACTTCCTCGCGCAGGCACAACCAGGTCCCCTTGACGTTCACCGCCATCACGCGGTCGAAGTCCTCCTCGGAGACCTGGTCGAGACGGCCGCCCTGGCCGATCGCGGCGTTGTTGAACGCCCCGTCGAGCCGGCCGAACCGGGCGACCGTGGCGTCGACAAAGGCCGCGACGCTCGCCGGGTCGGCCACGTCGCCGGTCGTGAACGCCACGTCGTGGCCTGCCGACGTCAGCTCGTCGGTGAGCGCCGCGAGCGGTTCCTTCGTGCGGGCCACGAGCATCAGCGACGCCCTGTCCGCGGCGAGCACCCGGGACGCTTCGGCGCCGATCCCCGCGCTCGCGCCGACGACCACGACGACCTTGCCCGCCAAACCGGTCATGCGACTGCGCTCTCCTCGGTTTCGGTGCCCCGCAAGGCAAGCATCGCCCGCGCGTCGGCGGGCGTGGCGATCGGCCTGCCCAGATCCTCGACGACGGCCCGGATCTTCTCGACCTGCTGGGCGTTGCTCTCGGCCAGCCGTCCCTTGCCGATCCACAGGCTGTCCTCCAGCCCGACCCGCACGTGGCCGCCGAGCCACGCGCTGTGGGTGCCGAACTGCAGCTGGTCACGCCCACCGGCGAACGCCGAGAACAGGTAGTCGTCGCCGAAAAGCTTGTCCGCGATGCGCACCATGTGCTCCAGGTTGGCATGATCCGCGCCGATTCCGCCGAGAACGCCGAACACGCCTTGGATCATCAGCGGCGGTTTCGCCAGGCCACGCTCCACGAAATGCGCCAGCGAATACAGGTGACCGATGTCGTAGCACTCGTACTCGAACCGGGTGCCGGCCTCGCCGAGCGCGCGCAGGGTGTGCTCGATGGACTCGAAGGTATTCAGGAACGGATGCGCGTAAGTGTTGAGCACATAAGGCTTTTCCCAGTCGTGGCGCCATTCGGTGATCTTGTCGGCGATCCCCGAGTACACGAAGTTCATCGAGCCCATGTTGAGCGACGCCAGTTCGGGCCGCAGCCGGACGGCGGCCGCGAGGCGCTGCTCCATCGTCATCGCCGACGAGCCGCCGGTGGTGATGTTGATGACGGCGTCGGAGTTCGCGGTGATCGGGCCGACGATCTCCTCGAACACCTCCGGTTCGAAGGTGGGCCGCCCGTCCGGAAGCCGCGCGTGCAGGTGCACGACGGCCGAGCCCGCCTCGACGGCTTCGATCGCGGCCTCGGCGATTTCCCCGGCGGTCAGCGGCAGGTACGGACTCTGCGAAGGGACGTTGACCGAGCCGGTGATCGCCGTCGTGATGATGACCTTTTCCGCCCTGCGCATCAGCTTTCCTTCCGGAACGAGGTGACCAGCCCGCGCGCGGCTTCGGCCAGCATCGAGGTGTCGTTGCTCAGCAGGACGAAGTCGCAGCCCTCCCGGACGGCCTGGGCCGCCCGCTCCGGAACGCCGCCGAACGCGAGCCCGCATTTCTTCCCGGCCGCGTGCGCGGCGTCGATGGCCGACGCGATCAGCTCCTGCACCTCCGGCGAGCCCGGAGTCGTGCCCAGGGACATCGACAGATCCGCGGCCCCCACGAACACGGCGTCCACTGTGTCCAGTGCGAGGATCTCCGGCGCCGCCTTGATCGCCTCGGCGCTTTCCAGCTGCGGGATGCACAGGACGTCGTCGCCGGAAGCGAGGTACTCGGCGTTCGGGAGCAGGCCCCACGCGCCGGCGCGGCTCGTCCCGCCCGCGCCGCGCACCCCGTGCGGCGGGAACCGGCACGCCTGCCCGACCGCCGCCGCTTCCTCCACGGTGTCCACGTGGGGCACGAGAATCCCCTTCGCGCCCGCGTCGAGGAGCTTTTGGATCATCGACGCCGTCTTGTCCGGGACACGCACCAGCGGCGCCATGCCCAGCGCGCGGGCCGAGTTGATGAGCCGGTACACCGTCTGCAGGTCCAGCGGCGCGTGCTCGGTGTCGATCACCACGAAGTCGAACCCGGCGTAGGCGATGATCTCGACGGGCTCGGCGGACGCGATCTTCAGCCACGTGCCCAGCGGCGTGGCGCGGCCCGGGCCGAACAGGCCGCCGCCCGTGCGTCGCGGCGCGCTCACGGCATCGGGTAGTCGTCGGCGTTCAGGACCCACCCGGGTTTCGCCGAGAAGTCCGCGCGCGGCGGGCTGAAGATGTCGATCAGCTGGTTCACCCCGGGATCGCTCGCCGCGGAGGTGTGCACGGTGGGCGGCGGGATGACGGTCACCGACGGGCTGCCGGTCCGCACGTGCTCGTCCTCGCGCCACACGGTGCTGTCGGGCAGCCAGGGCGTGCGGATGTGGTGCACGTACTCCCCTTGCACGGCAAGGGAAAGCTGCTCGAAATCATCGTGCGAATGCGGCGAGAGACGGCGCGGGTCACGCGGGCCGTGCTGCTCGGGCAGGAAGTTCACCATGAACGAGCGGGTGCGGAAGATACGCCCGAACCGCTGCGGGTCCTCCGGCACCTCCGAAAGCGGGTAGAACCGCACACCCTGCTCCCCCACCGGTTCCGGCCACCTCTCCAGCAGCGCGACTCGCGGGTGGTCTTCGGCGTAGTCGGCGGCGTTCGCGGCCTTGTCACCCCAGTGCGGTTCGCCCGCTTCGACGAGCCGGATGAGCGGCCCGTCGCCGCGCACGCTGATCCGGGACGCGCCCGGCGGGACCACGACGAGCCCCGGCGAGTCGATCAGCGTCGCCCCGTCGGCGGTGAGCACCGTGAACTCCGGCGACGCGCCGGTGACGATGGTGGCGAGTTCGCCTTGCAGCGTCCCGTTGTCGAGGTCGTCACCGGCTTTCGCTTCCGTGTGGATCAGCAGCACGTTCTGCCCGCGCACCACCGGGGTGGCGCGCAGGTCGAAGTACTGTGGGGCCGCGATGGCCGCGCCACTGTCCGGCCGCGCCGCGGTCGCCGTCGCGAGCGAGGAACGGGGATCGTCTTTTCCGTACACCGCAGGTCCTTCCGGCTCAGGCGTCCAGGTTCAGCAGGTAGTTCGGGTTGTCCCGGACCATGCGCCGCAGGTCCTTTTCGGACAGTCCGAGGTCGAGCAGTGCTCCGGACACACGCAGCCATGCGTCCACCGGTTTCGGGTTGGACTTCTGGCCGAAGTCCGACGCCAGCACGGTGTGCTCCGGGCCGAGCTTTTCGATCCAGGTCAGCAGTTTCTTCGGGTCCCACTTCTGCGTGCCTTCGGGGTCGTACATGCCGACCTCGTGCTCCACGAACGCCCCGAGCCCGGTCAGCTCCTTGCACAGCTCCGGCTCGGCGCCGATCACGAAGTCGGGATGGCTGACCACCATTCGCTTGATACCGCGCTCTTTCGCGGCCTCGAACAGCGTGCGGATGTACTCGGGATACATGTGACCGCCGTTGACGACGGCGCCCTGCTCCTTGATCTCGTCGAGGATCTCGCCCGCTTCGGGCTTGAGCTGCCCGGTTTCGTCGACGATGTCGATGCGCTCGAGCGTCAGCGGCACGGTGGTGGTCGGGAAGGCGCCGTCCTCGGGATGGCAGTCGATGTGCCTGCCGGAGGAGATGGTCGGGAACCAGACGACCTTGCCGCCCATGCGGAGGCACATCCGCACGGCGTGCACGTTCAGCCCGCCGACGGTGCTGTTGAGCGCGATGCCGCCGAACACGTCCGCGTCGACCTCGGCGAGCCTGCCGCGCATGGCGAGCACGTCCATCTGGGTGTTGTGGTGGTGGGATTTGGCCACCATGGCGCGCAGGCCGATCCGGGCGCCGTCGCGCGCGGCCTCGACGTGGTCGAACCGCCGGGGGAACGGGCTGGGCCCGGAATGGACGTGCATGTCGACCAGTCCGTCCAAGACGGCGGCCAGGGCTGGACGTTCGCTCATGGAGCACCTTTGTTCGCGATGTGAATTTCTAGTTCACTATAAGACGCGCCAGCCCCGCCATCAACCCACTTGTGCGGCGCACGTCACATGTTTAAGGTATTCACGTTCACTTTGTGAACACGAGGTTCGAATTTAACCCCACCCCGGAGGACGACGATGTCCACTCCTCGCCCCGCCGAGCCGCTGTCGCAGGCCCCGCGCGCCCACGGCCCGGACCAGGCCAAGGTGCGTGCCGCCGTCCGCGGCGGCACGCTGGCCTACTTCGTCGACCAGTTCGACATCTACCTGCCGATCGTCGTGCTCGCGCCGGCGTCGGTCTACTTCCAGGCCGCGAACCTCAGCGCGAGCACCACCGCGCTGCTGTCCTCGCTGGTGTTCGCGTCGACGCTCATCGGCAGGCCCCTCGGCGCGGTGATCTTCGGCCACTTCGCGGACACGGTGGGGCGCAAGCGGACCACGCTGGTCGCGGTCGGCGGGTTCGGCATCATCACGCTGGCGACCGCGTGCCTGCCGGGGCACGAGACGATCGGGATGTGGTCGGTCGGCCTGCTGATCGCGCTGCGGTTCGTCGACGGGATCTTCCTCGGCGGCGAATACACGACAGCCGTGCCGCTGGCGATGGAGTGGAGCCCCCGGCACAAACGCGGCCTCTACGCCTCGCTGATCACTTCGACCTCACCGGCCGCGTACGCGGTCATCGCCGCGATCACCTTGCTGCTCCTGCAAATGCTGCCCGCGGCGGGCCTGCACAGCGCGTACGTGCAATGGGGGTGGCGGCTGCCGTTCCTGGTCGGCGCGCTGCTGTCGGCGGTGTTGTTCCGCTACTACCTCAAGCAGGTCCACGAACCTCCGCGCGAACTGACGGGCGAGAAGCACAAACTGCCGCTGGTACGGCTGATCGCGCGCTACCCGAAGGCGCTCGCGCAGGTGTTCGTGCTGATGACCGGGACGTGGCTGGCGACCAACATGGAAGCGGCCGTCACGCCGGTGCAGCTCAAGGCGCATCTGCTGCTGTCGAGCAAACAGGTCACGCTGACCATGCTCGTGATCAACGCCGCCGCCGCGCTTTCGTACCCGCTGTTCGGGATGCTGTCCCAGCGCATCGGGCGGCGGCGGTTCTACATCGGCTACGGGCTCTCGGTGATCGTGATCGGCGCCGGTTCCTACACGCTGCTGATGATTTCCGACGGCGGCCTCGGCACCGTGCTGGGCTTCGCGGTGCTGATCGGCCTGTTCACCGTGGGCACGTTCGGCCCGATCGCGGCCTACCTGACCGAGCGGTTCCCTGCGAGCATCCGCTCGACCGGGTACGGCGTCGGGTACAGCCTCGCCCTCATCGCGCCCGCGTTCTACCAGTTCTACCTGCAGCAGTTCGACGGCGTGCTGCCCGCGCACCTGGCACCGGCCGTCCTCATCGCGCTCGCCGGCGCGCTGATCAGCCTCGGCGGTTTCCTCGGGCCGGAGACGAAGGACGTCGACATGGCCGACGACACCACGATTCCCGCTCTGTCCTAAGCGCGGTCGTCGGGCCGGTAGTGCCCGCCGAGCTCGTGGGTGAGCTCGCGCGCGGTGTCGACGACCACCCGCAGTTCGGGGGCGTCGTCGGACATCGCGAGGGTGTTGTCCGGCCCGACGATCGCGATCGTGGCGCAGATGCCGTACTCGTCGAAGACCGGGGCCGCCACCGCGACCACGCCCGGCGTGGTCATCCCCGAGCAGTGCCCGACGTCGCGGACCCGCTCGACCTCGGCCCGCAGCTCCTCCCGCGCCTGGTCCGGCAGGTTCGCCACCAGCCGTTCCATCGACAGCTGGTCGGCGTGGTAGGCCAGGAAAACCTTGCTCTGCGCGGTGTCCAGCGGCAGATGGCTGCCGACGCGGACCGACACCACGACCACCGCGGAGAGGTTCTCCTCCACCCGCGACACCACCGGCCCCGTCAGCCCCCAAAGGCTGAGCACCACGCTGCAGCGCGTGCCGCGGGACAGCGCGCGCATGTGCCGCGGCGCGAGGTTGATGACGCGGCGGTGCCCGATCGCGAACGCGCCGAGCTGCAGCAACAGCGCGCCGGGCACGTAGCCGCCCTCGCCGCTGCGTTCGAGCATCCCGGCGGCGACCAGCGAAGTGCAGTACCGGTACGCCGTGGTGCGGTTGAGCCCGAGCCGCTCGGCGACCTCGCCTGCGGTGACCTCCGGGGTGGCGGGCTCGAACAGCGACAGGATCTGGCTGACCCGGCTCACCGCCTGGATGTCGGCCCCCTCCGCCCGGTCCGCGCGCCCGCCGTCCGAGGGCCGCGTCGACTTGGTCACGGAATCCTCCACCGGATACTCGAAAGCGGGCAGGGCACGTTCACCAGGTGAACGAGGCGTCAGCTTACCTGAACACCCCTGGTGGTCCACTGTGGACGGACCTCGTGCACGATCCCGGGCGCGGGTCGCGGACCGGGCTCACCGCTGCCTCGACGGCTTCCGGCGCACCCGAGTATCCACGGTATCCGATACCTCCGGGTATCTTCGGGCCATGAGCGCTGCGCCCCGAGAGCCCGGCCCGGTCCCCCGCGTCCGGCGCGCCGAGGTGCGCCGCCGGCTGCTCGAAGCGGCCGCGAAGGTGTTCGCCGAGCGCGGCTACCAGGCCGCCCGGCTCGACGAAATCGCTTACGCCGCCGGGTTCACCAAGGGCGCGGTGTATTCCAACTTCGCGGGCAAACAGGCGCTGCTCGCCGAGCTGATCGAGGAGCACGTCCGCACCCAGTTCGCGGTCGGCACGGTCGAAATCCGCAACAAGAGGCGCCCGGACCGGGTGCTGGAGGACGTCGCCGAGGTCTTCGCCCGTGGCATCGTCGAACAGGACACCTGGAGCCGCTTGCTCGTCGAGATCGCCCAGCAGGCAGGCCACGACCCGGCCGTGCGCGAGGTCTACGCCGAGGTCCGCCAGGGCTTGCGCGAGGAGCTCGCGGCCGGGATCGCCAAGGCGTGTGACCGGCTCGGACTGGAGCTCACGGTTCCCCCGGAGCAGCTCGCGTTGACCCTGCAGTCGCTGCGCCTCGGGCTCTCGCTGGAACACGGCGTGGACCCGGATCGGGTCGACAAGGCCGCTGTCGTCGCGGTGTTCACCGCCACCCTGCACGGAGTGATCCGCTAGCACACTGTCCGAAGTGGACCGAGTGGGCCCGGTGCGCCTCCATACCGATACTTGCGAGTATCCGATACTCGTGGGTATCGTCGCGTCGTCACCGGCGAACTGGAGGAACCCGTGCCCGGACTGCTCGACCTCTCCGCGCGGATCATCGACACCGGGGTCCGCGACGAGCCGGTCAACCGCGTCACGCAGGAACTGTCCGAACTGGCCGGGAACGTCGCGATGGTCGAGTCCTTCTCGCACTCACTGGCCTTCCGCACGGACGACGGGCTCGTGGTCTTCGACGCGAGCAGCGCGGGCAGCGGCGCCTTCCTGGCGGACACCGAAAGCCGCGACACGGGCGATGGCGGCGAAGGAGCGCGAACTGCTGCTGCCCGCGCACGGCCCGCCCATCGCCGGGCGCGACCGCATCGCGACCGTGCTCACCGAAGTGGCCGCGGTACTGGAACTCGTGCACGAGACCGTGCGGCTGATGAACGAAGACGCGCCGCTGAACCGGCCGACGCCGCCGTCGGCACGGAGGTCGCCGCCCTCGCCGGGGGCGCGGCCACGCTCGTGCGACGCGCCGACGAATTGGCCGCGTAGGGCGACTTCCGGCTCGCCTGCCAGCTCTGCCGAGCGCGCAGTGAGCACGAAACTTCCTTGATGGCCAAAGGAATCCTCAGCCACGAAGCCCGGGTTGTCCGAGACCCGCCGACACTTCGAGGAGCACACCATGCCTGTCTCCCGTCGCCACGTCCTCAAGTCCGCCGCCGCCGTCCCCGTCGTCGGGGCCGGTGCGGCGGCCATCCCCGGCACGGGGGCGCACCTCGTGTTGCTGGGCACGGCCGCGGGCCCGGTGCCGATGGCGGGCCGCACGGGTATTTCCACCGCGCTCGTCGTCGACGGCCGCACCTACCTGATCGACCTGGGGCACGGCGCTTTCGACCAGTTCCAGAAGTCCGGTCTGGACCTCGGCACGCTGGACCGGATCTTCGTCACGCACCTGCATTCGGACCACCTCGCCGACCTGTATACCTTGCTGTGGCTACGGTTCGGCGGCGTGAACCCGATGACGCACCCCGTCGACGTCTACGGCCCCGGGCCCGCGGGCGCCCTGCCCGCTCCGTCGTCCGGACAGCCCACTCCCGTTGTCTCACCGGGGAATCCGACGCCGGGGCTGGCGGACTTCTTCGCGAACTCCCTCGCGGCCACCGCCTACGACGTCAACCTCCGCATGCGCGACGAGGCGTGGCCCGACATCCGCGAGCTGTACCGCGTGCACGAGATCCCGCTCCCCGACGTCGGCGCGAGCGCGACCGGGGATCTCGCCCCGCCGATGCAGCCGTTCCCGGTCATGGCCGACGACCACGTGTCGGTCAGCGCGATCCTCGTGCGGCACCCGCCGGTGTTCCCGTCGTTCGCGTTCCGGTTCGACACCGCGCACGGTTCCGTGGTCCTCGGCGGGGACACGACCATCACGCCGAACATGGTCACCCTCGCCCGTGGCGCCGACGTCCTCGTGCACGAGGCGATCGACCTGCGCGTCGTGGAACAAGCCGGCACTCTCACGCCCGAACAGCTGCAACACCACCGCAACGCGCACTCCGACGTCACCCGCATCGGCCGCGAAATCGCCCAGCCCGCGGGCGTGCGCACCCTCGTGCTCTCGCATCTGGCGCCCGGCAGCAAACTGATCCCGGACGCGTCCTGGAAAGCGCAGGCGAGCCAGGGATTCGACGGCGAGGTCATCGTCGGCAACGACCTCCTGCGGATTCCGGTCGGAAGATAGAAAGTCGCCGGAAAGCACTTTCCCGTTACGTGCTCGTGGTCACATTCCCTTACTGGTAACGCGATGGCGGCCGGCCCCGATGTCTGGGCGGATTCCCGGAACCGGGCTCATCGGCACCTTCGGATCCAGTGGGGAGAAACGTCCAATCATGGCCGCAGGGCTGTTTTTCTTTTTCACGGTATTGGCCGCGATCGTCGCGGTATTCGTCCCGTCCGTGCGGCGGTGGGTCCTCACCCGCCGCCACCCGGTGCGGGCTGTGGGGCTGACCGCCGTCGTGTGGCTGGTTGTCCTCATCACGCTGGCCGCGACGAGCAGCACTTCACCGCCGCCCAGCACCAACGCCGCCGCGAGTGCGGTTCCGACCACCACCACCGCCGCGCCGACCACGACGACGAGCACGGCGCCGGTCCAGACCTGCCACGCCGGCAACGACAACGGAAAACCGCTGCCCGACACGACGTGCACGCCCGGCGCGACCAACCCCGTCGTCACCGCGAGCACCCTCGACAGCACGATCTGCGCGACCGGCTGGGCCGATACCGTGCGGCCTTCCGCCGCCTACACGGATGAGCTGAAGGTCCAGCAGATCGCCGCCTACGGTTATGCCGACGTTCAGGCCGCCGATTACGTGGAAGATCACCTGATCCCGCTCGAACTCGGCGGAAATCCCACCGATTCCCGGAATCTGTGGCCCGAACCCGGCACCGGCCAGGCCGTCGCCGCGAAGGATGCCGTGGAGAGCGCGCTCAACCGCGCCGTCTGCGGCCACCGGATTACCCTGACCGCCGCCCAGCAGGCGATCGCGGCGAACTGGAGCACGGCTGAGACCGTGCTCGGCCTCGATGCCCCGGTCAGCACCCCCGCCACGACGGCACCGTCGACGACCAAGACCAAGGCCAAAGCCACGACGACCGCCGAGGCTCCGGCTCCGGTCGAGGAGGACACGTCCGCGGCCGACGACCCGCTCGCGGGCCGGTACCGCGCCGGGGAGTTCTGCAGCAAGAGCAACCTCGGCGTCAGCACCATCGCCACCAACGGCGCGACGATCACCTGCGTACCCGACGGCAGCCGCTACCGCTGGAAGGCATGAGGCGCCACCTCTAAAACCGCCCCAGGGCAACGAAAGCGGCGAGCGCCAGCAGGAAAACGTTGGCGGGCAACGGCTGGCGCTCGTTGCGGGTCAGGTGGACGCGGAGCGCCCCGATCTGTACCGCAACGAGGCCGACGGCGGCGATGGGGGTGAGGATCGGGGCGATGCCGGTCAGCCAGGGCAGGACCACCCCGAGCGCGCCGAGGACCTCCACGACGCCGACCGCTTTCACGCCGGCGTCGGAGGTGTCCTTCATCCAGTCGAGCTTTCCCGTTTCCACCAGCCGTTCGCGCGGCCGCACGATCTTGAGCCCGCCCGCGGCGAGGTAGACCACGGCGAGCACTACCTGGGCGATCCACAATGCGATATTCACCGTATTCCCCGATCCTTACTTCTTGTGCGTAGCCTGATGGTCTGTGCGCAACGGGGCGGCCACAAAAGGCACAGCGATGTATGTGTCCAGGAAAGGGGGTCCGGCTATGGCGAAGGTCACAGACGCGACAGGAGAGCCTTCGCGGATCCGGGACGGCGGGGCGGTCCGCGAGGTGCTGGACAGGATCGGCGACAAGTGGAGCCTGCTGGTGATCGGCACACTGCGGTCCGGCCCACTGCGCTTCGGTGAGCTGGAAAAGGCCGCCGCCGGGATCTCGCAGCGGATGCTGACGCTGACGCTCAAACACCTCGTCGAGGACGGCCTGGTCACGCGCACCGCGTATGCCGAGGTGCCGCCCCGCGTCGAGTACGAGGTGACCGAACTGGGCCGGAGCCTCGTGCCGCTGGTGATGGCACTCGCCCAGTGGGCGATGGACCACCACGAGGAGATCAACGCGAACCGCCGATCCCACGCCTGAGCACACCGGCCCGCTCCCGACCGCACCGGTGGCCACGCCGAACCCCACCGGCCCCACGCCCGACCGCACCAGTCCCACACCCGGGCGCACCGGCCCCCACGCCCGACCGCCCCGGCCGCCACGCCCGAGCGCACCGCTCCCGCGCGCGACCGCACCGATCCCACGCCCGAGCACACCGCTCCCACGCGCGACCGCTCCGATCCCACGCCCGAGCACAGCAAGCCCGCGCCCGACCGCAGCCTGCCCCACGCCCGAAGACCCCGGCCCGATGCCAGACCGCTCCCCGCTCCCACGCCCGACCACACC
>NZ_VMNW02000022.1 GCF_007713735.2 Amycolatopsis acidicola | reverse complement strand
TGTATAAGAGACAGGGGTTCTCACAGGCTGTGCCCATAGACTGCCGCCACCCGTTCGGTGACGTCGAGGAAAATTCTGGAGGGCAGGTGGCGACCAACCAGCAGCGCCGTGAGGCCGCGAAGCGCAAACTGGAACGGCAGCTCGTCCGCCGTGCCGAGCGCGCGCGCCGCCGCAAGATCATCGGCGTGGGCGCGACCGTCGGCGTGGTCGTGGTGGTGGCCGGCCTCGTGGTGTTCTTCGTGACGCAGAACAACGGCGACACCAGTTCGGCGGCCTCGCCGAGCAGCTCGGCGCAGAGCAGCTCCATCAACATCCCCACCCAGCGCGTCACCGAGGCGGCGCGGCCCACCCCGCTGCCCAACCCGACCACGTGCGACTACCCCGCTTCGTCCGACCAGCAGGCGGACAAGAAGGCCACCGCGCCGAACGGGAAGAACGTGCCCTCGACGGGCACGGTCAACGTCACGCTGAAGACGACGGCCGGCGACATCCCGCTGACCCTCGACCGGGCGCTGGCGCCCTGCACGGTGAACAGCTTCCTGAACCTGATCAACCAGAACTTCTACACCGACACCTCGTGCCACCGGCTCGGCACCGAGGGCCTGCAGATGCTGCAGTGCGGCGACCCGACGGGCAGCGGCATGGGCGGGCCGGGCTACACGGTCCCGGACGAGAACTTCGCCCAGCTGACCTACGGCCGCGGCGTCCTGGCCATGGCGAAGACGTCGCAGCCCAACAGCGGCGGCAGCCAGTTCTTCATGGTCTACGGCGACGCGCAGCTGGACCCGGACTACACCGTGTTCGGCTCGATCTCCGACGCCGGCCTGCAGGTGCTGGACAAGGTCGCCCGCGACGGCGTGGACCCGTCCTCGGCCGCGCAGAGCAGTGACGGCACGGGCGCCCCGAAGACCCCGGTGAAGTTCACCGGGGCGACGATCGACGCCTGACCCGGCAGCAGGAAAACCCCGCCCGGCGCCGAGGCGCGGGCGGGGTTTTCCTTGTCCCCCAAGTCTTTCCCATGGCTGCCACCAAAGGCGTCCCCGCCGGCCCCGATCCCGGCGGGGACGCCCCTGGCAGCCCTCCCCCAGGCCCGCTAGCGGGCCACCCGGGGCGCCGCGGGCGCGAACCCGCCGGCGAAGTTTTCGGTCACCTGCGCGGCTTCCCCGGCATCCGGCACGGCGTTGGTGCACGAGGTTCCGGGGCCGTGCCCGGACATCAGCTCGGAGCACGGGCCGTCGTAGTCGTCGGGCAGGCCGAGGTTGTGGCCGAGTTCGTGCGCGGCGATACGGGTGACGTCGAAGCCTTCCGCCACCTGCTGTTTGTCGATGTACACCTGGCCGTGGCCGTGCCCGTCGGTGCTGGTGTACGAGCCCTGGCCGTCGTCGGTCTCGTGGACGACGATCGTCGCGCCGCCGGAACCCTTGACGAGCTTCACGTCGCTGACCGCGTTGTTCCAGTTCGCCGCCGCCTGGTCGATCTGCGAGACGTAGTCCGCCGCGTCGGAGGAGCTGTAGTAGAGCGTGGTGACCGCCGCGGCGCCGGCATGCGGCGTCACCAGCAGCTGCGCGGCCAGCGGCGCCAGCGCCACCAGCACGCCCGCCGTCAAACGCTTACCTGCCATGCCCGTCCCCGTCGTCGCGTTGGTGATTAACACGCAAGGTAGGAGATGGACGGGGTCATCCACTACCCACGAAAGTACCGAGCATGGCGGTATAGGGCGTTATACGCGGGGAGGCCACCGGCACGAGATGCCGGTGGCCTCCACTGGACCCACTTGAGCCGGGGTCAGACGGTGAAACCGAGGGCGCGCAACTGTTCGCGGCCGTCCTCGGTGATTTTTTCCGGGCCCCACGGGGGCATCCACACCCAGTTGATGCGGAAGTCCTTGACCACACCCGCGTTCCCGACCAGCACCGAGGCGGTCTGGTCCTCGATCACGTCGGTCAGCGGGCAGGCCGCGGACGTCAGGGTCATGTCGATGGTGGCCGTGTTGTCGCCCTCGACACGGATGTCGTAGACCAGGCCGAGATCGACCACGTTGATCCCGAGCTCCGGGTCGACCACGTCGCGCATGGCCTCCTCGACGTCCTCGATCTTGGCCACGTCACCGGACGCCGGCTGCGCCTGCTCGGGCAGGTCGGCGGCGGTGCGGCCCTCGCGAGTCTGAGTCTCCTCGGTCATGCCGTCGCTCCTTCGCTTTTGACCACAGCGTCCTTGAAAGCCATCCACCCCAGCAAAGCACACTTGACGCGGGCCGGGTATTTCGCGACCCCGGCGAAGGCGACGCCGTCCTCCAGCACGTCCTCGTCCGGCTCCACCTGGCCCCGGCCCTGCATCAGCTCGACGAACGAGTCCATCGTCTTGAACGCCTCGCCCACCGTGCGCCCCACCACGAGGTCGGTGAGCACCGACGTGGAGGCCTGGCTGATCGAACAGCCCTGCCCGTCGTAGGACACGTCGGCGACCTTCTCGCCGTCGAGCTTCACCCGCAGCGTCACCTCGTCGCCGCAGGTCGGGTTGACCTGGAACGACTCGCCGTCGAACGGGTCCCGCAGGCCGCGCCCGTGCGGGTTCTTGTAGTGGTCCAGGATGATGTCCTGGTACATCGACTCCAGGTTCATTCACGCCACCCCGAAGAACTTCTGCGCCTCACGCACCCCGTTCACGAGTGCGTCCACTTCGGACAGATCGTTGTACAGGTAGAACGTGGCCCTGACCGTCGCGGGCACCTTGCACGCCCGGTGCAGCGGCCACGCGCAGTGGTGCCCGACGCGCACCGCGATGCCGAGACTGTCCAGCACCTGCCCGGCGTCGTGCGGGTGCACCCCGTCGATGACGAAGGCGATGGTGGCGCCGCGGTCCTTCGCCTCGGACGGCCCGATCAGCCGGACGCCCTCGACCTGCGCCAGCCCGGCCACCGCGGCCTCGGTCAGCGCGTGCTCGTGCGCCTGGATGTCGCGCATGCCCACGCCGGACAGGTACTCGACCGCGGCGCCGAGGCCCACGGCCTGCGACGTCATCGGCACGCCGGCCTCGAACTTCTGCGGCGGCGGGGCGAACGTGGTGCGCTCCAGGGTGACCAGCTCGATCATCGACCCGCCGGTCAGGAACGGCGGCATCGCTTCGAGCAGCTCCCGGCGCCCGTAGAGCACACCGATCCCGGACGGCGCCAGCATCTTGTGCCCCGAGAAGGCCGCGAAGTCCACGCCGAGTGCGTGCAGGTTCACCGGGAAATGCGGCACGGACTGGCACGCGTCCAGCAGGGTCAGCGCCCCGACTTCCTTGGCACGCTTGACGATCGGCTCGACCGGGTTGACCGTGCCCAGCACGTTCGACTGGTGGGTGAACGCGACGAGTTTCGTGCGCTCGTTCACCAGTTCGTCCAAATCGGACAGATCGAGCCGGAAGTCCCCGGTGAGGGGGAACCAGCGCAGCGTGGCGCCGGTGCGCCGGCACAACTGCTGCCAGGGCACCAGGTTCGCGTGGTGCTCCATCTCGGTGATGACGATCTCGTCACCAGGGCCGATCCGGAACCGCTCGGCGGCGGGGTCCGGATCGGTGGCCGCGTTGCTCATCGCGTACGCGACCAGGTTGATGCCCTCGGTGGCGTTCTTGGTGAACACCAGCTCGCCGTGGTCCGCGCCGACGAACCCCGCGATCAGCTCACGGGCGCGCTCGTAGGCGTCGGTGGCCTCCTCCGCGAGCTGGTGCGCCCCGCGGTGCACCGCCGCGTTGGAGGTCTCCAGGAACTTCCGCTCCGCGTCGAGAACCTGCCTCGGCCGCTGCGAGGTCGCCCCGGAATCCAGGTACACCAAGGGTTTCCCGTCCCGCACCGTGCGGGACAGGATGGGGAAGTCGGCGCGCAGGGCAGCGACGTCCAAAGGCGTGTTGGCTGTGGTGGTGGTCATCGCGCCAACTCCCTTCCGGTGTCAGTTCGGGAGAGCTCAGACGGTGGCGGCTTCGGCCTTGCCCGCGTACTTGACGTAGCCGTTCTCCTCCAGCTCGTCGGCGAGCTCCCGGCCACCGGACTCCACGATCCGCCCGTCCGCGAAGACGTGCACGAAGTCCGGCGTGATGTGCCGCAGGATGCGGGTGTAGTGCGTGATCAGCATGACGCCGACCTCGTTGTTCGCCTTGTACTCGTTGACGCCATCGGAGACGATCCGCAGCGCGTCCACGTCCAGGCCGGAGTCGGTCTCGTCGAGGATCGCGATCTTCGGCTTGAGCAGCGCCAGCTGCAGGATCTCGTGGCGCTTCTTCTCACCGCCGGAGAAGCCCTCGTTCACGCTGCGCTCGGCGAACTCGGGAGAGATCTCCAGCTTGGTCATCTCTTCCTTGACTTCCTTGACCCAGTGCCGCACCTTCGGCGCCTCGCCGCGCACCGAGGTGGCCGCCGTGCGCAGGAAGTTCGACATCGACACGCCGGGCACCTCGACCGGGTACTGCATCGCCAGGAACAGCCCGGCGCGCGCCCGCTCGTCCACGGTCATGTCGAGCACGTTCTCGCCGTCGAGCAGCACCTCGCCGGAGGTCACCTCGTACTTCGGGTGCCCGGCGATCGCGTAGGACAGCGTGGACTTGCCGGAGCCGTTGGGGCCCATGATCGCGTGCGTCTCGCCCGAGGAGATGGTCAGGTTGACGCCCTTGAGGATCTCCTTGCTGCCCTCGTCGGTGGTGACGCCGGCGTGCAGATCCTTGATTTCCAGTGTGGCCATGAGGTTTCTTTCGTCTTTCGTGGTGGGGTGGCTCAGGCGCCGACGGCTTCGAGTTCGGTTTCGATCGCGGCCTGCAGGCGCTCGCGCACCTCCGGGATGTCGATCTTCATCAGGATCTCGTGGAAGAACCCGCGGACCACCAGGCGCCGCGCCGACTCCTCCTCGATCCCGCGCGACTGCAGATAGAACAACTGCTCGTCGTCGAACCTTCCCGTGGCGCTGGCGTGCCCCGCGCCGAGGATCTCGCCGGTCTCGATCTCCAGGTTCGGCACCGAATCGGCCCGCGCGCCCTCGGTCAAGACCAGGTTGCGGTTGAGCTCGTAGGTGTCGGTGCCCTCGGCCGCGGCCCGGATCAGCACGTCGCCGATCCACACCGAATGCGCGCCGTCGCCCTGCAGCGCGCCCTTGTACATCACGTTCGACTTGCAGTTCGGCACCGCGTGGTCGACGAAGAGCCGGTGCTCCTGGTGCTGCCCCGCGTCCGCGAAGTACAGCCCCAGCATCTCCACGTCGCCGCCCTTGTCGGCGAAGGTCGCCGTCGGCGAGACGCGCACCAGGTCGCCGCCCAGGGTGACCACGATGTGCTTGAGCGTCGCGTCCTTGCCGAGCTTCAGGTGCTGCTCGGACACGTGCACCGCGTCGTCGGCCCAGTCCTGCACGCTGACCACGGTCAGCTTCGCGCCCTCGCCGATCACGAACTCGACGTTGTCCGCGTACGTGCCCGAACCGGCGTGGTCGAGCACGATGGCCGCTTCGGCGTACGCCTCGGCGCGCACCTGCACGTGCCCGTACGCGGTGAGCCCCTCGCCGGGGCCGGTCAGCCGCAGCAGGGTCGGCTTCGACGCCTTCGTCTCCTTCGGCACCGTGACGACGGTGGCCGAGGTGAACGACGAGTACGCCTGCGCCGCGATGCGGTCGCTGGGCTCGCCGGCCTTGCCGAGGCGCTCGTCCTCGCGGCCGACGGTCTCGACCCGCACCTCGGGCGCGGCGTCCGCGTCGACCTTGATCTCCCCGTCGGCGACCGCCGAGCCGTCGTGCAGCCCGCGCAGCCGCTTCATCGGGGTGAACCGCCAGTTCTCCTCGCGGCCGCCCGGGACCTCGAAAGCCTCGACGTCGTACCCCGTGAAGCGCTCCGCGCGCGAGGTAGCCGGGACGGTGACCTCCGCCGCTTCGGAGATGTTGTCGCTTGCCACCGTCATGTCAGCCGACGGCTCCTTCCATCTGCAGTTCGATCAGGCGGTTCAGCTCGAGCGCGTACTCCATCGGCAGCTCGCGCGCGATCGGCTCGACGAACCCGCGCACCACCATCGCCATCGCCTCGTCCTCGGTGAGGCCGCGCGACATCAGGTAGAACAGCTGGTCCTCGCTGACCTTGGACACGGTGGCCTCGTGGCCCATCGACACGTCGTCGTTGCGGATGTCGACGTAGGGGTAGGTGTCCGAGCGGGAGATGTTGTCCACCAGCAGCGCGTCGCACTTCACCGTGGAGGCGGAGTGGTGCGCCCGCTTGGCGACCTTGACCAGGCCGCGGTAGGACGTGCGGCCCCCGCCGCGCGCCACCGACTTCGACACGATCGTCGAGGAGGTGTGCGGCGCCAGGTGCTCCATCTTCGCGCCCGCGTCCTGGTGCTGGCCCTCGCCCGCGAACGCGACCGAGAGCACCTCGCCCTTGGCGTGCTCGCCCATCAGGAAGACCGACGGGTACTTCATGGTCACCTTGGAGCCGATGTTCCCGTCGATCCACTCCATGGTCGCGCCCTCTTCGCACTTGGCGCGCTTGGTGACCAGGTTGTACACGTTGTTCGACCAGTTCTGGATGGTCGTGTAGCGGCAGCGGCCGCCCTTCTTGACGATGATCTCCACGACCGCGGAGTGCAGCGAGTCCGACTTGTAGATCGGCGCGGTGCAGCCCTCGACGTAGTGCACGTAGGCGTCCTCGTCGACGATGATCAGGGTCCGCTCGAACTGGCCCATGTTCTCGGTGTTGATCCGGAAGTAGGCCTGCAGCGGGATGTCCACGTGCACGCCCGGCGGCACGTAGATGAAGGAGCCACCGGACCACACGGCGGTGTTCAGCGCGGAGAACTTGTTGTCCCCGGCCGGGATCACCGAGCCGAAGTGCTCGCGGAAGATCTCCGGGTGCTCCTTGAGCGCGGTGTCGGTGTCCAGGAACAGCACGCCCTGTGCCTCCAGGTCCTCACGGATCTGGTGGTAGACGACCTCCGACTCGTACTGCGCGGCGACACCGGCGATCAGGCGCTGCTTCTCCGCCTCCGGGATGCCGAGCTTGTCGTAGGTGTTCCTGATGTCCTCCGGCAGGTCGTCCCAGCTCTCCGCCTGCTGCTCGGTGGAGCGGACGAAGTACTTGATGTTGTCGAAGTCGATCCCGGAGAGGTCGGCGCCCCAGTTCGGCATCGGCTTGCGCTCGAAGAGCTTGAGGGCCTTCAGCCGCGCCTCGGTCATCCACTCGGGCTCGGACTTCTTCGCGGAGATGTCGGTGACGACCTCTTCGTTCAGCCCGCGCCGGGCGCTGGCCCCCGCGGCGTCTGAGTCAGCCCAGCCGAAGGCGTAGTTGCCCAGGGAGTCGATCGTCTCTTCCTGGGTCAGCGGCGCGGTGGCGGGATTGCGCTGCTCGGCAGCGGCAGTCATGCGCTTCCTCCATCCGGAGTTCGTGCTCGTTGTCCCTGCGGGGGTTCCGCCGGGACGTGTGTCGTGCACACGGAGTCACCGCGTGCGATGGTCGCCAGGCGCTGCACGTGCGTCCCGAGCAGCCTGGCGAATGCCTCGGTCTCCGCCTCGCACAGCTGCGGGAACTCAGCTGCGACGTGGGCGACCGGGCAGTGGTGCTGGCAGAGCTGTTCGCCGCTGCCGACCTGGCGGGCCGACGCAGCGTAACCCTCCCTGGTCAGCGCCGCGGCGAGGGCCTCGGCGCGCCGGGCGGGATCGCCCGGTTCGGTGACCGCGGCCTCGTGCGGTTCGACCAGCGCGGCGACCCGGCGCTCCGCGAACGCGCGGACCGCGTCCTCCCCGGCGTGTTCGGCGAGGAAGCGGATGGCCGAGGCGGCCAGGTCGTCGTAGGCGTGCCCGAACCTCGCCCGTCCCGCTTCGGTGAGCAGGAAGAGCTTGGCCGGACGGCCCCGCCCGCGCGGGCCGCGCCGGGGCGCGTCCCTGGTTTCGGCTTCGCCGTCGGCCAGCAGCGCGTCGAGGTGACGGCGCACCGCTGTCGGGCTGATGCCCAGCCGGTCCGCGACCACCACGGCGGTCATCGGGCCGTCCTCCAGCAGGAGACGGGCCACCTCGTGCCTGGTCCGTCCCTCCGCCGTCGCCTGCGCGGGCACGGCGGAACCCGGGTCCGGGAGCTCGCCGTTGTTTTTCACAACATAAGTGTGTCGTATTTCCCCGCCGAGGGCAAAGACAGATCATCCGGCAGTGACCGGAGTCACGGCATGGGGTACCGACAGGGTCGGCCGCCACCCTCAACGGAGCCGCTTTGCGGCGCCGATAGTCTTCTAACGTGGTAGTCAGCGATCCCGGCACAGAGCAGGGCGTATCCCCTGTGCGGCCTCCGGACGCGGGCCCCCTCGAAATCACAGAGCTGCGCGCGCTCGACGTCGTGCGCAGGCTGGGCACGGTCGGCGCGCTGTTCCTGGCGCTGGGTTCGCTCGGGGCCGGTGCGGCCCCGGTGCTCAACCCGGTGCAGGACATCCCGGTGCTGCGGCTGTTCTCCCGCATCCCCACGGTCTCCCTCGCCATCGCGTTCACCGGCATGGGGCTGCTGGTCATCGCATGGCTGATGCTGGGCCGCTTCGCCCGGCCGGGCCGGGCGCGGCTGGTGAGCCGCGCGCAGCTGACGCGCACGCTCGTGATGTGGCTGACGCCGCTGATGTTCATCCCGCCCCTGTTCTCCCGCGACGTGTACAGCTACCTCGCGCAGAGCGAAATCGTGCACCGCGGGATGGACCCGTACTCGCTCGGCCCGGCGCAGGCGCTCGGCGTCGGCGACCCGCTGACCAGCGGCGTGTCGAACATGTGGCGCGAGACCCCGGCGCCGTACGGCCCGTTGTTCCTCAAGCTCGGCAGCTGGATCTCCGGCATCGTCGGCGACAACATCGTCGCGGGCGTACTGCTGCAGCGCGCGCTGGCGCTCGTCGGCGTGGTGCTGATCATCTGGGCATTGCCGCGGCTGGCCCGCCGGTTCGGCGTCGAACCGGCCACCGCGCTGTGGCTGGGCGCGGCCAACCCGCTCGTGCTCTTCCACCTCGTCGCCGGCGCGCACAACGAGGCGCTCGGCATCGGGCTGATGGTGGCGGGGCTGGAGATCGGCATCCGGCGGCTGCCGGTGCGCGTGGCCGGGGACAGCCCGCCGCCGCTGGCGCGCGGCGAAATCCTGTTCATCGTGCTGGGCGCGGTGGTGATCACCCTCGGCGCCGCGGTGAAGATCAACGCGATGATCGCGCTCGGCTTCTTCGGCGTGATGATCGCGAGACGCTGGCACGGCCGGATCACCGACCTGCTCAAGGCGGCGGGCCTGATGCTCGCGGTGTTCGGCGTGGTGATCGTCGCGCTCTGCTACGGCACCGGGCTCGGCTTCGGCTGGGTCGGCGCGCTCGGCACGCCGGGCATGGTGCGCAGCTGGATCTCACCCACCGCCGAGCTGGCGAACCTCGGCGGCGTGCTCGGTATCGCGCTCGGGCTGGGCAACCACACCGACGCGCTGGTGTCGATCGTGCAGTTCGCCGGCACCGTGGTGGCCGGGCTGATCACGGTCAAGTTCCTCTGGGACAGCTTCCGCTGGCGGTACCGGCCGATCATCGGGCTGGGCGTTTCGCTGGGCGCGTTCATGATGCTGCACGTGGCCATGCAGCCCTGGTGGCTGCTGTGGGCGGTGATCCCCCTCGCCGCCGCGGCAGGCACCTCGCGCTTCCGCGTGGCGGCGACCATAGTCAGCGCGGTCGTCGCCTTCCTCGTCGCGCCGCCGGGCAGCACCTTCGACGGCCGGTCCTTCGTCCCGTTGCAGGCCTATCTGGCCGGGATCGTCGTGATCGCGATCGCGCTGCTGATCGTCCGCCGCGCCTCCCCCATGCTGCTCAAGCGGGAGGCCAAGAGTGCGGTCTGACGCGGGGTCGTAGGCTTGACGGTCGTGAGCACACCTGCCGTCGAGATCACCGGGCTGGTGAAGAAGTACGGCCCGAAGACCGCCGTCGACGGCCTGGACCTGAAGATGCACCGCGGCCGCCTGCTCGCCCTGCTCGGGCCCAACGGCGCAGGGAAGACCACCACCGTCGAGATCTGCGAAGGCTTCCTGCGGCCGGATTCCGGTTCGGTGCGGGTACTCGGGCTGGACCCGGCGCGCGAAGGCGCGAAGCTGCGGCCCCGCATCGGCGTGATGCCCCAGGGCGGCGGCGCGTACCCGGGCGTGCGCGCGGGCGAGATGCTCGGCCTGGTCGCGTCCTGCGCCGCCGAGCCGCTGGATCCCGCGTGGCTGCTGGAAATCCTGGGCCTGGCCGCCGCCCGCCGCACCCCGTTCAAACGGCTTTCCGGCGGGCAGCAGCAGCGCCTTTCCCTTGCCTGCGCCCTCGTCGGCCGCCCCGAGCTGGTGTTCCTGGACGAGCCGACGGCCGGCATGGACCCGCAGGCGCGGCGCCTGGTCTGGGACCTGCTGGGCGCGCTGCGCGCGGACGGCGTGAGCGTCCTGCTGACCACGCACCTGATGGAAGAGGCCGAGGCGCTGGCCGACGACGTCGTGATCGTCGACCACGGCCAGGTCATCGCCGAGGGCACGCCGAGCGCGCTGACGGCCGAGGACTCCGACTCGGCGCAGCTGCGGTTCAAGGCGCGCGCGGGGCTGGACACCACGCTGCTGGCCGCCGCCCTGCCCGAGGGCTACCACGTGCAGGAGGTCGCCCCCGGCGGCTACCGGGTGCTGGGCCACGTCGACCCGCAGGTGGTCTCCACCGTCACGTCGTGGTGCGCGCAGCAGGGCGTGCTGGCGGAGGAACTGCATGTGGGCAAACGGGATCTGGAAGAGGTCTTCCTGGAGCTGACCGGACGGGAGCTGCGCTCGTGACCACTTTCGCCCCCGGCACCTTCACCCCGAAGCCCGGCGCGGGCAGCCGCGCCAAGATGCTCAGCACGCACGCGAGGGTCGAGACGAGTCTCACCCTGCGCCACGGCGAGCAGATCCTGCTGACCCTGCTCATCCCGCTCGCGCTGCTGATCGGCCTGACGCTGCTGGACATCGTGCCCACCGGCGACCTCGGCCCGGTGTCCAAAGTGGACTGGGTGACGCCGCGGATCTTCGCGCTGGCGGTGATGTCCTCGGCCTTCACCGGGCAGGCCATCGCGCTCGGCTTCGACCGGCGTTACGGCGTCCTGAAAAGGCTTTCCGCGACGGCGCTGCCGCGCTGGCTGCTGGTGGCGGGCCGGATCGTGGCCGCGCTCGTCGTTGTGCTGCTGCAGGTGGTCGTGCTCGGCGCCGTGGCGGCGATCCTCGGCTGGTCCCCCTCGGGCGCCGGGCTCGCCGAAGCGGTGGTGCTGCTCGTGCTCGGCACGCTGAGCTTCGGCGCGCTGGGCGTGCTGCTGGGCGGCTCGCTGCGCGCGGAAGCCGTGCTGGCGCTGGCGAACATCGTGTGGTTCGTGCTGCTGCTCGCGGGCGGGATCCTGCTGGCGCCCTCGACGCTGCCGTCCGGCGCCGCGACGATCGTGGAGCTGCTGCCGTCCGGCGCGCTGGCGGAGGGCCTGCGGCAGGCTCTCGTCGAAGGCACGCTCGCGTGGGAGCCCGTCGTGGTGCTGATCGGCTGGGGCGCCGTGGCGGGTGCCCTCGCCACCCGCACCACTCGCCTGACCTGAGTCCCGCGGCGCGCCCGGGCCCGGTTTCCGCCCGCACGACGCGACTCCCCGCCGGTAGTTCGAGAAGCATCACTCGGCGCCATCCCCCACCACGACTCCGCCAAGTCCCCGCCCGCACCATCCGCGGCAAGCGGCCACCACGAACGCCACCCCGCCCGGCTCCTCTCACGCCCAGCCACCACCCGGCGCGATCCCCCGGCGCTACCACCCGGCCGACCTCACGGCAAGCCCCGGGGAATATCCTCGATCGCGTGTTCCTGAACTCGCTCGTCGGCCGGCTGCCCCTCCCCTCGCGCGCGGTGCAGAAGGGGGTCGGCATCGCCGCGATCGTGGCGCAGGCCGGGATCGGCGTGACCGGCTCGGTCGTCCGCGTGACCGGTTCGGGGCTGGGCTGCCGGACCTGGCCGGAATGCCAGCCCGGCAGCATGGTGCCGGTCCAGCATGCGGAGTACCACCAGTTCACGCAGTGGATCGAGTTCAGCAACCGGATGCTGACCGGCCTGGTCATCGCGGTCGCGGCGATCGCGGTCATCACCGCGTGGCGGGTCAAGCTCGACCGGCCGGACCGGCGGCGCCTGCTGGCGCTGGCGTGGACGATGCCCGGCGGCGTCGTCCTGCAGGCCGTGGTCGGCGGGATGACCGTGCTGGCGAAGCTGGAATGGTGGACCGTCGCGATCCACTTCCTCGTCTCCACTCCCCTGATCTGGCTCGCGGTGCTTTTGCTGCACGCGTTCCTCGAGGGCGACGAGCCCGCGCGCTGGCTGGTCCCGCCGCTGGGGCACAAGCTGCTCGTCACGCTCGTGGTGGCGCTGTGGGCGATCCTGATCGCCGGCACCACGGTCACCGGCGCCGGCCCGCACGGCGGCGACCCGGAAACCCACCGGCTCGACGCCCCGATCGAGACGCTCGCCACGATCCACGGCGCGTTCCTCGTCTGCTACCTGCTCGTGCTGGTGATGTTCGGGCTCACGCTGCTGCGCGCGGGCGCGCCGAAGCGGCTCTGGTGGCGCTACAGCCTCGTCTGGGTGGTCGCGCTCGCGCAGGGCGTGCTGGGTTCCGTGCAGTACGCGCTGGGGGTGCCGGAGGCGCTGGTTTCCTTCCACGTCCTGGGTTCCGCGCTCGTGATCATCGCGACCGCCGCGCTGTGGTGCGGATCGCGGGACCGCGGGGCCGCCGCCCCGGCCGGCGCCGAAGAGAGAGAACTCACCGCTGCCTGAACCGGTCAGCGGTCCGCGAGCGGACATACTGCCTTAACGCGGTGTCGGCGTGCTCGCCAGACCAGGGCACTACGCTACTGCGTGGCGAGGGCGGAATGTCCGTTTCCCGTCCGCGAACCGGAGTGAGGTTTTCAGGCGCATGAGTACCACCGATGTCCGGGCCGGTGCCAAACCACTGGTCTCCCACAGCCGGTCCACCGGCCAGATGATCGTCCTCAAGGCCTTCCTGCTGATCCCCTTCGCCGCGCTCGTGCTCGCGCTGCCGCTGGCCTGGGGCTGGGGCCTGAACTGGCTCGACCTCGTGCTGGCGGCGGTGTTCTACGTGGTCGCCACCCTCGGCGTGACGGTCGGCTACCACCGCTACTTCACCCACGGCGCCTTCAAGTCCGGGCGGGTGCTGCGCGTGGCGCTGGCGATCGCGGGCAGTATGGCCGTGCAGGGTTCGGTGATCTTCTGGGTGGCCAGCCACCGGCGCCACCACGCCTTCGCCGACCGCGAGGGCGACCCGCACTCCCCCTGGCTGTTCGGCACGTCGCCGATGGCGCTCACGCGCGGGTTCTGGCACGCGCACATGGGCTGGATGTTCCAGCGCGAGGTGACCAACTACGACCGGTTCGCCCCGGATCTGGTGGCGGACAACGATCTCCGCGTCGTGAACCGGTATTTCTGGCTGTGGATCACGCTGAGCCTGGCGCTGCCCGCGCTGCTCGGCGGGCTGCTGAGCTGGTCGTGGTGGGGCGCGGTGACCGCGTTCTTCTGGGCCGGGCTGGTGCGGATCGCGTTCCTGCACCACGTGACCTGGTCGGTGAACTCGATCTGCCACATGGTCGGTGACCGCCCGTTCGCCAGCCGGGACAAGGCGGCGAACTTCTGGCCGCTGGCGATCCTGTCGATGGGCGAGTCCTGGCACAACTCCCACCACGCCGACCCGACCTGCGCCCGGCACGGGGTGCTGCGCGGTCAGGTGGACGTCTCGGCGCGGGTGATCTGGATGTTCGAGAAGCTCCGCTGGGCCCGCGACGTGCGGTGGCCGCGGGCCGAGCGGCTGGCGGCCAAACGCGCGAAAGCCGCCTGAGCCGCGGCCCGCGCGGAGCCCGCTTCGGCCGGGGCCGCGGGGCTCGTGTTGGCCAAGCGGGCCATGGCCAGGAGCGCCGGTCGGACAAGACGGGCTACAAGCCGCGTCGGCCAGCCGGGCCCGTCACGCCTGAGCCCCCAGCGGCCAAAGCGTCAGCCGGAGCAGCCAACACACCACCCCCAGCAGCCAACACACCAACCCCAGCGGCCAAAACGGCGCAAGGCGAGCCGGAACCCGGCCGGGCGAGGCCCGCGGGTAACGCCGGGGCTCAGTGGCGGCCGCGCGGGCCCGCCATGCGGTGCCGGTGCGCGGCGCCGATCTTGGTGGCGCCCACGGTCTCCGCGTCCCACTCCGCCGGCTCGAGGTCCTCGACGGCTTCGACGAGCGCGTCACCAGTCGCGGGGGCGGGCACGATCACGTCGCCGAGCGCGCCGTCGGCGCCGACGAGCACCACGCGCGCGCCCTTCCGGCCGATGTTCTCCACCACGGCCTTCGCGGGCTTGCCGTGCTCGGCGACGAAACGGCGGGCGGCGCCGAGCTGCTTCTCGGTCGGCGGTTCGGTCTTTTCGGTCTCTTCAGCCACACCCGCATCCTAAGGCGCGTCGCCCGGGGCGCAGTGTGAGACTGGGAACGGCCCAGCACGGCGAGAGTGAGGAGAACCCATGTCCACGGCAGTGCAGATCCGCCGCACCGGTGGCCCCGAGGTACTGGAGGTCGCGGAGGTCGAGATCGGCGAACCGGGAGCCGGCGAGATCGTGGTGGACGTGGCCGCCGCCGGGGTGAACTACATCGACACCTACCACCGCAGCGGGCTGTACAAGATGGACCTCCCGCTCACCCTCGGCATGGAGGGCGCGGGCACGGTGGCCGCGGTCGGGCCGGACGTGACGGGGTTCAAGCCCGGTGACCGCGTGGCGTGGCAGGGCCAGCTCGGCGGTTACGCGCAGCGCGCGAAGATCTCCGCGAGCATCGCGGTCCACGTGCCGGACAGCGTGCCGGACGAGACGGCGGCGGCCGTGATGCTGCAGGGCGTCACCGCGCACTACCTCGTCCGCTCGACGTACGAGGTGCAGGAGGGCGACACGATCCTGCTGCACGCCGCCGCCGGCGGGGTCGGGCTGCTGCTGGTGCAGCTGGCGAAGGCCCGCGGCGCGCGCGTGATCGGCACGGTGTCCACCGAGGAGAAGGAAAAACTGGCCCGCGAGGCCGGCGCCGACGAGATCATCCGCTACGACAAGGTGGATTTCGCCGAGGAGACGCGGAAACTCACCGGCGGCGAGGGCGTGGCCGCGGTGTACGACGGCGTCGGCAAGACCACTTTCGACGGCAGCCTGGCGAGTCTGCGGGTGCGCGGCGTGCTGGCCCTGTTCGGCGCGGCCAGCGGCCCGGTGCCCCCGGTGGACCCGCAGCGCCTGAACTCCGCCGGCTCGGTCTATCTGACCCGCCCGACGAGCGCGCACTACGTCCGCACCCGCGAGGAACTCGACTGGCGCGCGGAGGAACTGTTCCAGGCGGTGACCTCCGGTGCGCTCAACGTCCGCGTCGGCCACCGCTACCCGCTCGCCGACGCGCGCCGCGCGCACGAGGACCTGCAGGGCAGGCGCACCACCGGAAAGCTGATCCTGCAGCCCTGAATGCCTTGCGCGACAAGGAACCCGAAAAGGGCGGCCGGCTGGAAGCCGGCCGCCCTTTTCGTGCACCGCTCAGACACTCACCGCGGCGCGGATGGTCTCCTTGAGCGAGTTCGTCGTGGCGATCACCGACGTGGGCTCGTAGCCGCAGTGCGCCATGCAGTTCGCGCAGCGCGGGTCCTTGCCGCGGCCGAACTTGTCCCACTCGGTCTCCTCGATCAGCTCGCGCCAGGTCTTGGCGTAGCCGTCGTCGAGCAGGTAACACGGCCGCTGCCAGCCCAGCAGCGAATACGACGGGATGCCCCACGGCGTGCATTCGAGATCCCGCTTGCCCTCGATGAAGTCGAGGAACACCGGCGAGTGGTTGAGCCGCCACTTCTTGCGGCGCCCATCGGCGAAGGCCTTCGAGAACAGCTCACGGCTCTGCTGCACGCCGAGGAAGCTCTCCTGGTCCGGTGCCTTCTCGTACGCGTAGCCCGGCGAGAGCTGCATGTTGTCCACGCCCACCTCGTCGTTGAGGTAGTCGAGCACGTCGATGACGTCCTGCGGGCTGTCGGTGTTGAAGAACGTCGTGTTCGTCATGACCCGGAAGCCCTTCGACTTCGCGAGCCGGATGGCGTCCACGGCGGCCTGGAACCCGCCTTCCTTGCGGACCGAGGCGTCGTGCTTCTCCTCCAGCCCGTCGATGTGCACCATCCACGCGAAATTGCGGTGCGGCTTGAACTTGTGGATGTGCTTGGGCAGCAGCAGCGCGTTCGTGCACAGGAACACGATCTTGTTGCGCTCGAGCAGGATCCGGGTGATCTCGTCGATCTGCGGGTGCATCAGCGGCTCGCCGCCGGCGATGGACACCATCGGCGCGCCGCTCTCCTCCACCGCGCCGATCGCCTGCTGCACCGGCATCCGCTGCTTGAGCAGATGCGCCGGCTGCTGGATCTTCCCGCAGCCGCCGCATTTGAGGTTGCAGGCGAACAGCGGCTCCAGCTCGACGAGTATCGCGAACTTGTCCTTCCGGAGCAGCTTCTGCTTGGCCAGGAACGCACCCAGCCGCATCGACTGCCGCAATGGCATGTGCATGTCTACCCCACCTCCCGAGGTAACGTGAATCGGACGTCTTCGTCGGCAACCTGGGACTCCCGTACCGAGTTCCGGCCGAGCCCGCCCAGGCACCGGGTCAGCTCCTCCACCAGGTGCGGCGGGGCGGAAGCACCCGCGGTGATCCCGATCCGCCGCGCGCCCGCGAGCCACCGCAGGTCCACTTCGGACACATCGTCCACCAGGTACGCGGCCGCGCCCCGCCGCCGCGACACCTCCACGAGCCGCTGGGAGTTCGACGAGTTCGCCGAACCCACCACGAGCACGACATCGGAATGCTCGGCGACAGCGCGCACCGCGCGCTGCCTGTTCGTCGTGGCGTAACAGATGTCGTCCCGTCTCGGCGCCGCCATCGCGGGAAACCGCTCGCGCAGCACCGAAGCCACCTCCTCGGCCTCGTCGGCCGCCAGCGTGGTCTGCATGGCGTACGCGACCTTCTCCGGATCCTCCGCCCGGACCTGCGCCGCCGCCGAGGCGTCCTCGACGACGACCACCCGGCCGGGCGCCTCCCCGACGGTGCCTTCCACCTCTTCGTGGTCGGCGTGCCCGATGAGGAAGATCGTGTCGCCGCGTGCGCTGTAGCGGCGAACCTCGTTGTGCACCTTGGTGACCAGCGGGCAGGTCGCGTCGATCACCCGCAGTCCCCTCGCGTCGGCGGCCTCCCGCACCGAGGGCGCCACGCCGTGCGCGGCCAGCACCGTCGTCGCGCCTTCGGGCACCTCCTCGACCTCCTGCACGAAGACCGCGCCCAGGTCTTCCAGGCGGCGCACCACGTGCGCGTTGTGCACGATCTGCCGCCGCACGTACACCGGCGCGCCGTAGCGCTCCAGCGCCCGCTCGACGATCTCGATCGCCCTGTCCACCCCCGCGCAGAACGACCGCGGGCTGGCCAGCAGCAGCTCGCCGGAACCGGCCGCGGCACACCAATCCGCCAGCGCCGGTGCCGCCAGCCGCAGCGAACGCAGCCCGGAAAGCCCGCGCATGAACGTGCCCGGCCGCAGCAGCGGGTAGCCCGGAGTGTCCACAATGGCCCGTACCACCCCCAGCGGCGCCGGTACGGAAGCGAACTGCGCGGACTCCATGTCGACGGCCAGTGCGCCCCGTTCGGCGAACCGCGCCCGGTCCGCGCCCTCCACCATCTTGTCCGAGGACGCTACCGGTCCAGTGTGGACGGTCAGCCCGAGTCGCCGCAGCGCGCCCGCGAGCAGTGGCGCCGAACACAGGGGCACCGGCCCGTCCGGCCCGTCGATCTCGGTGGCCACCACGACGTCGCCCGGCTCGACGCCGCCGGTGACCGCTCCGGCGACCCCGGCCACCAGTACCGGCGTGGCGCCGCTGAACTGCCGGGCGGATTCGGCCGACCGGCGCGGGCCCATGCCCGTGTGCAGCACCCGCACGCCGGGAGCCCGCAAGGCCGCGGCCTCCACGTGCATCGGCGCGCACACCACACCCGTCACGAGGCCTCCAGGTACCGGCCCAGCGCGGAAACCGGGAACACCAGCCGGTACAGGTGGTAGTTGATGTAGAAGTCGCCGGGGAACCCGGTGCCGGTGTACTGCGGCTCGTCCCAGGTGCCGTCCTCGCGCTGGGTCCGCGCCAGCCAGCCGACGCCACGCTCCACAATGGACGAATCACGCTCACCCGCGGCCAGCAGGGCCAGCAGCGCCCAGGCCGTCTGCGAAGCCGTGGAATCCCCGCGTCCGATCCACTCCGGTTCCCGGTAGGAACGCAGGTCCTCGCCCCAGCCGCCGTCCGGATTCTGGTGCTCGGCAAGCCATTCCACCGCACGCCGGATCGGAGACGCCTGTGGCGAGACCCCGGCCGCGACGAGCGCGGGCACCACGGCGCCCGTGCCGTAGAGGTGGTTCGCGCCCCAGCGGCCGAACCACGACCCGTCCTTCTCCTGCGCGGCCAGCAGCCAGGCCACCCCGCGGCGGCATTCCTTCGTGCCGGTGAGCCCTTCCGCGGCCAGCATTTCCACCACGTGCGCGGTGACGTCGGCCGAGGGCGGGTCGATCACCGCGCCGAAGTCGCAGAACGGCAGCTGGGTGGTGAGCGTGCGCGTGTTGTCCGCGTCGAACGCGCCCCAGCCGCCGTCCGCGGACTGCATGCCGTTGAGCCAGGTGACGGCCCGCTCGACCGCGTCCTTCAACCGCGGCCGGTCCGGATGCGCGACCCGGCGCAGCGCGAGCACGATCTCCGCCGTGTCGTCGGTGTCGGGGTAGACGTCGTTGGCGAACTCGAAGGCCCAGCCCCCGGGCGGCGTGGCCGGCCGCTTCACCGCCCAGTCGCCCTTCACCGTGATTTCCTCGCCCAGCAACCAATCCGAGGCCTTGAGCACCGCCGGATCGTCCGCGGGCACGTCCGCGTCCAGCAACGCCGTCAACGCCAAGGCCGTGTCCCACACCGGGGACTGGCAGGCTTCCAGCCGTCGCACCCGGCCGTCCGGGGTCTCCTCCCGGATGATGAACCCGTCGAGCCCCTTCAGCCCGGCCTTCATGGCCGGATGTTCGAAGGAATAGCCGAGCAAATGCAGCGCCAGCAACGAATACACCCACGGCGGCTGGATCCCGCCCCACGAGCCGTCGGCCTCCTGCCGCGCGAGGATCCACTCCGCCGCCTGGCGCATCGCCAGTCCCCGCAAGGGTTTCACCGGCAGCCTGGCATACGCCTTGAGCCCGAGGTCGAGCATTTCGAAGGCGCCCGACCACGTCCACGGCTTGATCAACGTCCGCTTCCGCTGGCGCGTGCGCAGCTCGTCCACGCCGAACGACAGCGGCCGCACCGGGCGCAGCGTGCCCACGATGGTCAGCGGCACTACCGTCTGCCGCGCCCAGCAACCCCAGTCGTAGACGTTGAGCGGGAACCAGGACGGCAGGAAGATCAGCTCCGGTGGCATGTTCGGCAGCTCGTCCCAGGACCACAGGCCGAACAGCGCCAGCCAGATCCGGGTGAACACCCGGCTGGCCTCCAGCCCGCCGCCGTCGAGCACGAACTCCTGCGCCGCCCGCATGTGCGGCGCGTCGGGCGAATCACCGGCCAGGCGCAGCGCCACCCACGCTTCGACCGTGGTGGACAGGTCGCCGGGGCCGCCGTAGAACGTGGCCCAGGTGCCGTCTTCCCGTTGCTGCGAACGGATCCATCGCGCCGCCTCTTCGGTCTCGCGAGCGGTGCGGATGCCGAGGAACTCCCGCAGCAGCAGGTCCTCGGCATCCATCGTGACGTTCGTCTCCAGCTCGCCCTTCCACCAGCCGCCGGTCTCCTGCCTGCCCTTGAGATGCGCGACCGCGCGCTCCAGGGTCTCGGCCGGCGTCCGGACTCCGGGCTCGGTGGTCAGAGTCATCAAGCCTCCCTCGTGACGATGAACTGGGCCAGCGAAAGCAGTTCCTCCCGCGCGCGGCCGGGGATGTCGGCCTCTTCGAGCTTCAGCCGTCCCGCGGCCATGCGGCGGTAGGCCTCGTCCAGCGCCCATTTGCGCCCGCCGGCCTGATCGATCTTCTCCGCCACGCCGCGGACCGACTCCTCGCCCGGCGTCTCCGGCCGGGCGAGCCACTCCGACAGCTCACGCCCGAGCGCGCCGCCGTGGGTGACCGTGTACGTGACCGGCAGGCTCTTCTTGCGGGCACGCAGATCCGAGTACACCGACTTGCCGGTGACCGAGGGTTCGCCCCAGATCCCGAGCACGTCGTCGACGAGCTGGAAGGCCAGCCCGATGTCGGCGCCGAATCCGGCGAGCGCGTCCACTGTCCGTTGTGGAGCGCCGGCGAGCACGGCTCCGATCGCGCTGCTGGCCGAAAGGAGCGCGCCGGTCTTGCCCGCCGCCATGTCCAGGCATTCGTCGAGGGAGACGTCGTCGCGGCTTTCGAACTGCACGTCCAGCACCTGGCCGCGGATCAGCTCGCCGGTCGCCTCGGTCAGCAGCCGCGCCGCGGCCACCCCGCCCGGCCCGTCGACGTCCAGCAGGACTTCCTGCGCCAGCGAAAGCATCGCGTCCCCGGTCAGGATCGCGCTGGCCGCGCCCTTCACGGCCCAGACCGTCGGCCGGTGCCTGCGTTCGGTGTCCCCGTCCATCAGATCGTCGTGCAGCAGCGAGAAATTGTGCACGAGCTCGACCGCGACCGCGCCCGGTAACCCGGTTTCAGGCGGGGCGCCCGCCGCTTCGGCGGAGAGCAGCGCGAGCGCGGGCCGGACCGCTTTTCCGCCTGCCGACGCGGGATTGCCGTCGAGATCGGTCCAGCCGAGGTGGTAGTGGGAGATCGACCTGGTGGCCGGGTCGAGCCTGTCGAGTGCGGCCCGCATCGCGGGCATGATCGCCTGCCTGCCTTGCGCGAGTGAATCGAGAACCGCAGTCATGCTGGTACACCCTCCTGTTTACCTGGCACAACGGCATTGCCGAGCAGCGCACGGGCGGCCGCGTCGCCGCTGCGCACGGCGCCTTCCATGGTCGCGGGCCATCCCGTGGCGGTCCACGCGCCGGCGAGCACGACGCCCTCGGCCGCGGTCACGGCCGGAGGGCGCAGCGCCGCGCAGCCCGGCGCCGGACGGAACGTGGCGTGCCTTTCCCTGGTGACGAAGAAATCCCGGACCCCGGCGCGCGCCGCTTGGGGCAGCACGGCACGGAGCGCGGGCAGGATGCGCGCGCGGATCTCGCGTACCGGGACGTCGATGAGGTCG
Organism: Amycolatopsis acidicola; assembly: GCF_007713735.2. Lineage (GTDB taxonomy): Bacteria > Actinomycetota > Actinomycetes > Mycobacteriales > Pseudonocardiaceae > Amycolatopsis_E > Amycolatopsis_E acidicola. The sequence continues at coordinate 81,757 of NZ_VMNW02000022.1, read as the reverse complement.
TCGGCCGCGGACAGCGAGACGGCGAGGTACTGCCCACTGTCCACACCGGACTGACCGGTGCGGTCGAACACCCACTGCACCGGGGAATCGACCGCCGCGAAGAACGGTTCGTCCAGCACGGGCCGGTCGAAGACCACATGGGCGTTGACGATAGGCGAACTGCCGAGGCGCCGGTCCCATTCCGGCGGCAGGTCCACACTCCCGGGTGGCAGCAGCCGCGCGGCGGCCGGCGGCGGCACCGCGAGCACCACCCGGTCGGCGGTCAGCTCACGCTCCGAAGTGGTGAGCCGCCAGCCCTCGCCGTCCGGGGACAGCGCGGTCACCTTGGTGTTGAACAGGATTTCGGCGCCTGCCTCCGTCAGCCGGGCCTGCGCCGCGTCGCCGTGCAGTTCGCGCAGCGGCACTTTCGACCAGCCGATGTCCGCGGCCGAGGCTTCGGTGAGCAGGCCGACCTGGAAGACCGTGGCCGCGAGGCCGAGCGAAGCGCCGGTCGCGGGCGCGTTGAGGGTCGCGATGCCGACCAGGTCCCAGAGGTTCGCGATCGCGCGTTCACTTTGCCCGTGCGCGGAAAGCCAGTCCGCGAAGGACTGCCCGTCCGCCTCCTTCGACGCCGGGTCCACCCCGCGCAGCGCGAACGCCGCCCCGGCGAACCGCATCCGGTCGCCGAGCCCGAGCGGCCGGAACTTCAGCACCGAGTCGGCCAGGTGCAGCGGCGCGGGCAAACCGTTGCGGCGCAACCACACCGGCCGCGCGGAGCCCGGCGAGCGGACCGGGATCGCCAGCTTCGGCTGGAGGAACACCTTGCCCATCACCCGCAACCGCCGCAACAGCTCGAGGTACGCGGTGCAGCAGCGCAGGAACACGTGCTGCCCGTTGTCGACGTCGAGCTCGCCACGGCGGAAGGAATGCGTCAGCCCGCCGAGGTGGCCACGGGACTCGATGAGCGTGACCTCGGCGCCCGCGTCGGCGCAGCGCAACGCCGCGGTGATCCCCGCGAGACCACCGCCGACGACGGCGATGCGTTCGCTCACGACGCGCGCCCCGTCAGCGCCCGGGCCGCCACCCCCAGCTTTTCCCTGCCGGACAAGGACATCCGGCGGTCGAACACGAGCGAGGGCTGTTCGGCGATCCGGTCGGTGAGCCTGCGGTAGATGCCCGCCATCGCCAGGCAGCAGGCGGAGCTGCGGCGGTCGAGCAGCGGCACGAGGCGCAGCCCGTCGGCGTACCACTCGCGGGCGCGGGCGGCACTGTGCCGGATCAGCGCGGTCAGCGCGCCGCCGTCGTCGATCAGCCTGCCCTGCTCGTCCAGCGCCGGTTCCACCCCGAACCGGTCCAGATCCTCCTGGGGCAGATACACGCGGCCGTTGATCAGGTCTTCGCGGATGTCGCGGAGGATGTTGGTCTGCTGCAAAGCGATCCCGAGCTGGTCGGCGTACAGGGCGGCGTCCGGGTGTGGCTTGCTGCCGAACACGCCGAGGCACAGCCTGCCGATGGCCCCGGCGACGCAGCGGCAGTACTGGGTCAGGTCGGCGAAGGTCTCGTAGCGACGGCCCTCGATGTCCATCCACACCCCGTCGAGCAGCTCCTCGAAGGCACCCAGCGGGATCGGGTAGCGGCGGGCCGCGTCGGCGAGCGCGATCAGCACCGGATCCGTGCTGATTTCCAGCTCTGCCAGTGATTTTCGGACATCCTGCAATTGGGTGGACTTCTCCTCCACCGGCAGGTCCCCGTCCCCGATGTCGTCCACCCGGCGTGCCAGCGCGTACACCGCGCACAGCGCCGCCCGCCGTTGCGGGGTCAGCAGCCGGATGCCGTAGTAGAAGTTCCTCGCCTCGGTCTTGGTGATCTGTTCACACGCCTGGTAGGCGGTTGCCACATCCGTCGTCATCGGTGCCTCTTCGTCAGTAGCTTCACCAGATGGACCAGCACGTCCTGCTTGCGTGGCCGTGGCGTGACGGCCAGCACGTCCCATTCCGCGCGGCGCAAGGCATCCGCGGTCGCGAGCCCGCCCGCGACGTATCCGCCGATCGCCAGCCGGGCCCAGCCGCGCAGCCGCCCGACGAGCGCGGCACCTTCGTCGAGCAGATCCAGCGCCTTGCGCGTCTGCAGTTCCACCGCGTGCCGCACGGCGGGCGGCGTGCTCACGGCGTCGAGATCTCCTTCGGTGGCCCCGAAACCGGCCAGATCGGCCTGCGGCAGGTAGACGCGGCCCGCCCAGCGGTCCTCGGCCACGTCCTGGCAGTGTTCGAGCAGCTGAAGCGCGGTGCACACGAGATCCGAGAGACGTTCGGCTTCCGCCGAACGGACGCCGAAGATCCGCAGCACGATCCGGCCGACCGGATCGGCCGAAAGCGCGCAATACTCCCGAAGCGCCGCCTGGTCCGGGTACCGGGAAACCTCCTGGTCCTGAAGGTTCGCCCGCACCAGCCGGTCGAACGGCTCGCGATCCAGCCCCCTGGCCCGGATCGTCGGCAGCAGCGCGCGCAGCACCGGCTCCCGCGGGTCACCGCGCCAGGCGCGCTCGAGATCCTCGCGGAATGCCCGCAACGCGACCGTTCGATCACCTTCGGCTTCGTCGCCGAGATCGTCGATGACGCGCACCACGTTGTAGACCGCGCCGAGATCGCGGCGCAGCGCTGCCGGGAGTACGCGGAGTGCTACGGGAAAGTTTTCCGCGTGTTTCTTTTCTTCGAGCGTGGCGGGCGGCGAAACCACCCGGGACGGGGGAAAACCGTGCAGCACGGGACGGCCGGCCGTGTCGCGACCTGTCGGTGCCGGTGTCATCGGCCCATAATCCATCGGAAGGGGGCCAGGATTCTTCGCGCGGGAAACAAATTCGGTGGAGTCCGGGTTATCACGAGCGGACAGTATTGACCCGAACGAAGGACGGATCTCGACATCAGGGTGGAGGTAGCCGGCACCAGTGGGCAGAAAAGCGGATCCGAGCGACACGAAACTGGAACGACTGGCCGAGGCGACGGCGGAGCGCCTCCCCCGGATGCTCGACGACGTGACCCGGCTGCTGAGCCACCACTGGCCGGACTACGCGGACTTCATCGTCACCGAGCGGGACGAGGTCCTCGGCGCCGCGAACATGTTCCTGCACCGGCTGATGCGGATGGCGAAATGGGACATCACGGAGCTGTCCGGCGCGGCCGAGCAGCCGGCCGAGCAGCTCGGCGAGCAGTCGCTGTTCGAGGAGATCGGCCGCGCCCAATGGCAGCAGGGACGTGAGCTGACCAGCCTGCTTTCGGCGTACCAGATCGGCGCGCGGGTGGCGTGGCACCACGTCGCCGAGGTGGCGCTCGAAGTCGGGGTGCCCTCGGACGTCTTCGCCTCACTGGCCGAGGCCGTGTTCATCTTCATCGACCAGCTTTCGTCGGCCTCCGCGCGCGGGTATGTGCTCGAACAGTCCGAAGCCGCCGCGGCGCGGGAGCGCCTGCGGGACGAACTGGGCAACATGCTCCTGTCCGACCGTTCGGACACCACCGCGATCCGCGCCGCCGCCGCCCGGATCGACTGGCCGCTGCCGCGCGAAGCCGCGGTGATCATCGTGGAGCCGGACAACCCGGTGGGCAGCGCGCTGCTGGCCCGGCTGGACCATTCGTGCCTGCACGTCCGGCGGCAGCGGATGGTCTGCGCGATCATCCCGGACCCCGGCGGGCCCGCCCGCCGTCAGCGCCTGGCGACGGCGCTGCGCGGGGCGGGCGCGGTGGTCGGGCACGCCGTGCCGCTGGAACACCTGCCCGCCAGCATGCGCGTGGCCGAGGTCGCCGCGCAGCTGCGCCGCGACGAGGTGCTGCGGGACGATCCGGTGTTCGTCGACGAGCACCTGGACTCGATCATCGTGCACCGCGACGAGCGGCTGCTGACCGTGTTCCGGCAGCAAACCCTTGCGCCACTGGACGAACTGGGCCCGGTCACCCGGGAGAGGCTGTGCGAAACGCTCGCGTCGTGGCTGCGCCACCTCGGCGACCGGCGCGCGGTCGCCGAGGAGCTGCACATCCACCCGCAGACCGTCCGGTACCGGCTTTCCCAGCTACGCGAGCTGTTCGGCGAAAGCCTCGACGACCCGGACAACCGCCGCCGCCTGACGCTCGCGCTAGCCTGGGGCGCCCCGAACTCCCCCACGGCTGACAGTCCCTAACCGCAGCCATGTTGGCCCCTCCCGTCGACGTGGTGGCCCCTCCCGTCCACGAGTTGGCCGCACCCGCCGGTGAGTTGGCCGTTCGCGTGCGGCTCGGCGAGGCTCGCGGGCGGGGGTCGCCGTCCGGGCGCTAACCGAACTCCGCCAGTGCTTTGCGGAACTCGGCGAGGAAGGGGCCGACGTCGGGGATGAAGCCGGTGTCGGTCACGACACTCATCGAGAACACCCCGTACCAGCCCAGCACCCCCACCACGAACGGCGTGCCGGGCGCGAGCGGGATGATCGGGTACGCCGTCCGCAGCGGGTAGTCCCCGAAGGACACCTGCCACGTCGCGCCCGGCATGTTGGACACGATGCCGTTGAAGATCCGCCCGCCGTAGAAGAACTTCGAGAACCACCCGTGGAACCACGGCGGCATCAGCGCGGCCACCGAATGCATCACGAACCGCGACGCGATCGCCCTCGTGCCACCGCGCAGCCGTTTGCCCGCCTTCGCGATCACCTCGAGCCGTTCGGGCTCCGGCATGTCGCCAGTCGGCACCTCGACCATGACCGCCGCCGTCACGTTCCCGGCCATCCCGGGCCGCGGTACGGCCGCCATCAACGGCACGGAGACCAGCAGCCGCGAGGGCAGCGGCCCCTTCGCCACCCGGCGCATCGCCGCCACGGAGCCGGAAATCAGCAGATCGGTGACCCGGACCCCGCGACGGCGCGCCAGCTCCTTGAGCCAGTCCAGGTCCAGTTTCAGCGTGCCGAACGAGCGCTCGGAGGTGTTGTTCGCCGCGAGCGCCGCCTCCGGCCGGTGGTCGGTGGCCAGCTGGGCCAGCCCGACCGCGCCGCCGACGACGCGCTGGATCCGCCCGGGAAACTTCACCTCGCCGATCGCCTCGGTCATGTCCGGGGAGTCGAACAGTTTCAGCATCATGTTGATCGTGCCGATGCCGTCGGCGACCGAATGGTGCACCAGCGACACGACCGCCGCCGTGTCCTCCTCGACCCCGGTGACGACGCAGTACCGCCACAACGGCCTGTCCCTCGGCAACGGTGTCCCGGCCAGTTTCCCGACCAGTTCGTGCAACGCGCCCATCCCGCCGGGGCTGCCGTCGGGGCGGGTCAGGTCGAAGACCGGGACGTGCCACTCCCAGTCGAGGTCGGGATGCTCCACCCACCGCAGCGGGCGCCACTTCGTCGGCGGCGCCAGGCGCTGCCGGAACCCGGGCAGGTCGGGCAGGTTGCACTTGATCGTGTCCCGCGCCAGTTCGAAGGTGGGCGGGCCCGCCGCGCGGGAGGTGTCGAGCATGATGAGCCCGCCGACGTGCTGGGGTGCCGACGGGGTTTCGACGTGCAGGAAGAACGCGTCCGATGCCGGGATGCGGGGTGCTGATCGTCTCGCCACATCCGCGATCATGACACCCACGGCGACGACGAGGACCGCGCCCGCGGCATCGAGCCAGTAGTGGTTGCCGGTGGCGAGGATGACCAGCAGCGTGACCAGCACGTGGACCGCGCTCACCAGCTGCACCGTCCGGCCGCGCGCGAGCCGCGCCAGCACCACCGACACCCACAGCGCCCAGCCCACGTGCAGCGAAGGCATCGCCGCGAGCTGGTTGGCGTTGTCGACCATCGGCGAGCCCCAGGAACCCCAGGTGTGCCCGAGCCGCACGGTGTCCACGAACCCGGCGCCCGGCAGCATCCGCGGCGGCGCCACCGGCAGCAGCCAGAAAACCAGCAGCGCCAGCAGGTTCACCAGCGCGAAGGAGTTCCGCACGCGCCGGTACTGCCCGGGATGCCGAACGTAGACCCAGCACAGCAGCACCAGCGCGCTGACGATGTAGGTGAACGCGTACTCGTAGTTGGCGAGCGTGCGCAGCCAGCCCTGGCCCGCAAGCCACACGTTCATCGGGCGCTCGAAGTCCAGGCGCAGCGCCCGTTCGAAGCCGAGGATCCCCTCCCCCGACGAGATCGCGCGCGCCTCCCGCGACGGCAGCGGACGCGCCTCGATCAGCAGGTAGACGCCGAACAGCGCCAGGCCCCCGAGCAGCTCCGCCCACCACCGCGGCCGCCCGCGCGCCCCGGTCCGGTCAGCGACCGTTAACGGCGTGTTGGTTGACGTTCCAACAGTGAGCACACACCGTCATATAGCACGAAAACAGGGAGTGACGCTCGCCCGGATCAGGCGGTCGCGGTGGCGCGCCAGCCCATCCGCAGCGTCAGGCCCGGCACCTTGCGCAGCTTGCGCCAGCCGTGACCAGCGCAGACCGCGACCGTCAGCGCGGTGAGCAGACCGCTGAGCACGCCGCGCGAGAACAGCCCGGCCTCCACTCCCCAGTGCAGGAAACCCAGCGTCATCGCCGCGTCGATCAGCCGCGAACCGCCCCACAGCAGCGCGACCTCGACGAACACCCGGTTCACCGTGCGGTGCGCGAACAGCTCCGCGGGCAGCCGGACGAAATCCTTGGCCAGCCGCGCGGTGATCGGCCTGCCCAGCACGGCGCTGCCGACGAAGATCAGGAACATCAGGACCGAGCCCAGCGCCGGCTGCAGCACGTACACCACCGCGCTGGAGGTGACCAGGGCGAAACAGGCGCGGCCGACGAGCATCCCGGTGCACAGCAGCAGCGTGCGTGGCAGGTCGCGGCGCATCAGCCTGCGGGCCCCGATCACCAGCGCCGACCAGCCCAGCACCGCCGACAGCGCGGGCACGAGGCCGAAGAAGTGGAGCAGGAGCGCAAGCAGCACGCTCGGCACGATCACGGTTTCGGCGAGCATCACCAGCGCCCGTGCCAGGGTGCCCCGCAGATGCGGGATCTCGATCACCATGTGGCGCGTGGCGGGGACGTTCTCCGAAGGTTGCACGGGCTCTGTTTCACTCCTGGGAACAAGTCTCCGACGAATGCGAAGGTGTGGCAACTTTGCCCGGCAACGTATCAGCGTGCGGGTAAACGCCATGTGTAGCCGTCCGGCTCGTTTCGCGCTGCACCGTGGGTGAATGCGCGAGGCCGATGACACCGGCCGTGAGCAGCGCGGCCGCGCCCGCCGTCGCCGCCAGCGAGCCCGGCGAAGTGGACAGCGTGGCGTGGAAAGCCAAGAGCCCCAGCGCATAGCTCACCGCGGGGTTCACGATCGACATGACCGCTATCGCCGCCGAAAGCGACCCGGACCCGTAGGCCTGCTGCCCCAGCAGGAGCCCGGTCAGCGTGGACAGCGCCAGCAGATACCCCGGCCAGTCGATCGCGGTGGCCAGCACGCCGCGGTTGAGCAGGTCGTCGGTGGTGAGTTTCATCAGCGCCGCGCTCATCGCGTAGCAGACCCCCGCCGCGGTGGCGATGAACGCCGAATGCAGCAGCGGGCCGCGGCCCTGCGCGAGCTGGACGAGGGTGATGACGGTGGCCGCGGCGACCGCGACGGCGATCAGCAGCCTGCCCCTGTCCGGCGAACCGCCGAGCGGCGCGGCCCCTTCGACCGTCAGGAAGACCACGACCCCGCCGACGATCGCGAGCGCCGCGAGCCAGTCCCGCAGCGCGGGCCACATCCGGATCGCCGCCGAGGCCATCGGCAGCGCGAACAGCAGCTGGGTGACCAGCAGCGGCTGCACCAGCGCGATCGAGCCGAAGTGCAGCGCGGCGGCCTGGCTGAGGAAGCCGAGGAGGTTGGTGGCCCAGCCCGCGAGCCACACCCGTTTCCGGATCAGCTTGCGGATCAGCCACAGGATGGGCACCCGGTGCCGGCTCGCGCGGTGCTCGACGTCGGCATCGGCCACCTCGATGACCGCGCTGCGCTGCAGCGCGGCGGACGCCGCGAACAGGAACGCGGCGGTGAATCCGAGAATGACCGGGATCACCACGTCAGGTCACGACGCTTCCCATGTATCGGTGCTCCCCATCGCGAAACAGAATCCGGTGGTTCAGCCCGAACCGCCGAATCGGGACGCTAACGCACGGTACACCGAGGGCAGGGCGCCGCGCACCGTCACGGGGAGCTTCAGCCAGCCGGGGACATAGCGATCCGCCTGGTCACGGCGCAGCGCGTCGACGATCGCCGAAGCCACCCGATCGGACGGGACGGGTTTCGGCGAGCGCCTTTCGTACGGGCGGCCACGGCGGGTGAAGAACTCCGTGTCCACGACCCCGGGCACGACCACGCCGACGTGGACGCGGGTGCCCGCCAATTCGAACCGGAGGCTTTCCGCGAAGGTGTCCAGCCCGGCTTTCACCGCCGAATAGACCGACTCCCCCGCCACCGCCGTGCGCCCCGCGATGGAGGTGACGAACATCAGCGAAGCGCGCGGGCGGGCGAGCAGGCCCGGCAACAGCGCGCGGGTCAGCTCGAGCGGCGCCGTCAGGTTCACCTGGACCAGGCGGGCGACGTCGGCGGCGGTCATCTCCGCGACCGGCCCGGCCCAGCCGATGCCCGCGTTGTTGACGAGGATGTCCACCTCGCCGAGACGCCGGATCTCCCCGGCCGCGGCGGAAACCGCGGCCGGGTCGGCGAAGTCCGCGGTGACCACGGACCCGCCGGTGCGCTCCGCCAGCTCGGCGAGGCGCCGTTCGTCACGGCCGTGCAGGATCAACCGGGCACCCGCCTCGTGCAGGCGCGCCGCGGTGGCGGCGCCGATGCCCGACGACGCCCCCGTGACCACGGCCAGCGCGCCGCGGAGTTCCACTCAGCCGCTGACCTTGTCGGCGTCGACCACGAACACCAGCGTTTCGTTGGGCTTGACCGTGCCCTTGCCGGTGGCGCCGTAGCCGAGGTCCGGCGGGATGACGAGCAGCCTGCGGCCGCCTTCCTTGATACCGGCCAGACCCTGGACCCAGCCCGGGATGACCTGGTCCTCGCTCAGCGTCAGCTGCGCGGGCTGCGAGCCGAAGGAGCTCTCCTTGTCGGCCTTGTCCGACCACGTGACGAGGTCGTAGTTCACCTCGACCGTGCTGCCGTTCGCCGCGGCCGCGCCGGTGCCCTGCTTGAGGTCCTTGGTGAGCAGCTTCGTCGGCGCGGAACAGGTGTCCGGGATGGTGATCGTCGGCTTGGCGCCGAAGTCGCCGGTGACCTTCACGTCGTCCGCGGTGCACTCGTGCTGCCCGGAAGCCGGCTCCCCGGCGGACGCCGACGCGCTCGAGGACTCCGCGGCCGGCGCCGGCGCGGGGTACGTCGGGCCCCCGCCCGGCGGGTACGACGACGGCTCCTGGCCGTTGGAGCAGGCGGCGAGGCTCAGCGCGGCGGCCACCACGATCATGATCTTGCCAGCGTTACGCATGGCGCTCACCTTAACCGGGCGTTGACCAGTCCTTATCCGGCACCCACGAGAGCTTCGAGTTCGTGCGCGGTGTAGACGACGCCGAGCCTGCGGGTGGCGCGGGTGAGCGCGACGTAGAGGTCGTTCCAGCCGCGCGGGGAGGCCGCCACGATCTCCTCCGGCGCCAGCACGACGACCCCGTCGAACTCCAGGCCCTTGGCCTCTTCGACGGTCAGCAGCGACAGTCGTTCGTCCTCCTGCAGCGCGGCACGCACGCCGCCGAGGCGGGCCGCCGGGCAGAGCACCGCGATCGTGCCGCCGTCCGCCGCGGCGAGCTCCTTGTCCACAATGGACGGAAGGTCGGCGCCGGCCGCCGGCAGCTGCCACGGCCGGACCCCGGACTCCCGCACCGAATCCGGCGCGCGCAGCCCCGGGTCCACGTGCGCGAGCGCGCCGGCGGCGAGCGCCATGATCTCCGCGGGCGTGCGGTAGTTGACGGTCAGCTCGCGCAGCCGCCACCGGTCCCCCACGTACGGGCCGAGCATCTCGCCCCACGACGACGCACCCGCCGGCGCCCCGGTCTGCGCGACATCGCCGACCAGTGTCATCGACCGGCTCGGCACGCGGCGCATCAGCAGCCGCCAGTCCATCGGCGACAGCTCCTGCGCTTCGTCGACGATCACGTGCCCGAAGGTCCAGCGGCGGTCCCGCGCGGCGCGCTCGGCCGCGGTCAGTTCGCTGCGGCGCTGCTGCCGTTCGGCGAACAGCTCGGAGTCGAGGATGTCGCTCACCCGGAGGATTTCCTCGTCGATGATCTCCTCGTCCTGCTCCAGGATGTCCAGCACGCCTTCCGCGTACGCGCGCTCCTCGCGCTCCCGGCGCTCACGCGCCGCGCGCTCTTCGGTGTCGTCCTCGCCGAGCAACTCGGCCAGCTCGTCGAGCAGCGGCACGTCCGCGGGCGTCCAGCGGGATTTGGCGGGACGGACCAGAAGCGCGCGCTCGGCCTTGGTGAGCCGGTTGCCCACCGCCGACTCCAGCCGCTCCGGCGAAGCGAACAGCTCGCGCAGCAGGCGCTGCGGGGAAACCTTGGGCCACAAGGAATCCAGCGCCGCGAGCACCGTCTTCGACTCGGCCAGCTCGGCCCGGATCTCGGTGCGGTCCCGGGCGTCGAGCACCTCGGCGTCCGGGGTTTCGTCCTCGCCCAGCGGGATTTCCGGGACGCCCTCGAAGAGATCGACCTCGTAGTGCCCGGCGGCCCGTTCGGCGAGCGCGTCGAGCAGCTGCCCGACGAAGACCCGGCGCGCCACGTTGTGCGGGCGCAAGGTTCCGCGCGCTTTGTCCCGCGCGCGTTCACAGGTGGCCTTGTCGAGCTCCAGCACGTCGTCGTCGAACTCGACGCGCAGCACGTCTTCCGGCACCTGCTGGCGATCGGCGACCGCGTCGGCGAGCACGTCGGCCAGCACCGCGCGCCCCTTGATCTCGGCGGCTTCGCGGCTGTCCTCGCCCTTCGCGCGCACGCCGGGGAAAAGCTGCCCGATGGTCGAAAGCAGCACGCCCGTCTCGCCCAGCGACGGCAGGACCTGCCCGATGTAGCGCAGGAAAGTGCTGTTGGGCCCGACCACGAGCACGCCGCGCGTCGCCAGCTGCTGGCGATACGTGTAGAGCAGGTACGCCGCGCGGTGCAGCGCGACGGCCGTCTTTCCGGTGCCCGGCCCGCCCTGCACGACGAGCACGCCGCTCAGCTCGTCGCGGATGATGCGGTCCTGCTCGCCCTGGATCGTGGCGACGATGTCGCTCATTTCGCCGGTACGGCGGCGTTCCAGCGCCGCCAGCAACGCGGCTTCGCCCGCCAGGCCCAGATCGTGGCCCTGGTCCGCGGCGCTCAGGTCGAGGATCTCGTCGTCGAGGCCGACGACCTTGCGCGACAACGTGCGGATGTGCCTGCGGCGGCGCACTCCGTCCGGCGAAGCGGCCGTGGCGAGGTAGAACGGGCGCGCCGCCGGGGCCCGCCAGTCGAGCAGCAGCGGCTCGTAGTCGCCTTCTTCGTCGAACAGGCCGAGCCTGCCGACGTACGTGGTTTCGCCGTCGTGGAAGTCGAGCCTGCCGAAGCACAGGCCCTGCTCCACCGACGTGAGCTGGGTGAGGCGGTCGGAATACGTGGTGGTGGCGACGTCGCGCTCGGTGCGGGCCTGCGGGGTGCCGCCGGTCTCCGCGAGCACTCCGGTCAGCCTGCGCTGCACGGTTTCCCGTTCGCTGTCGAGCTTGCGGTACAGCCGGGACACGTAGTCCTGCTCCGCCGCCAGTTCCGGGTTTTCGTCCGGAAGCACGGACAAGGGTGACCCACTTTCGCTCCGGGATGGATGGCCGACCATGAACCAACGACCCTACCCGCCGGGGAATTCCCCGGCGGGCGCGCGAAATCCGGCCGGCCCCGCACGCCCGCGCGCCATGTTGGCCGCCCCGGCGCGCATGTTGGCCGCCCCCGCGCGCACGTTGGCCGCCCCCGCCGATGCGTTGGCCGCCGCCGGTGGCCAACACATCCGCACCGCCACGCCGGACGCGCCGCCAGCCAACACACGCGCGGGACGAGCCAACACACGCACGCGAGGGGCGAACTCATCGACGGGAGGGGCCAACACGTGCGCGGGAGGGGCCAACACGTCACGCGAGCTCGCGCGGTGGGCGGTCCTAGAACGGGAGGCCGAGGGTGGGCAGCCCGATCGCCGAGTCGACGGCGAGCGCGACGAACACGATCATCAGGTACGTGTTCGAGCGGTGGAACAGCGCCATCGGCTTGGTCTCCACCCCGCGCCGCACCTGCCGCTGCAGCGAGTGCGCGTAGAAGAGGAACCACGCGCCGGCCAGCACCGCGAACGAGGCGTACAGCCAGCTCGTCACCGGGAGCAGCAGCAGCGTCCAGGCGACCATCACCCACGAGTAGATGACGATCTGCCGCGCCACGTGCTCGGCGGTGGCGACCACCGGCAGCATCGGCACGCCGGCGCGCTCGTAGTCCTCGCGGTACTTCATGCCCAGCGCCCAGGTGTGCGGCGGGGTCCAGAAGAAGATCACGCCGAACATCACGAACGCGGGCCACTGCACGGTTCCCGTCACCGCGGCCCAGCCGATCACCACCGGCATGCAGCCAGCGGCCCCGCCCCACACGACGTTCTGCGCCGTGCGGCGCTTGAGGCCGAGGGTGTAGACGAAGATGTAGAACAGGATCGTCGCGATGGCGAGCAGCGCGGCCAGCAGGTTGACCGTGAAGTACAGCATCACGAACGAGCCCGCGCCGAGCACGAGCCCGAACACCAGCGCGTTGCGCCGCGGCACGGAGTCGCGGACCAGCGGGCGCCGCTTGGTGCGGTTCATCACCTTGTCGATGTCCGCGTCGATCACGCAGTTGAGCGCGTTGGCGCTGCCCGCCGCCATCGAACCGCCGGCCAGCGTGGCGAGGATCAGCCACGGGGACGGGATGGTGCGCGCCGCGAGGAACATCGCGGGGATGGTGGTCACCAGCAGCAGCTCGATGACCTGAGGCTTGGTCAGCGCGACGTAGGCGCCCACACGCTGTCGGACTCGCCGGAGGCCACCGGCGGGCGGTGCACTGGGGTCCGCGGCGCTGGTGCTGTCACTGCGTCCGTGCGCAGCGTCCACCAACGACATTTCGCTCCCTGGGTCAGTTTCGGGTGGCGTCAACGCGTTGCGCGACACCGCAACCGATCGTAACCACGGGGTGCCGGAGCAGCGCGGCCGGGGCCGCGGGTGTCGGGGTTCCGGCGGCCGGGTAGCCGACCTACTAGGCTGCCCCTGCAAGGCCCGGCCGCGGACGCGCGCACTGCCGCCGACCTGGAATATCCTGCCTTCGGGATCGATTGAGACAGGTAGGTCCGCGCGCGCGAACGCACCGAGAGAACGAAGCAGATCAACCGACAAGCACGGGGAGTTCGAGTTCAGTGTCCGAAACCGCTTCCATCAGCGAGAACAATCCTCTGCTCCGGCGGAACGTCCCCGCCGACTGGACGGACCTCGACACCCGCGCCGTGGACACCATCCGGGTGCTCGCCGCGGACGCCGTCGAGAACTGTGGCAGTGGTCACCCGGGCACGGCGATGAGCCTGGCCCCGCTGGCCTACACGCTGTTCCAGCGCGAAATGCGGCATGACCCCGCCGACCCGGAGTGGCCGGCCCGCGACCGTTTCGTGCTGTCCGCGGGGCACAGCAGCCTGACGCTCTACATCCAGCTCTTCCTCGCCGGGTACGGCCTGGAGATGGCCGACCTCGAGGCGCTGCGCAAGTGGAACTCGAAGACCCCCGGTCACCCCGAGTACCAGCACACCGACGGCGTCGAGGTGACCACCGGCCCGCTGGGCCAGGGCCTGGCCAACGCGGTCGGGATGGCGATGGCGGCGCGCCGCGAGCGCGGCCTGCTCGACCCGGACGCCGCGCCCGGCGAGAGCATTTTCGACCACCACATCTACGTGATCGCCTCCGACGGCGACATCGAAGAGGGCGTCACCTCCGAGGCCTCCTCGATCGCGGGCCGCCAGGAGCTGGGGAACCTGATCGTCTTCTACGACGACAACAAGATCTCCATCGAGGACGACACGAACATCGCGCTGTCCGAGGACACCGCGAAGCGCTACGAGGCCTACGGCTGGCACGTGCAGACCGTCGAGGGCGGCGAGGACGTCGTCGCGATCGAGGAAGCGATCAAGGCGGCGAAGGCCGACCCGCGCCCGTCGTTCATCCTGCTGCGCACCATCATCGGCTATCCGGCGCCCACCAAGATGAACACCGGCAAGGCGCACGGCGCCGCGCTCGGCGCCGAAGAGGTCGCCGGGGTCAAGAAGATCCTGGGCTTCGACCCGGAGAAGAGCTTCCAGATCGAGGACGAGGTCCTCGCGAGCACCCGCAAGGCGGTCGACCGCGGCAAGCAGTGGCGCGCCGAATGGCAGGAGAAGTTCGACGCCTGGGGCGCGGCCAACCCGGAGCGCAAGGCGCTCGCCGACCGGATGTCCACCCGCACGCTGCCCGAAGGCTGGGCCGAAAAGCTGCCCAGCTGGGAGCCGGACGAGAAGGGCGTCGCCACCCGCAAGGCCTCGGGCAAGGTGCTTTCCGCGCTGGCCGACGTCCTGCCGGAGCTGTGGGGCGGTTCGGCCGACCTCGCCGAGAGCAACAACTCCACCATGGACGGTGCCGACTCGTTCGGCCCGGAGAAGGCCTCCACCGGGATGTGGAAGGCGAACCCGTACGGCCGCACGCTGCACTTCGGCGTGCGTGAGCACGCGATGGGCTCGATCCTCAACGGGATCGCGCTGCACGGCGGCACCCGCCCCTACGGCGCGACCTTCTTCACCTTCTCCGACTACATGCGCCCGCCGGTGCGCCTGGCCGCGCTGATGCACCTGCCGGTCGTCTACGTGTGGACGCACGACTCGATCGGCCTCGGCGAGGACGGCCCGACGCACCAGCCGATCGAGCACCTCGCCGCGCTGCGCGCCATCCCGGGCCTGAACATGGTCCGCCCGGCCGACGCGAACGAGACCGCGGGCGCCTGGAAGGCCGCGCTGGAGGACAAGCGCCACCCGTCCGGCCTCGCGCTGACCCGCCAGAACGTGCCGGTGCTGGAAGGCACTTCGGCCGGCGACGTCGCCAAGGGCGCGTACGTGGTCTCGGACGCCGAAGGCACGCCGGACGTGATCCTGATCGGCACCGGTTCCGAGCTGCAGCTGGCCGTCGAGGCCGGCCGGACGCTGACCGCCGAGGGCGTTCGAACCCGCGTGGTCTCCATGCCGTGTTTCGAGTGGTTCGAGGCGCAGGACGAGGCCTACCGCGAGTCGGTGCTGCCCGCCGCGGTGAAGGCCCGGGTGGCGGTCGAGGCCGGGATCGCCCAGCCTTGGTACCGCTATGTGGGCGATGCCGGGGAGATCGTGTCGATCGAGCACTACGGTGCCTCGGCCGACTACAAGACCCTGTTCCGCGAGTTCGGGTTCACCGCGGGCGCCGTGGCCGACGCCGCGCGCGCCTCGCTCGCCAAGACCAAGAACTCCTGAACGTCACCAAGAAGGGGATGAACGTCATGAGCGACCGACTCGCCCAGCTCTCCGATGCAGGCGTGTCCATCTGGCTCGACGACCTGTCGCGCGAGCGGCTGGACTCCGGCAACCTCGCCGGGCTGATCCGCGACAAGCACATCGTCGGGGTCACCACGAACCCGACGATCTTCGCCAACGCCCTGTCGAAGGGCGACGCGTACGACAAGCAGGTGCGTGAGCTCGCCGCGCGCGGCGCCGACGTCCCGGCCACCGTCCGCGAGCTGACCACCACCGACGTGCGCAACGCCGCGGACCTGTTCCGCGACGTGTACAACGCCACGAACGGCACCGACGGCCGCGTGTCCATCGAGGTGGACCCGGGCCTGGCCAAGGACACGGCCAAGACCGTGGCGCAGGCGCAGGACCTGTGGAAGACGGTGGACCGGCCGAACGTCTTCATCAAGATCCCGGCCACCGAGGAGGGCCTGCCCGCGATCACCGCGACGCTGGCCGAGGGCATCAGCGTCAACGTCACGCTGATCTTCTCCGTGGAGCGCTACCGCGCGGTGATCGACGCGTTCTTCGCCGGGCTGGAGCAGGCGAAGGCCAACGGCCACAACCTGGCCGGGATCGAGTCCGTGGCGTCGTTCTTCGTGTCCCGTGTGGACACCGAGGTCGACAAGCGGCTGGAGAAGATCGGCACCGACGAGGCCAAGGCGCTGCGCGGCGAGGCCGCCATCGCCAACGCCCGGCTCGCCTACGCCGCGTACGAGGAGCTGTTCGCCTCCGACCGCTGGGCCGCGCTGAAGGCCGAGGGCGCCAACCCGCAGCGCCCGCTGTGGGCCTCCACCGGCGTGAAGGACCCGTCCTACTCCGACACCCGCTACGTCGACCAGCTCGTGGTCGCGAACACGGTGAACACCATGCCGGAGAAGACGATCGACGCGGTCGCCGACCACGCGGAGATCGAGGGCGACAAGGTCACCGGCACCGGCAGCCAGGCGCAGGCGGTGTTCGACCAGCTCTCGGCGGTGGGCATCGACGTGGCCGACGTGTTCGTCACGCTGGAGACCGAGGGCGTGGAGAAGTTCGAGAAGTCCTGGCAGGAGCTGCTCGACACCGTCGAGGGCCAGCTCGGGAAGGCGAAGGACTGACGCATGGCCGAAGACAACGCTCCGGTGGCGGTCCACGTCACCGACGAGCCGCTCGCGGCCACGGCCGCGGCACTGGTCGACAAGCTGATCGCCGACCAGGTCGCCTCGAAGCTCGCCGCGCAGGACCCCACGCTGTGGGGCCCGGACGCGGAGTCCGAGGCGTCGATCCGGCTGTCCTGGACCACGCTGCACAAGAGCTCGCGCCCGCTGATCGGTGAGATCGAGGCGCTGCGCGAGGAACTGCGCGGCGAGGGCGTGGACAGGGTCGTGCTGGCCGGCATGGGCGGTTCCTCGCTGGCGCCGGAGGTGATCACCGGCACCGAGGGCGCGCCGCTCACGGTGCTGGACACCACCGACCCCGGCCAGGTGGCCGACGCGCTGGCGGGCGACCTGCAGCGCACCGTGCTCGTGGTGTCGTCGAAGTCCGGCGGCACGGTGGAGACCGACAGCCACCGGCGCATCTTCACCCAGGCCTTCACCGAGGCCGGGATCGACGCGGCGAGCCGCATCGTGGTCGTCACCGACCCCGGCTCTCCGCTGTCGAAGCTGGCGGAGGAATCGGGCTACCGCAAGGTGTTCCTGGCCGACCCGCACGTCGGTGGCCGCTACTCGGCGCTGACCGCCTTCGGGCTCGTGCCCGCCGGGCTGGCCGGTGCCGACGTGGCCCGGCTGCTGGACCAGGCCGCGCTGGCGGCGCAGGTGCTGGGCAGCGACAGCAAGGAGAACCCGGCGCTGCGGCTGGCCGCCGCGTGGGCGGCGGCGCATTCCGACGGCGCCGAGAAGGTCGTGCTGGCCGACACCGGCTCGGGGATCAAGGGGTTCCCGGACTGGGCCGAGCAGCTGATCGCCGAGTCCACCGGCAAACAGGGCACCGGCCTGCTGCCGGTGGCGGTCGAGGGCCCCGAGGCCCCCGGTTTCGCGGACGCGGGCCAGGACGCGACGGCGGTCGCCGTCGGCCCGGCCGGTGGCGCCGCGAAGATCGCCACCGAAGGCCAGCTGGGCGCGCAGTTCCTGTTGTGGGAGTTCGCCACCGCGATCGCCGGCAAGCTGATCGGGATCGACCCGTTCGACCAGCCGGACGTGGAGGCCGCGAAGAAGGCCGCGCGGGAACTGCTGGACAACCCGGCCGCGCTCGAAGGCGGCGAGAATCCGTCCACTGTGGACGGTTCCGTGCAGGTTTTCGCGCCTGCCGGGGTTTCCGCGGACGGCAGCCTGACCGACGTGCTGAAGGCGTTCCTCGCCACGGCGCCGGAGCACGGCTACCTCGCCGTGCAGGCGTACCTGGACAGGCTCGACGACGCGTCCGCGGCGCTGCTGCGGCCGGAGCTGGCGCGCCGCACCGGGCTGCAGACCACCTTCGGGTGGGGCCCGCGGTTCCTGCACTCCACCGGGCAGTACCACAAGGGCGGCCACCAGAACGGCGTCTTCCTGCAGATCACCGGCTCGCCGGAGCAGGACCTCGAGGTGCCGGACCGCCCGTACACCCTGGGCAAGCTGCAGCACGCGCAGGCACTCGGCGACGGCAAGGTGCTCACCGAGCACGGCAGGCCGGTGCTGCGCCTGCACCTGACCGACCGGGCCGCGGGCCTGGCTCAGCTCGTTCGCGCCATCCAGGAGGTCGGCGAATGAACCAGTGGGAGAACCCGCTGAGGGATCCCCGCGACAAACGGCTGCCGAGGATCGCCGGGCCGTCCAGCCTGGTGATCTTCGGGGTCACCGGTGACCTGTCCCGCAAGAAGCTGATGCCGGCGATCTACGACCTCGCCAACCGCGGGCTGCTGCCCGCCGGCTTCTCCCTCGTCGGGTTCGCCCGGCGCGACTGGGAGGACGAGGACTTCGGCCAGCTGGTGCACGACGCGGTCGCCGAGCACGCGCGCACCCCGTTCCGCGAGTCGGTCTGGCACCGGCTCGCGGAGGGGATCCGGTTCGTGCAGGGCAGTTTCGACGACGACGACGCGTTCGACCGGCTCGCCGACACCGTCCGCGAGCTGGACGAGGAGCGCGGCACCGGCGGGAACGTGGCGTTCTACCTGTCGATCCCGCCGAGCGCGTTCCCGGTGGTCACCAAGCAGCTGGCGCGTTCGGGGCTGGCGCAGTCGGACGAGCATTCGTGGCGCCGCGTGGTGATCGAGAAGCCGTTCGGGCACGACCTGTCCAGCGCCCGCGAGCTCAACGGGATCGTCAACGACGTCTTCCCCGAGGAGTCGGTGTTCCGCATCGACCACTACCTCGGCAAGGAGACGGTGCAGAACATCCTGGCGCTGCGCTTCGCGAACCAGCTGTTCGAGCCGATCTGGAACGCCAACTACGTGGACCACGTGCAGATCACCATGGCCGAGGACATCGGCCTCGGCGGGCGCGCCGGCTACTACGACGGCATCGGCGCGGCGCGCGACGTGATCCAGAACCACCTGCTGCAGCTGCTCGCGTTCACCGCGCTGGAGGAGCCGCTGTCGTTCGAGCCGAACGCGCTGCGGGCGGAGAAGATCAAGGTGCTGCGGGCGATCAAGGCGGCGCAGCCGTTCGACGAGACCACCGCGCGCGGGCAGTACAGCGGCGGCTGGCAGGGCGGCAAGAAGGTGCCGGGCCTGTTGCAGGAGGCCGGGTTCGCGAAGGACTCGACCACCGAGACCTACGCCGCGGTCACCCTCGAGGTGCAGAACCGCCGCTGGGCCGGGGTGCCGTTCTACCTGCGCACCGGCAAGCGGATGGGCCGCCGCGTCACCGAGATCGCGGTGATGTTCAAACGCGCCCCGCACCTGCCCTTCGACTACACCTCCACCGAGGAGCTGGGGCAGAACGCCTTCGTCATCCGCGTGCAGCCGGACGAGGGCGTCACGATGCGGTTCGGTTCCAAGGTGCCAGGCACCACGATGGAGGTCCGCGACGTCACGATGGACTTCGGGTACGGGCACGCGTTCACCGAGTCCTCCCCCGAGGCCTACGAACGGCTGATCCTGGACGTGCTCCTCGGCGAGCCCTCGCTGTTCCCGGTCAACGAGGAGGTCGAGCTGTCCTGGGAGATCCTCGACCCGATCCTCGACCACTGGGCCAAGCACGGCGCGCCCGAGCCGTACTCGCCGGGCAGCTGGGGACCCGCCTCGGCGGACGAGCTGCTGGAGCGTTCGGGCCGGAACTGGAGGCGTCCGTGATCATCGACCTGCCCTCGACCACCACCTCGCAGGTGAACCGGAAACTGGTCGAGCTGCGCGAGCGCGGCGGCGCGGTCGCGCTGGGCCGGGTGCTCACCCTGGTGATCGTCGACGACGACGGCGAGCACCTCGAGGAGCACATCGACGCGGCGAACGAGGCGAGCCGCGAGCACCCGTGCCGGGTGATCGTGCTCGCCCGCGGTTCGCGGACCGCGGCGGCCAGGATCGACGGCCAGATCCGGGTCGGCGGCGACGCCGGCGCGAGTGAGGTCATCATCCTGCGGCTCTACGGACCCCTTGCCTCGCAAGGGCAAAGTGCCGTGGTGCCGCTGCTGCTGCCGGACGCGCCGATCGTCACGTGGTGGCCCAGCGCCGGGCCGAAGGCCCCGGAACAGGACCCGATCGGCGAGCTGGCCCAGCGCCGGATCACCGACTCGGCGGCGGAGCGCAACCCGATCCGCGCGCTGCAGACGCGGCGCAAGAACTACACCCCCGGCGACACGGACCTGGCCTGGACGCGGCTGACCAACTGGCGTGCCCAGCTGGTCGCCGCGCTCGACCTGCCACCGCACGAGCCCATCACGTCGGCCACGGTCACCGGTGAGGCGGACTCGCCCTCCACCGAGCTGCTGGCGGGCTGGCTCGCGGAGTACCTCAAGATCCCGGTGAAGCGGATCAAGACGGCGTCCGCGCAGGGCATCGTCGCGGTGCAGCTGGAGCGGCGCTCCGGCGTGATCGAGCTGCACCGGCCGGACGGGAAGGTGGGCACGCTGACCCAGCCGGGCCAGCCCACCCGCCGGATCGCCCTGCATCGCCGCAGCACCAAGGACTGCCTGATCGAGGAGCTGCGCCGGCTGGACCCGGACGAGGTCTACGAGGCTTCGCTGCATGGTCTGGACAAGCTCTCGGCGGGCGGCGGGAAGTCGGCGGCGAAGGCCAAGAACGGCAAGAAGCCGGTGAAGGCGGCGAGCAAGTGAGCGCCAGCGAGGTCGTGGTCTACGCCAATCCGGAGCTGCTGGCCGCCGCGGTGGCGGCCAGGCTGGTGACCCGGCTGGTGGACCTGCAGGCCGCCAAGGGCTCGGCCTCGCTGGTCCTCACCGGCGGCAGCACCGGGATCGCGGTGCTGGAGCAGCTGCGGGCCTCCCCCGCCAGGGACGCGGTCGACTGGTCGCGGCTGGACCTGTACTGGGGCGACGAGCGGTTCGTGCCGGCGGAAGACGGCGAGCGCAACGAAAAGCAGGCCCGCGAGGCCCTGCTGGACCACGTGCCCGTCGACCCGAAGCGGGTGCACGCGATGGCGGCCTCGGACGGCGAGTTCGGGGACGACGTCGACGCGGCCGCCGAGGCGTATGCCCGGGTGCTGGCGGAAAACGCGCTGCCGGAGGATCACGGCGACGTGCCTTCGTTCGACATCACGCTGCTGGGGCTCGGCGGCGAAGGGCACACCGCTTCGGTGTTCCCGGAATCGCCCGCGGTGTACGAGACCGAGCGGTCGGTGGTGGCGGTGCGCAACTGCCCGAAGCCGCCGCCCACCCGGGTTTCGCTGACCCTGCCCGCGATCCGCCGTTCCCACGACGTGTGGCTGCTGACCACCGGCGAGGCGAAGGCGGACGCGGTCGCGATGGCGCTGTCCGGTGCCGGCGAGGTGCAGCTGCCGGTGGCCGGTGCCCGCGGGCAGCGGCGCACGCTGTGGCTCGTGGACAAGACGGCGGCGTCGAAGCTGTCGCACGTGTACCGGCCGCCGACGGCCTGATCGGTTCCCCAGTGGCCGGTTTTCCGCTCAGCCGGGCGGAAAACCGGCCACTTGCGTGTGCGGGGTTGACTGGGGCCGACCCTCCCAGGAAAGGACCCCATGCATCAGGCACCCCTGTCCCGGCGGACGTTCGGCAAGCTCGCGGGCGTGGCCGGGCTCGGTCTCGCCGGCGCGCTGAACGCCCCGGCCGCCGACGCGGCGAGCACGTGGAAGACGACCGGCACCGCGGTCTCGGCGCTGAGCGGTTTCGACGCCCAGATGAAGACGTTCATGCAGGCCCGTGGTATCCAGGGCGGGCAGCTGGCGGTCACCTACGGCGGCAGACTGGTGCTCGCCCGCGGCTACAGCACGGACACCGCGCTGACGGTGCAGCCGACTTCGCTGTTCCGGGTGGCGAGCCTGTCGAAGTCGGTCACCGCGGCCGCCGTGCTTCGCCTCGTCCAAGACGGCCGGCTGAGCCTGTCGACGCCGATCACGTCTCTGCTCGACCTGACACCGCCGCCCGGCCAGACGGCCGACTCCCGGCTGTCCCAGGTCACCGTCCAGCGGCTGCTGCAGCACCTGGGTGGCTGGGATCGCGCCATCTCGGGTGACCCGTTGTTCAAGGACAGCACCATTTCGCAGGCGCTCGGCGTGCCGATGGAGCTGTCTCCCGCCGACGTCGTGAAGTACATGGCCGGGCAGCCACTGGACCACGCGCCCGGCAGCACGTACGCCTACTCCAACTTCGGGTACCTGCTCGCGGGCCAGATCGTCGAGAAGGTCAGCGGCACCACGTACGCGGATTACGTGCAGCAGAAGTTGTTCACGCCACTGGGCATCACGCGCATGGCGCAGGGCTGGAGCGTGGCGAAGCACAGCGGTGAGGTGCCGTACAAATCCCAGTACACCGGGACGACGGTGCTCGACGAATCCGGTGCCACGGTGGCCGCGCCCTACGGCACGTTCAGCATGCGGCTGCACTACGCCAACGGCGCGTGGATCTCGTCCGCGGTAGACATGGTGCGGTGGGCGAGCGCCTTCGACAAGGGTTCCAAGGTGCTCGACGGCACGTCGCTCGCGAAGGTCTGGACCAAGCCGGAGACCGGCGTCAACAGCGGCGGCTCCTACTACGGCCTCGGCTGGCTCGTCCGCCCGGTCACCACCGGCGGCACCGGGCAGAACACCTGGCACGACGGGAGTCTCCCCGGCACGTACACGTTCCTGGTGCGCAATTACGCGGGCGCGAGCTGGGCCGTGTTGCTCAACCAGCGCGACGACGCGTCGGGCCTTGCTTACGGCGACATCGATTCCGCGATGTGGACCGCCTACAACGGGGTGACGAACTGGCCGGCGAATGACCTCTACCCACAGTATTTCTCCTGATCGGGAGCGGAAAATTCACCGCGGTCACACCGATGCCCGTTAACATCCGCACATTTAACGGGCGGTACGCGTCCCGATCGGCCGCTTCGCGCATCTCATGAGTCAAGTCCACAAGACGAGTGAGGTCCGATCGCATGAGCACAGAGGGACTCTCCATCGGGATCCCGGTCGGTGGCCAGGCCACCGACCGGGCACGCGCGCGTTCCGGCTCACGGTGGCAGGTGCTGCTGAGACGGGACAACGTGGTGCCGCTGGCCATCGACGCGGTGGCCGTGCTGCTGGCCGTGGCCGACGTGTGGCTGGTGATCCCGGACAAGGCGCCGCCGTACTCGATCTACCTTTCCGCGTTCGCCTGCCTCGCTCTGGTGGGGCGGCGGTGGCTGCCGTTCGCGGTGGTGCTGGGCACCGTGCCCGGTTTCCTCACCGGCTGGTCGCAGCTGGCCGCGATGATCGCGCTGGGGATGCTCGCCACCCGCAAGCAGACGCATTGGCAGGTGTGGGTCGGCGCGGCGCTGGTGTGGGCGTGCCGGTTCATCCAATGGCCGCTGTCCGATTTCACGACGCTGAGCTGGCGGGAACACGTCCTGGACGGGCTGTACGGGATACTGGTGGCGGGGATGCCGATCGCGATCGGGCTGCTCATCGGGGCGCGCGCCCAGCTGTCGCAGAAACTCGTCGAGCTGGCCGCGAGCCGCGACCGGGAACGCAAACTGCACGACGACGCCGTCCGCGCGGAGGAACGCGCCAGGCTCGCCAGGGAAATGCACGACGTCGTCTCGCACGACATCACGCTGATCGCGATGCAGGCGGGCGTGCTGGCCACCACCCCGGGCTCGGAAAGCGCGCAGGAGACGGCGAAAGTGATCCGGCAGCTGTCCACGCGGACGCTGGAGGAGCTGCGGTCGCTGGTCGGGGTGCTGCGGTCCGGGGCCGCGGACGACGGGCCGCATCCGGGTATCGGTGAGCTGACGCAGCTCGTGCGGGGGTGCGAGGTGCCGGTGCAGCTGACCGTGGACAGCGTGCCGGAACAGTTGCCCGCCAAGGTTTCCGCGGCGGCGTACCGGACCGTCCAGGAATGCCTGACGAATGTGCGCAAGCACGCGCCGGGGGCCGCGGCCACGGTGCTGATCCTCGGGGACGGCGACGCGCTGAACATCGAGGTGTGCAATGAAAGCCCGAGCGCGCCGGTGACCCCGCTGCCCTCGGGCGGGCACGGCCTCACCGGCCTCGCCGAACGCGCGCGGCTTCTCGGCGGCAGCTTCGAGACCACCCCCACCGACGACGGCGGTTTCCGGGTCCGGGCCAGCTACCCGGTGCGCGGCTGAGGGGCAGGCGAGCGCGGGGCTATGGCCTGGCTGCTCGTCGAGCGCGGGATTCCGGCGGCGCCGCACCAGGGGCTTTCCGCGCCGGGCGCGGAGAGCCGTGGACACTGGGCGGCGGACACTGGGCGGCGCGGCCCAGTGCTTGTCGCCGTGTGCGGAAACGCAGGCGCGCCAGACACCTTCCAGCCCTCTCGCCCCGCGAACGGAAGCGCGAGGGGCAGCGCGGTTTTCCTCGCAGCGGGGCAGAAGCGCGGGGGCACCGGGCCGGAGCCCAGCTTGCCTCCCCGCGAGCCGAAGCGCGGTGACGCCTGCCCGCGACCCAGCCTTCCTCCCAGCATGAGGAAAGGCGGGGGCAGCAGCAGACCATGCCCCAGCCCCTCGCCCCCGGCGAGCCGAAATCCGGTGAGGTCAAGCCACCGGCCAGCATGGTCCCCCGCGAACGCAGACGCGCAGGCACCTGGCCGCGCCCGCGCCCAAACCCGCGCCCCCATGCGGGAAACCGGAGAGACAGGCCCACCCAGCCTCTCGCCCCCAGCGAACGCAAGCACGGAGACAGCTGGCCCCGCCCGCACCCAAAACACGCCCCAGTGCGGGAAACCGGAGCGGCAAGCCACCCAGCCTCTCGCCCCCGCGAGCCCAAGCACGGAGGCACCTGGCCGCGTCCGCGCCCGCGCCCCAGTGCGGGGAAACCGGAGAGGCAGGCCACTCAGCCCCTCGCCCCGGCGAGCCCAAGCGCGAGGGCCCGCGTCCTTCCCCGAGCCCAAGCGCGGAGGCGCCGCGCCGCGGCCCGGCTTCCCTCCCCACGTACCCGAAACCCGAAGGCGCCACGCAGCCCGCTCCCCCGGCGAACCCACCCGGGAACACCGGGGGGCCGGGCGAAGTGCCCGCCCTTCAACCTTGTGCGGACATGCCGAAGGGGCCGGGCGAGGGCCCGGCCCCTTTTGTCCGGTATCGGACACTGTCCGGATCAAGAACCAGCCGCGGGGTCCTGGCGGCGGGCCGGCTTCCCTGGTGCGCCGGGAACCGGGCCGATCCCGTGGCGGCCGCGGCCGCCGTGGGATCAGATCTGGCGGCGCTGGCGGAGCCGCTCGAGCGCTTCGGCGAGGATGGCCTCCCCGTCGGCGTCGCTGCGCCGCTCCTTCACGTACGCCAGGTGGGTCTTGTACGGCTCGGTCCGTGGCGCGGCGGGTGGGTTCTTGGCGTCCTGCCCACCGGGCAGGCCGCAGCGGGGGCAGTCCCACTCCTCCGGGACCTCCGCGTCCATCGAGAACGAGGGACGCGACTCGTGCCCGTTGGCACACCAGTAGGAAATCCGGCGCCGCGGTGCGGACTCGCCGCGTTCCGACTCGCCGGAAGGACCGGCACCGACCCTGGTGCCTCGAATCGCGTTACCGCCAACCATGAATCCTCACAGTGTTTTCGGCGGCGCACCCCCCATAGGCACGCCCGTGCTCTCAGACCTTCAGCAGCAGGCCGAGGCCCACGATGCTGATCAACCAGATGGCACCGAGCAAGAGGGTGATGCGGTCGAGGTTCTTCTCGGCCACGCTCGACCCCGCGAGGCTCGACTGCATCCCTCCGCCGAACAACGAGGACAACCCGCCGCCGCGCCCGCGGTGCAGCAGTACCGCGATCACCAGCAGCACACTGGTCGCGATCATCAGGATTTGCAGGAACAGCTTCATTTCATCCTCTGTAGTCTTCGGGCCGTGCACGACCTGCCGGGCGGGTGGGCCCGATCGTACGCGAGCCGAACGGCGTTCCCTGATTGTGTGACGGTCTGAGGTTGACAGACTACTCGGCAGCGCCGGGCCCTAAGGCAGCGGACCCCCGGCCGCCAGCGCGCACAGCTTGGTGAACTCCTCGGCCTGGAGGCTGGCCCCGCCGACCAGCGCGCCGTCGATGTTGTCGCAGGCCACGAGCTCCGCGATGTTGCCCGATTTGACCGAACCGCCGTAGAGCACCCGCACCGCGTCGGCCACCTCGGCGCCGTACTTCTCGGCCAGCGCCTCGCGCAGCGACTTGCACACCTCTTCGGCGTCGGCCGCGGTGGCGACCCGCCCGGTGCCGATGGCCCACACCGGCTCGTAGGCGATGACCACCTTCTCCTTGACCTGCTCGGCCTTGAGCCCCTTGAGCCCGGCGATCAGCTGGCCGGTGCAGTGCTCCACGTGGCCCCCGGCCTCCCGCACCTCGAGGGCCTCGCCGACGCACAGGATCGGGCTGATCCCGTGCTTGACCGCGGCGCGGACCTTCTTGTTGACCAGCTCGTCGTCCTCGTGGTGGTACTCGCGCCGCTCGGAGTGCCCGACCGTGACGTAGCCGCAGCCGAGCTTGGCCAGCATCGGCCCCGACACGTCCCCGGTGTATGCGCCGGAGTCGTGCTGGGAAAGGTCCTGCGCGCCGTAGCTCAGCAACAGCTTGTCCCCGTCGACCAGGGTCTGGATGCTGCGGATGTCGGTGAACGGCGGCAGCACCGCGACGTCCACCTTCGCGAAGTACTTCTCCGGCAGCGAGAAGGCGATCTTCTGCACCAGCGCGATGGCCTCGAGGTGGTTGAGGTTCATCTTCCAGTTGCCGGCGACGAACGTCTTGCGCGCCATCAGGCCTCCTCCCCCAGCACCGCGACCCCGGGCAGCTCCTTGCCCTCGAGGTACTCCAGCGACGCGCCGCCGCCGGTGGAGATGTGCGAGAACCCGTCGTCGGGCAGGCCCAGCACCCGGACCGCGGCGGCGGAGTCGCCACCGCCGACCACGCTGAACGCGGACGAGTCCGCGATCGCCCGCGCCACGCCGCGCGTGCCCGCCGCGAACGGCGCCAGCTCGAACACGCCGGCGGGCCCGTTCCAGAACACCGTCTTCGCGCGCGACACCTCGGCGGCGAACGCCTCGGTGGTGCGCGGGCCGATGTCCAGGCCCATCCAGCCCTCCGGGATCGCCCCGGCCGCGACGGTGTCGGTGGCGGCGTCGGCGGCGAACTTGTCCGCCACCACGACGTCCACCGGGACCACGATCTTGTCGCCGTTCGCGTCGAGCAGCTTACGCGCCGTCTCCACGAAATCCTTCTCCAGCAAGGAAGCGCCGACGCCATGGCCCTGCGCCGCGAGGAACGTGAACGCCATGCCGCCGCCGATGAGGAGCTTGTCCACCTTGGGCAGCAGCGCCTCGATCACCGCGAGCTTGTCGGACACCTTCGAGCCGCCGAGCACGACCACGTACGGCCGCTCCGGGTCACCGGTGAGCTTGCTCAGCACCTCGAGCTCCGCCAGCACCAAGCCGCCCGCGTACGCGGGCAGGGCGCGGGCCACGTCGTACACCGAGGCCTGCTTCCGGTGCACCACACCGAAACCGTCGGAGACGAACGCGCCCCCGCGCCCGCCGGCGCCAGAGGCATCAGCACTGTCTCCGGTCAGCGCGGCCAGCTCGGCGGCCAGCGCGGCGCGCTCGGCGTCGGACTTGCTGGTCTCGCGCGGGTCGAAGCGCACGTTCTCCAGCAGCGCGACGGCGCCGTCGGCCAGCCCGGCCGCGACTGCTTTCGCCTGTTCGCCCACGACGTCACCGGCGAGGCGCACCTCGGCGCCGAGCAGCTCGCCGAGCCGGGCCGCGACCGGGCTCAGCGAGTACTTGGCGTCGGGCTCGCCCTTCGGACGGCCGAGGTGCGCGGCGACGATCACCTTCGCGCCGGCCTCGGCCAGGCGCTTGATGGTCGGGAGCGCGGCGCGCACCCGGCCGTCGTCGGTGATCTTCTCGCCGTCGAGCGGCACGTTCAGGTCCGAGCGGACCAGGACGCGCCGCCCCGCGACACCTTCGGAGAGCAGGTCTTCCAGAGTTTTGACTGCCATCGGGTTTCGTCTGACCTCAGGAGAGCTTCGAGCCGACGAGCTTGACCAGGTCGGCGAGGCGGTTGGAGTAGCCCCACTCGTTGTCGTACCAGCCGAAGACCTTGACCTGGTTGTCGATCACCTTGGTCAGCGGGGCGTCGAAGATGCACGAGGCCGGGTCGTTGACGATGTCGGAGGAGACGATCGGGTCCTCGCTGTAGCGCAGGATGCCCTGCAGCGCGCCGTCCGCGGCCGCCTTGTACGCGGCGTTGATCTCCTCGGCGGAGGCCTTCTTGGCGAGGTCCACCGTGAGGTCGGTGATCGAGCCGGTCGGCACGGGCACGCGCAGCGAGTAGCCGTCGAGCTTGCCGTTGAGCTCCGGGAGCACCAGGCCGATCGCCTTGGCGGCGCCGGTGGAGGTGGGCACCACGTTCAGCGCGGCGGCGCGGGCGCGGCGCGGGTCCTTGTGCGGGCCGTCCTGCAGGTTCTGGTCCTGCGTGTAGGCGTGGATGGTGGTCATCAGGCCCTTTTCGATGCCGAAGTTCTCGTGCAGCACCTTCGCGAGCGGGCCGAGGCAGTTGGTGGTGCAGGACGCGTTCGAGATGATCGTCTGCGAACCGTCGTAGAGGTTGTCGTTGACGCCCAGCACGACCGTCAGGTCCTCGCCCTTGGCCGGCGCGGAGATGATGACCTTCTTGGCGCCGCCGGCGATGTGCGCCTTCGCGGCGTCGGCGTTGGTGAAGAAGCCGGTGGACTCCACGACCACGTCCACGCCCAGGTCGCCCCAGGGCAGGTTGGCCGGGTCCCGCTCGGCGAGTGCCTTGATGGTCTTGCCGCCGACGACGATGCCCTCGCCGCTGACCGCGACCTCTTCGGGGTACCGGCCGAGGACGCTGTCGTACTTGAGCAGCTGCGCCATCGTGTTCACGTCGCCGAGGTCGTTGAACGCGACCACCTCGATGTCGTGGCCGGCCGCCTGCACGGCACGGAAGAAGTTGCGGCCGATCCGGCCGAAGCCGTTGACACCTACGCGAACCGTCACTGCTCTTCTCTCCTCGGGTCCGACCCGGTGTCCCACCGGGTCACACGTCTTCGGGTTCCCGGCCACCCTAGCGTGCCGACCTGGGCGTACCCACAAGCACCGGCGAGATCCTCGCCACCGTCAGCCAGGCGGGGGAATCGATCAAGATCGCGGGACCGCGATCGGCCGTAAACGATCAAGAAGCCAGCTCTTTTTCCAGTGGTGTCCGGAACTTCGGGGTTACCCTGACCGGCCCCAGCCAAGCGGACAGCCGGGCGGATTCACCCTCGATCGCCTTTTCCGCCTCGGCGCCGGCGTCCTCCAGCAGGCGCACCGCGATCTCCCCGTCCGCGCGCTGCGCCCAGCCGCCGACGACGCGCCCGCCCCACCAGACCGTGGGCCCGATGTTGCCGGTGCGGTCGAACAACGGCGCCTCGTGCGCGCCGAGGTAGAACTCGCGCGCTTTCCATCCCATCGGCGTGGGATCCAGCGCGGGCAGCAGCACGGCCCGCGGCTCCGGCTCGGCCACCGGCTCCGCGTCCTCGGGCAGCACCAGGCCCGGCACGCCGTCGAGGTCGACCTCCACCGGGCCGATCCGCGCGAGCGCCTTCTTCACCTGGCCCGCCGTCCAGCCGGTCCACCATTTGAGATCGTCCACCGGCGCCGGGCCGAAGGCGCGCAGCCAGCGCCGGGCCAGTTCGGCGCGCGCCTCGTCCGCCGGGATCGCGGGCGGCGCGGCGCCGAGCCAGGACTCCGCGGTGGCCCACGCGTACTGGGTGGACAGCCAGGATCCGCGCGGGCGCCCGCGCACGATCAGGCCCTGCGCGGCGAGCAGGAACAGCACCCGGTTCGTGATGTAACCCGTTGCCTCGTAAGGCTTTCCGGCCGCCATCGTGATCTTGGTGCGGAGCCGGGCCTCCCCGTCGGCGATCTCCTGCGCCTGCGCCGTGCCGCGGGCTTCCAGCGCGGCCAGCGCGCCCTGCTCGACCTCGGCCAGCCAGGCGCCGAGATCGCCGTCCAGCTCCGCGGTGGCGAGGTGCTGGAGGAGCAGTTTCCGTTGCTTGCGGGCGATTTCGTCGGTGCAGGCTGCCTGCACGACGGGCACGAGCGCGGCGGGCACGACGAACATCGTGCGCCGCATCCCGAGCATCCGGACCAGCGAACGATCCTCGTACAGGGCGCGCTCGGCCGTCTCGGGCTCGGCGAGGCGCACCGCCGCGGACACGTGCACCGTCGCCGGATCGGTGGCGTGCAAGGCGATGAGGCTCTCCGCGACCTCGGGCACGCCGCGGGCCGGCGCGGCGAGGTGGTGCCGCAGCGCCAGGCGGGCTCGCCGTTCCGCGGCGCGGATGCGTCTTTTCACGCCTGCTTTCCTACCACCGGGCACCGACAAAAATCGGTTCGCCGCGGGCGGCGTGCTGGCTACGGTGGGGAAATGGTCTCCCCCAGCCACTTCGCGACGTTCGCCGCGCTGGTGTTCGTCATGGTCATCGTCCCGGGCCCGAGCGTGCTGTTCACGATCAGCCGCGCGCTCACCGTCGGGCGGCGGGGCGCGCTGCTGACCGTCGTCGGCAACGCGTTCGGCGTGTACACGCAGGTGGTCGCGGTCGCCTTCGGGCTGGGCGCGATCGTCGCGGGCTCGGCGGCGGTGTTCACGGTGATCAAGTTCGCCGGTGCCGGCTACCTGGTCTACCTCGGGGTGCAGGCGCTGCGGCACCGCCGCAAACTCAGCGACGCGTTCCACGCCGCGGTGCCCGCTTCGCCCGGCCCGGCGTGGAAGGTGGTGCGTGACGGGTACGTCGTCGGGTTCGCCAACCCGAAGTCGATCGTGTTCCTCGCCGCGTTCCTGCCCCCGTTCGTGGAAGCGGGCGCGGGGGCGGTGCCGGTCCAGATCATGCTGCTCGGCATCTGCCTGCCGGTGATCGCGCTGATCTGCGACAGCGTATGGGCGCTCGTCGCCGGCGCGGCGCGCTCGTGGTTCGCGCGCTCGCCGCGCCGGCTGGAGCTGGTCGGCGGCACCGGAGGCCTCGTGATGATCGGCCTCGGCGCCGGGATCGCCCTCAACGGGCGCGCGGACTAGGTTGCGTTTTGGAAGCGGCGGAGCCGTTTGCGGTGGGCCGTCAACCGGCACCGCCGGGGGTTTGAATCGGCGGAGCCGCGCGGAGCGCGTCCGTTGAGGGTGGTGGCGGGTGGGTGGCTCCTGGCGAGGACAGCGCCGAAGTGGTGAAAGCACTGTCGCGCGGAGCGTGTCCTTCAGGGGTGGCGGCCGGGTGGCGGGTGGGAATTCATGATGAGGCGATCCCGGAGTCAGGGGCCACCTTGAATGTGGCTAGCCGCGCGGAGCGCGTCCGTTGAGGGTGGTGGCGGGCGACGGGAGGGGCCCCTACCCGCACCGCCACGCAAGCCACTTTCACAACAGTCTCTAGAAGTGGAACAGGCCGTGGGGCGTGCCCAGGCCGGTCGGCCCGTCCCAGCCTTCGCCCGCGGCGCAGAGCCTGCCGTCGAAGGTGGGCGGGGGTTTGCCCGGGTCGGTTTCGGCGGTGCTGAGGCAGCGGCCGTTCCCGATGGTGCCGCTGGTGCCCGACGTGACGTCCTGGAAGGTCCCGGAGTGCGCGCGGTAGAGCGTGTTCGGGCCGAGCACGTCGGCGAGCCCGCCGCTGGCGGCGTAGATCCCGGCGATGATCGGCGCGGCCGCGCTCGTCCCGGCGACGACGGTCCAGCCAGGGGGCTGTTGGCTCTCCGGCGCGTAGCTGTCGTAGACGGCGAGGTCGCTCGCCGCGGCCGAGACATCCACGCTCGCCCGCGAACCGCCGCACGACTTCGTGATCGCCTCGGGCTGTCCCTCCGGCGGCGCCACCCCGGGCACGCAGCTCGAACCGGCGCCCGACCACGCGCCTTCGCTGAACCGCCCGGACTGCCGCACCAGCTCGGTGCCGCCGACCGCCGTAACCGTCGGAAGTGCTTGCGGCCAAAGGGATTTGTTGGCCTCGAAGCCTGAATCCCCGCTCGCCGCGACGATCGCGGTGCCCCGGTGCGCGAGCTGGGCCGCGACGGGCCCGTGCAGCATGTGGTCGTCGCCGGGCAGGCCGTAGCTGATGCTGACCGCGTCCGCCCCCTGCGCGATCGCGGTCTGCACAGCCGTGCCGAAGGCGTCGGCGTAACCGTCGTAGTCCGGCGGCGCGTCGGAATCGCCAGCGGACGGCACCTCGGTCGACGGGATCTGCACCTCCGTGATCCGGCAGCCGGGGCAGGCCGCCGAGGCCATGTCCACGTCGAGCGCGGTCTCCACGGCGATCTGCTCGTCGATCGAAGCCCCGTCCGGGCCGCCGCTCGGCCGCAGCGGCGGGCCGCCGTGGAAGTCGACCTGCCGGAAGCAGCCCGAAGCCGCGGTGCACGGCGGCAGCCCGAACTGCGCGCGGTACCGGGCGAGATCGCCTTCGAGATTCGGGTAGGCGCCGACGTCGATGATCGCGATCGTGCCCGTGCGGTTCGCCGTGCTCGGCAGCTCGTAGGCCTTCTGCAGGTCCTGCGCGCTCCAGCCCACCGGGTCCGGATCGTCGTCGTAGCCGCCGACGACCCGCTCCACCTGGCACGCCAGGCGCTGGAACTGTCCGGCGCAGACCGGCTCCAGTCTCGTGCCGCCCGGCTGCTCCGCGTTCGCGGCGGGCGCGAGCAGCGCCACGGCGAGGGTGAGGGCAGTGCACAGCGCGAGGCCGGGGCGCGACATCGGGATCCGTTCGTCGATCGGGCGGGGATACTCGCAGAATCCCTACACAATCGGGCGCACCGGCGCCCGGGAGCTGACCCCAAGGAGCGAATGCGACGCACCTTCAGCGTGCTCACCGACGGGCACGGGTGCACACGCCACGAGGGCACTGGCGTGTGACTCCCCCGCCCGGCCCGGCCGGTTCTCTCACCCCGCGTGACACGCCGGGCCACGGCCGGGCGAATCAGGCCCGGGATCGCCGGGGCGACCGGCCGCCGCGAGGCTTGATCAAGATCGCCTGTCCGTGCGACCCGCCGCCGGGTGTCAGGAGGCTTCGGCTGCGGGCTTGCTGAACAGCCGCGTGGCCGACAGGTGGGAGGTGCCGTCCGGGGGCGTGAGCTCGTCGAGGTGGTTGCGGATGGTCGCGTCGACCGACAGGTATTTACGCCCAGCCCGCAGGTCGGCGTCGTTACGCAGCCGCACGATCAACGGGAACTCCGAAAGCGCGCCCGCGTCGAACAGGCCGGTGGTGTAGATCAGCTGGACGCCGAGCGCCGAGGCCACCACCCGCTGCAACTCCAGCAGGTACCCCGCCGACGCGCGGCCGATCGGGTTGTCGAGGAACAGCACGCCGGAGTGCCGGTTGCGCATCTTGCCGCGGTTGTTGGCGCGCAACGCCGCCAGCGTGCAGTACAGGATGATCGCCGCCGTCAGCTGCTGCCCGCCGGAGAACACGTCGCGGATCTCCGACACACGCTGCCGTTCGGTGCGCAGCACCGAGTCCGGCTTCAGCATGTCGACGCGGAAACCCTTCGGCACCGCCGCCCGGACGCCGCGCAGCACCAGGCTCATCCCGTCGCGTTTGACGTCGCGGCCGTCGCTGGTCTTGCCCGCGGCGGCCTCGTCGACCACCTGGCCCAGCGCCTCGGCCAGTTCGGCTTCCTCGGGGTCGCCGAAGCGGATGCGCAGGAACTCCTGCCCGGACCAGTCGCCGAGCCCTTCTGGCAGCCGCGAGAGCCGTTGCGCCGAGCGAAGCATCCGCAGCGCGCCCTCGACCATGCCCTGAAGCCGCGCGACGATGCCCGAACGGTGGCGGTCGATCTGGGCGAGGTCGTCGGTGAGCGTGCGCAGCCGCGGGCGCAGCGCGGCGGCCCATTCGGCGGCGCTGGCCGGGAGGCTGTCCCGGCGCACCGAGATGATCTGCTGCCGCACCGGGCTGGACAGTTTCTCGAAACGCTTTTCGGTGGCGTACTGGGCGAGCGCGTCAGCCGCGGCCCGCACGCGCTTCTCGGCGTTGTCCACCGCGGTCTCGGCGTCGGTGAGCGCGGAATTCAGCTTGCGGTAACGGTTTTGGGCCGCTTCGACGTCGCCGTCGAAGACGCTTTCCGGCTCGCCTTCGGGCGCCAGCCGTTCCATCGACTCGGCGAGCAGCCGGAACCCCGCCGCGGACGCGTTCGCGGTTTCCGACGCGTGCTCGGCCTCGGCCCGGCGTGCCTGCGCCTCCTCCCACGCGCGGGCGGCGGCGCTGGCTTCCTCCGCCGCCTCGTCGATCAGCTCGCGGCCGTGCTCGACGTCGCGGGGGCGGGTGTCCAGTGACGCGTTCTGCTTGGGCAGCTGGTCCAGCTCGGCCTTGCAGGTGGCGACCGCGCCGATCGCTTCGCTGTGCTCGGCTTCCAGCGCGGCGACCACGCGGCCGGCGCGCGCCTGTGCCGCGGACCTCGTCGCCGCGTCGGACCCGTCCGGCGTTTCCAGCAGGCGGCCGGCCTGCTCGCGGACGGCGGGGTCCAGTACTTCGAGCGCGGCCCTCGCGGTGGATTCCGCGTTCTCCGCGTGCTCCAGCTCGGCGCGCAGGTCGCTGCCCACCTCGACCTTCGCGTAGGCGTCACTGGCCGACGCGAACGCCCGCCGCAGCGTGTCCACGGGCTCCTTGAGCGCCGGGTCTTCCTCGGAAACCGCGCCCCCGCCGGGAACTTCGGCGAGTTCGGCGCGGGCGCTGCTGACCGTACGGCGGTGACCGTCGGCCGTGCGCTGCTCCTCCGCGGCCTCCTCACGGGCCCGCGCCGCGCGCGTCGACGCCTGCTCGGCCTCGCTGTCCGCGCGGGTGAGGATCTCGCGCGCCCGCTCGACCTCTTCCGTCCACTGGGGAATCTTCGCGACCCGGACGGCGAGCTCGCCGAGCTTGCGGGCGCGTTCCTCCCCGGTGCGGGCTTCCGTGCGCAGCAAGGGAATCGACTCGCGAAGACGGCCGCGCCGCGCTGCCAGCTCCGCCAGTTCGCGCTCGGCTGTGGTCACGGCCGTCTGTGCCTCCGCGAGCTCGCTCGCGGCCGTCTCGGACTCCTCGGCCAGCGTGCCCAGCGCGCCGGGCGGGTAGTCCTCGCGCCACGTGGTGAGCTTCCACTCCAGCGCCGCGTCGTCGCCGATCGCCGTGGCCAGCGCCTCCAGCTGCTTCTGGCGGCGGGAATGCCGGGCCAGGATCGCCTGGCGCTCCGTGTCGGCGGCTTCCTCGTCGTACATCGCCGGGTTCGGCGGCACGAGGAACTCGATCCCGGGCGCGGAACCCTTGTCCCGCACCGACTCCGTGGTGCCGACCGGCAGCACGACGCTGGGCAGGAGCTTCGCGTCCGCCAGCGCCCGCCGCGCGCGTTCGAGCTGCGCGGCCTCGTTCACCAGCACGCCGCCCACGAGGTGCGGCAGCTCGGCCAGCACGCGCTCGCGGGTCTTCGCGTCCATTGTGGACAGATAGCGCCAGCCGGACCACGCGGTGATCCCGGCTTCCTCCAGCACGTCGAGCGCCGCCTGCACCTCGGGCGGGGCGGGCAGCAGGCCACCGCTGCCCAGCGCGGCGAGCGCGCGCTCGTCGACGGATTCCTCCATCCGCAACGCGGTCTGCTCGCGCTCGGCCGTGTTCCTGGCCTCGCGCAGGCGTTTCAGCAGCGCAGGCGTGTCCGTCTCCAGCTGGACGCTCTCCCCGCCGATGAGCTCCAGCAGCCGCGGGTTGGCCGCGAGGCTGTCCGTGCGGCGATGCGCCTTCGTGAGTTCGCTCGCCGCGCGATCGGCCCGAGCCTGCGCGGACGACATGCGCTGCTGCGCGGCGTGTAGCGCGCTCTGGGCCTCGCCGTGTTCCTCGGCGACACGCTCCAGCTCCGCCTCGCGCGTCGCCAGCTCGTTCTCCGCGTTCTCCGCTGTGTCGCGCGCTTCCTGCGCCGACGCGGCCACCTGCGTGCCGTCGCTGAGCAGGCCGTCACGGACCGCCTGCTGCGTCTCGGCGCGGACTTCCTCGATACGACGGGAAAGCTGCGCCTCCTCCGCGCGGTGCTTCGCCGCCGTGCTCGTCGCCTCGTCACGCTGTTGCTGCGCCGCGGCGGCTTCCTCGCGCGCTACGCCCGCGCGCTCCTCGGCGGCCTTCGCCTGCTCCTCCGCTTCGCGCGCCAGCGCCAGCAACCCGCGCGCGAGCGCGTTCGCGGCCGCGTTCTTCGCCTCCAGCGCGGGTTTCGCGGTCTGCTCGCGCTCCCCCACCAGCTCGCGGATGTCGCTCGCCTTGCGCACCGCGTTGGCGTGCGTCAGCACCGTGCCCGTCTCACGCCATGCCTCGGCCAGCGCCCGCGCCTCGGCCAACTCACCGTCGACGCGCTTCTTGTCCTTCGTCGCGTCCGCGAGGCGAAGCTCCGCCACGACCCGGCGCAGCTCGGTGACGACCGCGGACAACCGGCGGTGGTCCCCCTCCGCGAGCTTCTCCGCGTCCCGTGTCTCGTCCACGAAGGCGGCGAGCCCGGCCAGCCTGTCGGACTCCAGTTTGTGCCGCGCCACAACGGAACCCGCGAACGCCTGCGCGTCCGCGCGCGCGACCGCCGCGAGCTTCCGCGACGCCGCCGCGAAGGACTCCTCGTCGGCCAGCGGGCCCAGCAGCTCCAGGGCTCCGGCGACGAAATCCCGTTCCGCCATCAGGTCCCCGCGCTGCCCGAGGTTGTGCGCGTACGTCTGCACCACGTCGGCGAGATCGCGCGGATCGTCCTCGGAGATCACGGCCTTGAGCAGGAACTCCACGAACGCCTCGTCCGAGGTGAAGGCGAACGCGTCCGCCGCCTCGCCCTCGCCGGCGTTCATCGCGCGCTGGTAGCGGAACAGTTCGGTGTCCAGCCCCAGCGCGTCGAGCCGCTCGGTCCACTCGTGGTGCCGCCGCGTCCAGGACAGCTCCAGCTCCGGTTCGGCGCGGTGCGCCTCGTCCAGCTTCTCCTGGAACCCGGACATGGTCAGCAGCCTGCCCTCGGCGGTGAACGGCAGGGTGTCCAGCCCGGTGTTCGCGCTCGGGCGGAAGCAGTACCAGGAGTCGACGAGGTTCGCGGGGTCGTTGGACACCACGTGCCCGCGCCATTCCGAGACCTTGCCGGTGATGATCCGCTGCCCGGTCTCGGTGTGCTGCCACTCCAGCGCCACCTGCGCGACGTCCTTGGCGGCGACGAACTTCTCCAGCACCCGGGTGTTCGTGGTGCCGACGACCTGGCGGCGGCCGGGCAGCATCACCGAGAAGATCAGCTTGATCAGCACCGACTTGCCGCCGCCGTTCTCCAGGAACAGCACGCTCGCCGGTGACGGGCGGCGCGGCAGGCCCCCGTCGGCGGAGTGGATCCCGGCGGTGAACAGCGCGTCCTGCGCGGGCGCCTTGACCACCTG
The DNA here is from genome assembly GCF_007713735.2 of Amycolatopsis acidicola. Taxonomy (GTDB): domain Bacteria; phylum Actinomycetota; class Actinomycetes; order Mycobacteriales; family Pseudonocardiaceae; genus Amycolatopsis_E; species Amycolatopsis_E acidicola. Next base: position 44,375 of record NZ_VMNW02000022.1, on the reverse strand, counting down.
CCCGACGCCGCTGAAGTCCAGCACCACGTCCTGGTACCGCGCGCCCGAAGGACCGACCGAGTGCAAGCGCACCCGAGACAACTCGTACATGCGACCCCTAAAGAGTGTCCGAAATGGACGGACGAAGCGTGCCGGCGGCATCCCCCACCGCGACCACGCCGAGTTCCAGCAGCTCCTCGAACGCGCTGTCCGCGGCCAGCTCCCGCACCTGGATCTGGTACCGCGGCGTGGTGCGGTACGTACCGCCCTGGTCGCTGTTGACCTGCACGAGGAAACCCTGGTCGGACAGGAAACGCAGCGCGCGCGACACCATGCCGCGGGTGGTGTCCGAGGCGAGCCTGCCGTCCTTCGTCGCCGCCGCGGCCGGGCGCCGGGCGTACGCGCGCCAGGCCTGCTCCAGCTCGGGGGCGTCGGACAGCGGGTCGTTGTTCAACTCCGCCTTCGCGGCGCGCTCGTCGAGGATCCGGCACGCTTCGCGCACCACTCCGTCGACCTGCTCGACGCTCACGCGGCCGATGTAGGTGTCGTTGGCCAGATCGTCCGGGCGCGGATAGCCGAGCGCGGCCGTGGCCAGGTGCACCAGCCCGTGCAGCACCTTCTCGGTCTCGCGGCGCTCGCGGATCTTGCTCTGCCGCGCGTACGAGTCCATCTTGATCTCGAACACGGACTCGTCGGTGGCCGCGAGCACCGCGCCCGCCTGTGTGCTCACGTCGAGCACCATCAGGCCCAGCCCGGCCGCGACGGAGTTGGTGAGCTGCTTGAAAGCGCTGTCTTCGCCGTACCGGCGCACGAGGTCGCCGTACACGACGTCCCGGCCCGGCAACTGCTTCGGCTTCATCCCGAACGAGATCAGCCGCGCAGCGCTCTCGACATCGGAATTGTTCATGCCACCTCCCCCTCGTCTTCGCGCTCGATCCGGGCCGTGCCGAGCAACAGGTCCGCGCCGCCGAACTCCGCGTCCTCCAGCAAGGTCCCGTCGTCCACGGCCAGCAGCGCGCGATCGCCCCCCTGCCGCACGGCCGCGCCGACCTCCGGACTGTAGGAGTGCAACGCCCGCAGCGCGACCAGCCGCGCCAGCTGCGGGTCGGTCTCTCGGGCCTCGGCGAGCAGCCCGGACAGCCGCCTCGGCACCTCGGGCAGGTCGAGCAGCTCGTCGGCGTGGCGCCACTGCTCGTCACTGTAGTAGTCGGTGGTTTCCGACGGGACGAGCTCCGGCTCCGGCAGCTCGCCGATCACCTTGTCCCGCTCCGGCGCCGGGCGCAGCAGCAGCGAAACGAGCGACGGCAGCGCGGGGACGGCGGGCACGTTCAGCCCGGCGACGGCGTGGAAGAAATCCTCCGCCGGGGTGACCGCGTCGGCGATCGGCAGCTCCAGCGTGGGCACGAGCAGCTGGCCGAACAGGTCGAGGGTGGCGCGCTGCGGCGGGCCGGAGAACTGCTGCCTGTCCTGCTCCGCGCGGAAGATCGCGCCCGCCGCCTGCAGCCGGGACTGCAGCTGCGTATGCCGCGAGATGCAGTCGCCGACGATGTCCACCAGCTCGGCGGCGCGGCGCTTGTGGTCGACGTCCTCGGCCTCGTCCCGGGCTCGGGTGATGTTGCGCAGGATCGCGTTCTCCGCGCGGAACCGGCTCTCGATGTGGGTGAGCGCGGAGTCGAGCAGCTCGGGCATCTCTTCGGCCCAGTCGACCGCGCGCACGTCGCGGCGAGTGGCGTCGAGCTTGGCGCGCAAGGTTTCCCCGTACTGCACGGTGCGGTAGCGCGCCTGCTCGGCGGCGAGCTTGGCGTCGGCGAGCCTGCCGCGGCTGATCAGGTTTTCGAGCTTCACCTCGGCCGCGATCTGCGCGGACTCCACGTCGGTGTCGAGCGCACCGACGAGGACGTTGATCGCTTCGTCGCTGGCGCGCAGGTACACCTCGCCGTCCGGGGCGGCCAGCTCGATGAGCAGTTTGAAGTCGAACGCGCGGCGGCGGTACGCGCCGGAGGCGTCGACGCTGCCGTACACGCGGCGGAATCCGCGGTCGGCGGTGCCGACGTTGATCAGGTTGTCCAGCACCCAGCGGGCGACGCGCTGGTGCTCGTCGGCCAGGCGGTCCGGGGCCTGCGCGGCGATGAACGGCTGCAGGCGGCGGATGACGTCCTCGTGGTCGGCGCCGGTGTCGAAGTCCATCGCGATGGTGACCTGGTCGATCGTGTGCAGCGCGATCTCGGCCATCTGGTAGACGGTGGCATCGGCCCAGTCGAGTTTGGCCTTGCGGGCGTCGAGGTCGTGCAGCGGCGCGGTGCAGGCGAGCGCCTTGAGCCGCCGAGCCAGGCCCTCGTCGACCAGCCCGCCGCTGATCAGGTCCGCGTCTCGCACAGTCCAGCAGACTAGGCGAGCCGCGCGCAGCGCGTCGGTTGAGGGCGGCGGTGGGTGACGGTGCGGGCTATGTGTCGTGCTCCGGGCCCGCGCGTTCGACTTCGCGTTCGTAGGCTTGGAGCGTCTCGATGAACAGACCGCGCTGCTCGGGCGTGAGCGGCGCGAGCACCTTCCGCCACGCGCGGGCGCCGCTGGCCAGCCAGCCCTCGACGTCGGCCCGGTAGCGCCCGGCGATGCTCACGATCGTGCGGCGGCGGTCGTTCTCGTCCTCGGCGCGGTCGAGGATGCCGCTGCGGGCGAGGTCGCCGACCATCAGGCTGACCGTGGTGGGCGCGACCTCGAGCCGGGCGGCGAGCTCGTTCACGTGCAGCGGCCCGTCGAAGAGCAGGTACGACAGCAGCGAAAGATGCCGTGGCGCCAGCGAAAACGAGCTCAGGCTGGCGGGCACCGGGATCTTCTTCGCGCGGCCGACCAGCCGGGGCATGAGCAGCAGCATCGTCCGCACGCCTTCGTCCACGTCCGGGCCCATGCCGTCATCATGGCATGCCGCTCCGGCGGTGATCCGTTACGTTCGGGCACATGTACGAGATGAGCCGGGACCAGTGGTGGGAGTTCGCGAGCGCGGGGACGAGGACGGGCAAGCTGGCGGTGGTGCGCGCCGACGGCACTCCGCACGTCACGCCGGTCTGGTTCGTGCTCAACGAAGGCGGCGGCGGTGACGAGCTGATCTTCAACACCGGCGTGGAAACGGTGAAGGGCAAGGCTTTGCGCCGGCAGCCGAGGCTTTCGCTGACCGTCGACGACCAGCGGCCGCCGTTCTCCTTCGTCCAGTTCACCGCCGAGGCCGAGCTGTCCGAGGACCTGGACGAGATGCTGCCGTGGTCGATCGCCATCGGCGCCCGGTACATGGGCGAGGACCAGGGTGAGCAGTTCGGCAAGCGCAACGCCGTCCCCGGCGAGGCGCTGGTGCGCGCGAAGATCACGAAGGTGATCGCGCAGGGCGATCTCGCGGCCTGAGCGAGACGGCCGAAAGCCGCCAGCGACGACGCCCGCCCGGCACGACACTGGGCGGGGTGAACTTCCCCGAACGCCTTGCCGCACAAGACTGGACAGCACTCGCGACGGAGGTCGACGCGTACGGCTGCGCCCGCATCCCGGCGCTCCTCGAAAAGGACGAATGCCGGGCGCTGTCGGCGCTTTACGACGACGTGGCGAGATTCCGTTCGACCATCGACATGGCGCGGTACCGCTTCGGGTCCGGGCAGTACCGCTACTTCGGCTACCCGTTACCGGACACCGTGCGCGAACTGCGCGACGCGTTCTACCCGCGCCTGCTCCCGATCGCGCGTGACTGGGCGACGCGGCTGGGCTGGGACGCGCGATGGCCGGACGAGCTGGAGACGTGGCTGGCGGAATGCCACCGCGCCGGGCAGGTCCGGCCGACTCCGATCCTGTTGCGCTATCAGGCCGGGGACTGGAATGCCCTGCACCGCGACCTCTACGGCGAGCTCGTCTTCCCGCTGCAGGTCGTGATCGGGCTCGACGAACCCGGCACCGACCACACCGGCGGCGAGTTCCTGCTCGTCGAGCAGCGGCCGCGCGCGCAGTCCCGCGGCACGGTCACCGCGCTGGGCCAAGGCGACGCGCTGATCTTCACCACGCGCGACCGCCCCGTGCGCTCCGCGCGCGGCTGGTCGGCGTCCCCGGTCCGGCACGGCGTGAGCACCGTCCGGACCGGGATCCGCCACACCCTGGGCCTCGTTTTCCACGACGCCGCTTAGGCGCGCAGGCCGACGACCGTGCGCGGCCTGATCGGAAATCCACCGCTCGTCCGGCACGACGACCCGCGCAGAGCCACCGGATCTACGTACGAGCCGCGCCGCACCCGCACGTCGCGGCACGCCGGTTCTCCAAGCCCGCTCAGGCGATGTCGCGCACCCTGTCCTCCCCTCGCAGGTCGGCGAGCGGCGGGCGTTGCCGGCACGTCACGTCCGTCAGCACCATCTCCCGCTCGACCCCGTGCTCGGACTCGCCGCGGCGGAACTGGGCCAGCAGTGTCGCGGGCGGTAGCGCCGACACCAGCCGCCCGTGCCGCGCGAGCCGGTCGAACACCGTCTGCATGATCTGCCCCGACATCCGCCCCAGCGCCTGGGTGCTCTGGTGGCGGTGGGTGCGCTTGCCGAGATCGACCTGCGCGAGCGCGTCCAGCCCCCGCGCGGCGAGGATGTCGATCAGGTGCCCGACCTCGACGCCGTAGTCGACCACGAACGGGATGCTCTCCAGCACCTCGCGGCGCCCGGCGTACTCGCCCGCGAGCGGCTGGACGAACCCGGCCAGCTCGGGCCAGTACATGTTCAGCAACGGTCGCGCGACCAGCTCGGTCACCCGGCCACCGCCGTCCGCGTCGCTGCCCAGCGGCCGGTGGTAGAAACCCTTGACGTAGGCCACTTCCGCGTCGGTCAGCAACGGGCCGAGCAGTCCCGTCACGTAGTCGCTGCTGAAGTCGTAGAGATCGCCGTCGACGAACACCACCAGGTCACCGGTCGTCGACGCGAGCCCTTTCCAGAGCGCTTCTCCCTTGCCCGCCATGCCTTCCAGCGACGGCAGCACCGCGTCCTGCGCCACGACCGCGGCCCCGGCTTCGGCCGCGACGCGCGCCGTGCCGTCCTGCGAGCGGGAATCCACCACCAGCAGCTCGTCCACCAGCGGCACGGCCTCCATCAGCTCACGCCGGATGGTGCGGACGATGTCCCCGACCGTCTCCTCCTCGTCGCGTGCCGGGATGACGACGCTGACGGTGCTCCCCCGTTTCGCGGCCACGAGCTCCTCGGCCCGCCAGCCGGCAGCGTGGCTGCTGCGCCGGGAGAGCCAGCTGCCGACATCGGCGGAGACCTTGAGCTCCGCCCTTTCGTTCGCGTGATCGGAACGCACGATCATCCCCTTCCCCGAACCGGTCAGGCCGTGATCCAGCGTCGGCGCGCCGGGTTTCGCGCACCCCGCGGCCGTGAAACCGCCGCGTTACGGAGTCCGGCGCCGCACCCGGCCGGAAGTAACACCAGCTGCACACGGTCAGCCCCGCAGGGGGCTCGCGCCGGAAGATCCAGCGCCCTCGGCCGATGACCAGTGGTCGCGCATCACATTTAATTAGTAGTTAGTAACTGATAACTTAGCGCCGTGGACGCGGTGAAGAAGACCTTGGGCAGTGGCATCTCCGGGCGTCTCGGGTTCGCGTTGGTCTGCACGGCGCTGGCGACGGCGGTGATCGGCAGTGTCGGTGCGCCGCTGATCACCCCGGTCGCCACGGACCTGCACGTGTCCCTCGCCGCCGCGCAGTGGACCCTGACGGTCACGCTGTTCACCGGCGCGATCGCGGGCCCGGTGCTCGGCAGGCTCGGCGGCGGCCCGTACCGGCGGGCGACGATCCTGGCGACCCTGGTTCTGGTCACGGCGGGCGGGCTGCTGACGACGCTGCCGTTGCCGTTCGCGGCATTGCTGATCGGGCGCGGGTTGCAGGGGCTCGGCGTGCCGCTCGTGGCGCTGTTGATGAGTGTCGCCCGCACCCATCTGCCAGCGGATCGCTCCGCGTCGACGATCGCCGCGCTGTCCGTGGCCTCGACGGTGGGGATCGGCGTCGGCTATCCGGCGGTCAGCCTGCTCGACCAGCTCGCGGGGCTGCGTGCCGCGTACGGACTGGGATTCCTGTTGTCGGCCATCGCGCTCGTCATCGCGTGGCGCGCGCTGCCCGCGGAGGCGCCCGGAGCGCGGCCGCGGATCGATGTACTCGGCGCTTTTCTGCTCGCCCTCGGGACGCTCGGGGTGCTGCTGGTCATCGCGGAGCCCGCGATCTGGGCGGATCCGTGGCTGGGCGGCGGACTCCTCGCGGCGGCCGCCGTGATCCTCTCGGGGTGGGCGGTGTTCGAACTGCGGGCCGCCGCGCCGCTGGTCGATCTGCGGATGCTCGGCCGGGCACCGGTCCTGCGCGCGAACCTGGCGATGCTCGTCGCCGGGATGGGCTTGTACCTGTTGTTCAGCCTGTTCACGCGCTTCGTGCAGACACCGGACGGCGCGGGCTACGGGTTCGCGCTGCCGGGTGTCGCCGCCGGGGCGGCGCTGATCCCGTTCTCGCTGCTCGGTTTCGTCGCGGGGCGGTCGGTGCCCCGGCTGAGCGGCGGCGGCACGGTACGCCGGATGTTCGCCCTGTCCGCCGCGATCGCCGGGGCCGCCGCGCTGCTGTTCGCCCTCGCCCACGGTTCTCTGGTCGCCGTACTCGCCGCGATCGCCCTGCTCGGTTTCGGCGTCGGCGGGACCTCGGCGGTGATGCCGAAGCTCGTGCTCGCCGGTGCGCCGCAAGGGGAAACCGCGAGCGTGCTGTCGATCAACCAGATCGTGCGCAGTATCGGCTTCAGCACCGGCAGCGCCCTCGCCGGCCTCCTCCTCGCCTCGGCGACCCCGGCCGCGATGACCCTCCCCACGCAAGGTGGTTACGTCACGGCGGCGCTGTGGTCCCTGCTGCCCCTGACCGCCGCGGCGTTCATCGTCACGAGGGCGCGGCGCTAGACCTCTTCCTCCAGCATCTCGGCGGTGACGGCCGACTCGGTGTCGGGGATGTTCATGTCCTTCGCCCGTTTGTCGGCCATCGCGAGGAGGCGGCGGATGCGGCCGGCCACCGCGTCCTTCGTCATCGGCGGGTCGGACAGCTGCCCCAGCTCCTCCAGCGACGCCTGCCTGTTGGACAGCCGCAGCTTCCCGGCCGCCAGCAGGTGATCCGGCGCCGTGTCGCCGAGGATCTCCATCGCCCGCTCCACCCTGGCGGCGGCCGCGACCGCCGCGCGCGCCGAGCGGCGCAGGTTCGCGTCGTCGAAGTTGGCGAGCCTGTTCGCGGTCGCGCGCACCTCGCGGCGCATCCGGCGCTCTTCCCACTGCAGCACGCTCGTGTGCGCGCCCAGCCTGGTCAGCAGCGCGCCGATCGCGTCACCGTCGCGCACCACGACCCGGTCCGCCCCGCGGACCTCACGCGACTTGGCCTGGATGCCCAGCCGCCGCGCGGCACCCACCAGCGCGAGCGCCGCCTCCGGCCCCGGGCAGGTGACCTCCAGCGACGACGAGCGCCCCGGCTCGGTCAGCGAACCGTGCGCGAGGAAAGCGCCACGCCACGCGGCTTCCGCGTCCGCGATCCCCCCAGACACGACCGCCGCGGGCAGCCCGCGCACCGGGCGGCCCCGGTTGTCGATCAGGCCCGTCTGCCGGGCCAGCCCCTCACCGTCCTTGACCACCCGCACCAGGTACCGCGTCGTCTTCCGCAGGCCCCCGGCGGAAAGCACGTGCACGTCCGAATGGTGGCCGTAGAGCTCCTGGATCTCCTTGCGCAGCCGCCGCGCCACCGAACCGGTGTCCAGCTCCGCCTCCACCACGACCCGGCCGCCGACGATGTGCAGCCCGCCCGCGAACCGCAGCATCGACGCCACCTCCGCGCGGCGCGGCCCGATCTTGGTGATCTGGAGCCTGCTCAGCTCGTCCTTCACCGCCGCAGTCATCGCCATGTCCCCTCCCTGCTTTCTCCACCGTCCCGGTCGCGCGCACTCCAGCGGCGCCCGAGAGCCTCTCGCACACAGTCCGCGAGCGCATCCGGATCGTGCAAACCCGCCACGTTCGGGTCCGCCACGTCCGCCAGTACCGCCCGCGCCCCCAGCGCCGCCGCCGCGTCACTCAGCCGCCGCGGCGTGGGCACCGAAGCCCGGTCCGCGATCACTGTGTCCACCCGCAGCCCGGGCGCGTGCTCGAAGAGTACGTCCAGATGCCGTTCGGGTGAGAAGCCAGCCGTCTCTCCCGGCTGCGGGACCAGGTTGAGGATCACCACCTTCGTCGCCTCCGTCCGGACCAGCGCGTCGTGCAGACCGGGCACCAGCAGGTGCGGCAGCACGCTCGTGAACCACGACCCGGGGCCGAGGAACACCACGTCCGCGCCGAGCACGGCGTCCACCGCCTGCGGGCAGGCGGCGGGCGTGCCACCGTTGCGGGCCGGCGTGCGCAGCTCGATCCGCCGGACCCGGCCCGGTGTGCTCGCGAGCGCCACCTGACCTCTGATCGTGCGGACCTCGTCGTGGTTACTGAGTCCGGTGACCTCGCCCTCGATTTCCAGCGGCTCGGTGGACATCGGCAGCACCCGGCCGCTCACGCCGAGCAGCCGGCGCGCCTCGTCCAGCGCCCGCACCGGGTCACCGAGCACCTCGAACAACCCGGCCAGCACGAGGTTCCCGACCGCGTGCCCGGCCAGCGCGCCGTTGCCGCCGAACCGGTGCTGGAACACCTCCGCCCACAGCGTTTCGCCCAGCTCCGCCTCGGCGAGCGCGGCCAGCGCCTGCCGCAGGTCCCCCGGCGGCAGCAGGCCCAGCTCGCGACGCAGCCTGCCCGAGGACCCGCCGTCATCGGCGACCGTCACCACGGCGGTGACGTCGGAGGTCAGGCGCCGCGCCGCGGTGAGCGTCGCGTGCAGCCCGTGCCCGCCCCCGAGAGCGACCGCGCGCAGCGGCTCGGCCGGCGTCACTCGCGGCCCAGGTCCCGGTGGATCACCTTCACCGCCATACCGTCCTCATTGGACAGCAGCCGGGCCAGCTCCTCGGAAATCGCGACACTGCGGTGCTTTCCGCCCGTGCAGCCGACGGCCAGGGTGAGATAGCGCTTTCCCTCGCGCTTGTAGCCGGCGCCGATCAGCCGCAGCAGCTGATGGTAGCGGTCGAGGAACTCCTCGGCCCCTTCCTGGGAGAGCACGTAGTTGCGCACTTCGGAGTCGAGCCCCGTGTGGTCGCGCAGTTCCGGGATCCAGAACGGGTTCGGCAGGAACCGCACGTCCATCACCAGGTCCGCGTCCATCGGCAGCCCGTACTTGTAGCCGAACGAGAGCACCGTGACCCTGGTCTGCGTGGCGGACTCGGAGCCGAACGTGTCCTCGATCTTGGCGCGCAGATCGTGCACCGAGAGCGCGGACGTCTCCAGGATCAGGTCGGCCTCGTCGCGCAACGGCGCCAGGAGCGCGCGCTCGGCCGTGATGCCGTCGGCCAGCCGCCCGTCGCCCTGCATCGGGTGGCCGCGGCGCACGGACTCGAAGCGGCGCACCAGCACCGCGTCCGTGGCCTCCAGGAACAGCACGCGCGGTTTGTACCCGCGCGCGTCCAGGTCCTTGATCACCGAGGCGAGGTCGTCGGTGAACGCCCGCGAGCGGACGTCCATCACCACGGCCACCTTCGTGATCGCGCCGCTGGCCTGCGCGCCCAGCTCGACCATCGTCGAGATCAGCTCGGGCGGCAGGTTGTCCACCACGAACCAGCCGAGGTCCTCCAGGCATTTCGCGGCGGTGCTGCGGCCCGCGCCGGACAGCCCGGTGACGACCGCGACCTCCATCCCGGAATGGTGCTCGTCCTCGTGTCCGGTCATGACTCCCTCTCCCCTGTGTTGAGTGCCGCGTGCACCGCTTCCGCGGTCCGTTTCCCCACTCCCGGCACCTGTGCGATCTCGTCCACCCCGGCCTCGCGGAGCTTCTTCACCGAGCCGAAATGCTTGATCAGCGCGGTCTTCCTCGTCTGCCCCAACCCTGGCACACCGTCCAGAACGGACACCTGCAGGCGCTTCGCCCGTTTCTCGCGGTGGTAGCGGATGGCGAACCGGTGCGCCTCGTCCCGCACGCGCTGCAGCAGGTACAGCGATTCCGCCGTGCGCGGCAGGATCACCGGATCCGGGTCCGCCGGCAGCCAGACCTCCTCCAGCCGCTTGGCGAGCCCCACCACCGCGACGTCGGTGATCCCCAGCTCCGCCAGCACATCCGCGGCCGCGGTGGCCTGCGGGCCCGCGCCGTCGACCACGAGCAGGTTCGGTGGGTACGCGAACTTGCGCGGCCGCCCCGTTTCCGGGTCGATCCCGGGCCTGCTCTCGTCCGCCTGGTTCTCGGTTTCCTTGAGGTAGCGGTGAAAACGCCGCCGCACGACCTCGGCGATCGAGGCGACGTCGCCCTCTTCCGCGGCCTCACGCAAGGCGAACCGCTTGTACTCGGACTTGCGGGGCACGCCGTCTTCGAACACCACGAGCGAGGCGACCACGTCGCTGCCCTGGATGTGACTGATGTCGATGCATTCGATGCGCAGCGGCGCGCTGTCGAGGCCGAGCTGCTCCTGCAGCTCCGACAACGCCGCCGAGCGCGCCGTGAGATCGCCCGCGCGGCGCAGTTTGTGTTGCTGGAACGCCTCTTGCGCGTTGCGCTGCACGGTTTCCGCCAGCGCGCGCTTGTCCCCGCGCTGCGCGACCCGGAGCTGCACACGGGAACCGCGCAACCCCGACAGCCATTCGGCCAGCGCGTCGGCGTCGGCGGGCAGCTCCGGCACGAGCACCTCGCGCGGCACGGGGACTCCGGCGTCGGCCGTCTGCTCGGCCAGCTCCGCCTGCTCGCCGTAGAACTGCGCCACGAACTGGTCCACCAGCTCGGCGATGTCCATCTCCTCGGCCTTGTCGATCACCCAGCCGCGCTGGCCGCGCACCCGGCCGCCGCGCACGTGGAAGACCTGGACCGCGGCTTCGAGCTCGTCGTGCGCGAAGGCGACCACGTCCGCGTCCGTGCCGTCGCCGAACACCACGGCCTGCTTCTCCATCGCGCGGCGCAGCGCGCCGAGGTCGTCCCGCAACCGGGCCGCGCGCTCGAACTCCAGCGTCTCGGAGGCTTCGGCCATCTGCTTTTCCAGGCGCCGCACCATCGCATCGGTGCGCCCGGCCAGAAAATCGCAGAAGTCCTCGACGATCGAGCGGTGCTGCTCCGCGGTCACCTTGCCGACGCAGGGCGCGGAACACTTGTCGATGTAGCCCAGCAGGCACGGGCGGCCGATCTGCGTGTGCCTGCGGAACACCCCGTTGGAACAGGTGCGCGCGGGGAACACGCGCAGCAGCAGGTCCAGCGTCTCGCGGATCGCCCACGCGTGCGCGTACGGGCCGAAGTAGCGCACGCCCTTCTTGCGCGGGCCGCGGTAGACGTGCAGCCGCGGGTACTCCTCGTGCAGCGTCACCGCGAGCACCGGGTACGTCTTGTCATCGCGGTAGCGGACGTTGAACCGCGGGTCGAACTCCTTGATCCAGTTGTACTCGAGCTGGAGCGCCTCCACCTCGGTGGTGACCACCGTCCACTCCACGCTCGCCGCCGTGGTGACCATCTGGCGGGTGCGCGGATGCAGCCCGGCGAGGTCGGCGAAGTAGGAGTTGAGCCTGCTGCGCAGGCTCTTGGCCTTCCCGACGTAGATCACGCGCCTGGTCGCGTCGCGGAACTTGTACACGCCGGGCTGGTCCGGGATGCTCCCCGGTGCTGGACGGTAGGTGGACGGATCAGCCACCCCGCAAGCCTATGGCTCGGGGGTGACAGTCTCACGCACCCCCACCGGTCACTGCGGCGGACCGGCTGTGCAGTGCACCGGCCCGGCGCCGGCGGGATCGAGCGCGTTGACGATCATGTCCGCGACCCCGCCGTCGAACGCGAGCCCCGCGTGCCCGACCGGGTCGAGCGGGCAGGTGTCCTGCACGAACGCGTTGCGCACCCCGGGCTCGGGCACGAACGACGTCTCCGGCGGGGTGACCACGGTGTCGGCGCGGGTCGCGATGATGGTGTAGTCCACGCCCGGCTGGGCGATCGGGCCGTCGGTCAGGTCCCGCACCGCAGACCCGCCGGGCAGCATCTGCGGGCAGGACTGGCAGCCGGAGTTCGCGAGCACCTGGTCCACCACCGGGCGGAGCCCGAGCAGGTCGGCGAGCGTCACGAGCCCGGAGACGTTCGTGCCGTGCGTGGGCGGCGCGAGCGCGACCACCCGGCGCACGTGCGCGGAGTAGGCGAGCACCTTGGGGATGTAGAGGGACTGGAAGGCGCCCTCGGAATGCCCGACGAGATCGACCTTGTCCGCGCCCGTCGCCTGCCGCACGCGGTCGATGAACGCCACGATCTCGCGCGAGGAGCGCTCGATCGCCGTGGTGCCGCCGACCGGCGCGGCCGGCGTGGCCTGGCCGTACGTGGTGACGAAGGTGCAGTACCCGGCCTGGCGGAGGACCGGGTCGAGGTAGGAGAAGTTCTCCGGCCCGGTGGCGCCGAGGCCGTGCAGCAGGATCACCGGATCCCCGCCACGGCACCCGGCGTCGGCGCCTGCCGACCCCGGCAGGAACAGACCCGCCAGCAGAGCCAGCACCGCGGCGATCGCGACCTTGCGCATTCGGACTCCCCCGTCCCTCGGCTGCCTGGAAACATTAAGAGCAGCGCGCGGGCCGCGCATTTCGAAACGGCCGCGGACGGGAGTGTCGTACCCGTGTGCCATTCTCGGGGCCATGCGCATCGCCACCTGGAACGTCAACTCGGTCACGGCGCGGCTGCCCCGGCTGCTGGCCTGGCTGGAATCCGCGAAACCCGACGTGGTGTGCCTGCAGGAGCTCAAATGCGCCACCGACGCCTTCCCCGGCGAGCAGGTCGCCGAGCTCGGGTACGAAGCGGCGGCGTACGGCACGGGCCGCTGGAACGGCGTCGCGATCCTGTCCCGCGTGGGCATCGAGGACGTGCGCCGCGGCCTGATCGACGAGCCGGTGTACGAAGACGCGTCGGAGCCGCGGGCGATCGGCGCCACGTGCGACGGGGTCCGGGTCTGGTCGGTGTACGTGCCCAACGGCCGGGAGCCGGGCCACGAGCACTACGCGTACAAGCTCCGGTGGCTGGAAGCGTTGCGTGGCACGGTAATCAGCGAGAGCGACGGGGCGCGCCCGTTCGCCGTGCTGGGCGATTTCAACATCGCCCCGACCGACGAGGACGTCTGGGACATCAGCCTGTTCACCGAGTCCACCCACGTGACCGACGCGGAGCGCAAGGCGCTGGCGGTGCTGCGGGAAGCGGGCCTGAGCGACGTGCTGCCGCGCGCGCTGAAGTACGACAAGCCTTACACGTACTGGGATTACCGCCAGCTCGCGTTCCCGAAGAACAATGGGATGCGCATCGACCTCGTCTACGCCGACGCGAAGTTCGCCGGCTCGGTCACCGACGCGTACGTGGACCGGGAGGAGCGCAAGGGCAAGGGCGCGTCCGACCACGCGCCGGTGGTGGTGGACCTGACGGTCTGAGCGCCGCCCCCGCACGCGAGCTGGCAGCTCATGTGCGCGTGTTGGCCACACGCAGGCGCGGGTTGGCCGTTCATGCGCGCGTGGTGGCCGCTCACGTTCATGTGTTGGCCACGCGCGGGCGCGTGTTGGCCACGCGCGGGCGCGTGTTGGCCGCCCCCACGCGTGCGTTGGCCACTCACGTTCATGTGTTGGCCGCCCCCGCACGCGAGTTGGCCACCCGCGCGGAAGGGCGGCGCGGCAGATCGACAGCCGTCAGGGCTGGTCGGCCCAGGCCTGTTTGTGCAGGCGCCGCAAGGCGCGGACGGCCTCGACGGCCCGGTCCCTGTCCACGGCCTGGATCGCGAGGATGCCGTAGTACTCGTCCTCCGGGAGCTCCAGCCGGGCGAAGGACGCGCCGTCGGGGAAGCTCACCGACAGCACCTCGAGCCAGCTGAACCGCTTCTGCAGCAACAGAACGTTGCGCACCTCGATGCCTTCGGCGTCGGCCCGCACGCGCGGCGTGGCGAACAGCAGCGCGCCCAGCGCCAGCACGATCCCGACGCCCATCATCGCGACCTGGTCCGACACCTCGAAGATCGCGCCGGTGTTCGAGCTGCGCAACAGGATCGCGACCACCGCGAACGCCACCACGAGCACGATCGCGAGCACGACCGACATCCACGCCGCCTTGAACGGCCGGATCACCACGGTCTCGCTCTGCTGCTCGGTCACGGCCGCGTTCACACGAAACCCTTCTCGGTCCACGGCTGGCGCAGGCCCCGCAGCACGTGCGCCGTGTCCAGCGCCGCCTGCGTGGCCTCACGGCCCTTGTCCTCCGCCGAATCCGGCAACCCGGCGCGGTCCAGTGCCTGCGCCTCGGTCTCGACCGTCAGCACGCCGTTGCCGACCGGAGTGCCCTCGTCGAGCGCCACCCTCGTCAGCCCCGCCGTCACCGCGTCGCACACATACTCGAAATGCGGAGTACCGCCGCGGATCACGACGCCGAGCGCCACGACCGCGTCATGCGTCCGGGCCAGCGACTGCACCACCACGGGCAGTTCGACCGCGCCCGCGACCCACACCACCGTGGGCTCCTCGGCGAGCTTGGCCTCCTTCGCGGTGGCGATCGCCCGCTCCAGCAAGGCTTCCGTGATGTTCGCGTGCCAGCGCGTGGCGACGATCGCGAGCTTCAGGTTCTCGCACGAGCTCAGGTCGAGCTCGACGTCCGGCCGTCCTTCACCGCTCACTGTGCCGCGCCTTTTCCGTTCGGTGCCGGGTCGAAGTCGGCGCCGACCTGGTCGAACTCCTCGAGGTTGGACAGGTCGTGGCCCATCCGGTCGCGTTTGGTGCGCAGGTAGCGCACGTTCTCCGGGTTCGGCGAGATCGGCAGCGGCACCCGGCCGGTGACCTGCAGGCCGTAGCCCTCCAGCCCGACCCGCTTGGCCGGGTTGTTGGTCAGCAGCCGCATCGAGCGAACGCCGAGGTCGCACAGGATCTGCGCGCCCGTGCCGTAGTCGCGCGCGTCGGCGGGCACGCCCAGCGCCAGGTTCGCGTCCACCGTGTCGGCGCCCAGGTCCTGCAGCTGGTACGCCTGCAGCTTGTGCAGCAGGCCGATCCCGCGGCCCTCGTGCCCGCGGATGTAGAGCACCACGCCGCGGCCCTCGTCGGCGATCGCCTGCAGGGCCGCCTCCAGCTGCGGGCCGCAGTCGCAGCGCAGCGAGCCGAACACGTCGCCGGTCAGGCATTCGGAGTGCACCCGGACCAGGATGTCCTCGCCGTCGCCGATGTCGCCGTAGACGAACGCGACGTGCTCGATCCCGTCCAGGAGGCTGTCGTAGCCGACCGCGCGGAACGTGCCCGCGGCGAGCGGAATCCGCGCCTCGGCGACCCGCTCCACCTGCTTCTCGGTGCGGCGGCGGTACGCGATCAGGTCGGCGATCGTGATGATCTCGAGGTCGTGGTCGGCGGCGAAGACCTGCAGCTCGTCCCGCCGCGCCATGTCCCCCTCGTCCTTCTGGGAGACGATCTCGCACAGCACCCCGGCCGGCTGCAGCCCGGCGAGGCGGGCCAGGTCGACCGACGCCTCGGTGTGGCCGGGACGGCGCAGCACGCCGCCCTCCTTCGCGCGCAACGGCACGACGTGCCCGGGGCGCTTGAGGTCGGAGGCCTTCGAGTCCGCGCTCGCCAGCAGGCGGATGGTGCGCGAGCGGTCGGCCGCCGAGATGCCGGTGCTGATGCCCTCGGCCGCGTCCACCGTCACCGTGTACGCGGTGCCGCGCACGTCCTGGTTCGTGTGGTACATCGGCGGCAGGTCGAGCCGCTCACAGGTCTCCGGGGTCAGCGACACGCAGACGTAGCCCGAGGTGTAGCGCACCATGAAGGCGAGCAGCTCCGGCGTGGCCTTCTCGGCCGCGAAGATCAGGTCGCCCTCGTTCTCCCGGTCCTCGTCGTCCACCACGATCACCGGCCTGCCGTCGGCGATCGCGGCGATGGCCCGCTCGATGCCCGCGGTGTCCACCGGCACTCCTGCGCCGCACGGCGTCCCTGCACTCACGTTGGCCTCCCGGGTCCCAGCCTCAAGCTCCATTGTGCTCCGCCGCGCCCCGCAGATGCGGCGTGGCCAGCTTCTCGACGTACTTGGCGAGCACATCCACTTCGAGGTTGACCAGATCGCCCGGCTCGGCGCGGCCCAGCGTCGTCAGCTCCAGTGTGGTCGGGATGAGCGCCACCGTGAACTCGTCGTTCGTCACACTCGTCACGGTGAGCGAAATCCCGTCCACCGCGATCGAGCCCTTTTCCACGATGTAGCGGGACAAACCGGACGGCAACGCGAACCGGGTCAGGCCGTTGTCGTCGCGGGAGCGGAACACCCCGGTGCCGTCGACGTGGCCCTGCATGATGTGCCCGCCGAGGCGGGCGCCGACCGCGGTGGCCCGCTCCAGGTTGACCCGGTCGCCGGTGGCGATCTTGGCCAGCCGCGAGCGTTGCAGGGTCTCGTTCACCACGTCCAGGGTGAACTCGTCCCCGCGCACCTCGACCACGGTGAGACAGACCCCGCTGACCGCGATCGAATCGCCGTGGCGGGCGTCGGAGCTGACGACGGGACCGCGCACGGTGAGACGGGCCGCGTTGGGCAGCTGCTCGACCGCGGTGATCTCGCCGAGCTCCTCGACAATGCCGGTGAACACTGGCGTCTCCTGTTCGTTCAGCGCGCGGCGGCTTGCGCGCGCAGCGCGGCCACGGCCTTGCCGGGGTCTTCGGCGCCGTAGACGGCGGAGCCGGCGACGAAGCAGTCGACCCCGGCCTCGGCGGCCTGCTCGATGGTGTCGGCGTTGATCCCGCCGTCGATCTCCACGATCACGTTGAGGTGCCCGGTGTCGACCAGGCGGCGCGCGGTGCGGACCTTGTCCAGCACGTCCGGGATGAAGGACTGGCCGCCGAACCCGGGCTCGACCGACATCACCAGCAGCGTGTCGTAGTGCTTGAGGGTTTCGAGGTGATCCTCCAGCGGGGTGCCGGGTTTGACCGACAGCCCGGCCTTCGCGCCCGCCGCGTGCAGGTTCTTGGCCAGCATCACCGGGTCCGACGCCGCTTCGACGTGCACGGTGACGTTGTAGGCGCCGGCCTCGGCGTACCCGATGGCCCAGTGGTCCGGGTCCTCGATCATCAGGTGGCAGTCCAGCGGCAGGTCGGTGGCCTTGAGCAGAGACTTCACCACCGGCAGGCCGAGGGTCAGGTTCGGCACGAAATGCGCGTCCATCACGTCGACGTGCACCCAGTCGGCGCGCGTCTCCCCTTCCCCCGCTACGGCGTTGATCTCCTCGCCCAGCCGGGCGAAATCGGCGGACAGGATGCTCGGGGCGATGAGGGAACGGTGGCTCACGGTTACGCAGTGTAGAAGGTCAGACCGGCAGCAGTTCCAGCGCCGTCGCCCACGATTCCGCCAGCTGGGACACCGTGGCCCCCGCCGAGGTGAGCGCGTCGAGGTGGCCCTGCCACGCCGGGTGCCCGGCGCGGGCGGGACTCACCTGGTACGCCACCGCGACGGTGACCGCCGGATCGCCGAGGACGTCGCCGAGCACCGTGAGGGCCTGGTTGTCGGCGAGGCCCAGGGCGAGCTTCGCGACCGAGTTCGCGCTCGCGGGGGCGAACAGGAACACCCCGGGGTCCGGATGCGGCCGCGGCTGCCCCGGCAGGCGCGACTCGCTGCGCACCGGCAGGTCGGTCAGCTCCCGCAGGCGGGCGAGCTCGCCGGCGTGCTCGAGCCAGCTCGCCGCGGTCGGCGTCAGCGTGATCGCCAGCCGCCACCCGCGCGCCACCGCGGGTTCGGCGAGCTCGGTGCGGAAGCGCGTGTCGAGCCCGCCGCACGAGCTGGCGACGAGACCGAGGACTTTCAACGCACCCGCAGCGCGGCGAAGAACATCGCGTCGGTGCCGTGCCGGTGCGGCCACAGCTGCACGTACGGCCCGTCGCCGAGGAGCGGGACGCCGGGGAAGAACTCCCGCGCGTCCACGATCTCCGCCTTGGCGCGGCGGGCCACCTCGGCGACCACGCCTTCGGTTTCGGCCAGGTGCGGCGAGCACACGACATACGCCACGACGCCGCCGGGGCGCGCGAGTTCGAGCGCCGCCGTCAGCAGCTGCCCCTGCAGTTTCGTCAGGTCCGCGACGTCGGAAGGCTTACGGCGCCAGCGCGATTCCGGGCGGCGGCGCAGCGAACCGAGCCCGCTGCACGGCGCGTCGACGAGGATCCGGTCGAATCCCGGCTCCAGCCCGGATTCCCGGCCGTCGCCGACGTGCACGGTGACCGGCAGCCCCGCCGTCGCCTGCTCGACCAGGCGGGCGCGGTGCGGGGCCTGCTCGACGGCGTCGACCGTGGCGCCCGAGATGCCCGCGAGCGCGCCCAGCAGCGCGGCTTTCCCGCCCGGTCCGGCGCACAGGTCCAGCCAGCGTTCGTCGCTGCCCTCGACCGGCACCTTCGTCAGCGCCACCGCGCACAGCTGGCTGCCCTCGTCCTGCACCGCGGCGAGTTTTTCGCGGATCGGCTCGGAATCCGCCGGGTCGCCCGCGCCCGCGGGCAGGTGCACGCCGTAGGGCGAGTACGGCGCCACGTCGCCGCCGGTGATCGCGGCCAGCTCGTCCGCGCTGATCTCGCCGGGGCGCGCCACCAGGTGCACCTCGGGCCGCGTGTCGTCGGCCTCCAGCGCGGCCTTCAGCTCGGCTCCCTTGTCCCCCAGCGCTTCCGCGAAGGAGCGGGCCACCCAGCGGGGGTGCGCGGTCCGGAGCGCGAGGTTGCCGATCGCGTCCTTCTCCGGGTCCGGCGCGAGCTCGTCCACCCAGGCCGCTTCGTCCTTTTCGGACACTTTGCGCAGCACCGCGTTGACGAACCCGGCCACGGGCGAACCGGCTTCCAGCCGGGCCATGTTGACCATCGAGTCGACCGCGGCGTGCTCCGGGATCCGGGTGCGCAGCAGCTGGTAGGCGCCCAGGCGCAGGCAGTCCAGCACAACGCCGTCCACTTTGGACACGGGGCGGTCGACGTTGGCGCCGATGATCTCGTCCAGCAGGCCCTGCGCGCGGCATGTGCCGTACGCCAGCTCCGTGGCCAGCGAGGCGTCCCGGCCGGAAAGCTTGCGCTGGCGCAGCAGATCGGGCAGCACGAGGTTCGCGTAGGCGTCGCGCTCGCGGACCGCGCGCAGCACCTCGAACGCGACCCGGCGCGCCGGGTCCTCGTACGGCGGCGGGCGGCGCGGGCCTTGTTTTCGCGGCGCGGGCCTGCTCCGTTGCGGCCTCGACGGCCGTTGCTGACGTTCGCCGCTCATGACAGGCGCTCCCCCTGGTCGATCCTCGTGCCGCGCGCCCAGTCGGTGGCCGCCATCCGTTTCTTGCCCTGTGCCTGCACTTCGCCGAGGCGTACCGGCTGGGTCGCCGTGCCCGCCACGACCCGCTTCCGCTCCACGCGCAGCTCTCCCGGTGGCAGCGGGTCCTCGTCGAGCACCGTGACCGCGCCGAGTTTGAGGCGTTCGCCGCGGAACTCCGTCCAGGCGCCCGGTTCCGGGGTCACGGCCCGGATCAGCCTGTCCACGGCGTGCGCCGGGTCGGTGAAGGTGACCTTCGCGTCCTCGACCGTGACCTTGGGCGCGTAGCTGACCCCGTCCGGCGGCTGCGGGACGGCCTCGATGGCGCCGTCCTCGATGCCGTCCATTGTGGACACCAGCAGCCGGGCTCCGGAGTGGGAAAGCCGTTCGAGGAGCGCGCCCGCGGTGTCGGTGGGTTCGATCTTCTCGGTGACCACCCCGAAGACCGGGCCCGCGTCGAGTTCCTTGACGATGCGGAAGGTGGAGGCGCCGGTGATCTCGTCGCCGGCCCGGATCGCGGCCTGCACCGGGGCGGCGCCGCGCCACGCGGGCAGCAGCGAGAAGTGCAGGTTGACCCAGCCCTGCGGCGGGAGGTCGAGCGTGCGCTGCGGCAGCAACGCGCCGTACGCGACGACCGGGCAGGCGTCGGGGGCCAGCTCGCGCAGCCTGTCGAGGAACTCCGGTTCCCCGGCCTTGGCCGGGGTGAGGACCTCGATGCCGTGCTCGTCGGCCAGCGCGCCGACCGGCGAGCGGACGAGCTTGCGGCCCCGGCCCGCCGGCGCGTCGGGACGGGTGACCACCGCGACGACCTCGTGCCGGGGCGAGTCGAGCAGTGCCCGCAGCGAGGGCACGGCGGGTTCGGGGGTACCGGCGAACACCAGGCGCATCAAGGCACCTCGGCGGTTTCAGGCTGGGAAGGCATCGTCGGCCAGTCTATGGCCAGGGGCGCGGACCCGGCTGAGCGGCCGGAGCGCGGTGGTTCCCGGGCAGCGGCGCGGCTCGCTTCGGATCGTCAGCCACGGGCGGTTCGCTGCGTCTCGCGCCGGAAGCTAGATCAGCTCCAGGGGGCGAGCTGTTTGCCAACGGGCTCGGGTCTCCGGCCATGCGGCGCCACCGGGCGCTAGATCAGCTCCAGCGGATCCAGCTGGATGCGCACCGGTTCTGCTTCCTTGCGGGCTACGCGTCGCGCTTGGGCCGTGGCCAGGACGTTCGCCAGGGCGCGGCCTTCGGCGCGGGGGACGCGCACCAGCGCGCGCTCCCGGTCCGTGCGGCCGTCGTCGTCCATCTCGCCGAGCGGGACCGGGCCCAGGACCTCACCGGAGCCGGGCAGCGCCAGCTCGTCGAGCAACGCCGCGACGGCTTCGGGCGTGCCTTCGAGGCTCGCCATCCGCACCGCGGGCGGGAAACCCAGTTCGCGCCGCTCCGCCAGTTCGCGTTCGGCGTGCCACGCGGGGTCCCAGCGCACCAGCGCCTGCACCGGCGTCAGCCCGGCTTCGGCGCCCACCACGATCCGGCCGCCCGCCGTCGCGGGGCGCACCAGCGCCGCCGCGGCCATCCAGCGCCGCAAAGTCTCTTCCGCCGCCCGCAGATCCTGCCGGCCCAGCAACGCCCAGCCGTCCAGCAGCAACGCCGCGCCGTAGCCGCCTTCGGCCACCGGCTCGGCGCCCGGCGTGCACACCACCAGCGCCGGTTTGCCCGGCACCGTGGACAACACCTCCTGCGCGCCCGACGTCCGCACCGCGAACCCGGGGAACGCGCGGCCGAGCTCCTCCGCCGTCCGCTTCGAGCCGACCACGACCGCCCGCAACCGCTGAGAACCGCAAGTGGCACAACGGAAACCGCCCTCGGGGGAACCGCACCAGCGGCAGCTCGGCGCCCCGGAACCGGTCAGCGCCAACGGCCCCGCGCAACGACGACAGTGCGCCGGCGCCCGGCAATGCGCGCACGCCAGCGCCGGGACGTAACCCCGCCGCGGCACCTGCACGAGCACCGGCGCCCCACCGCCCAGCGCCTGCCGCGCGGCCTCGAACGCCACCGACGGCAACCGGGCCGCGCGCGCCGCTTCGTCGCGCGCCACATCGAAATCCTCGCCGACCGGCGTGACACGGGGCGCCGCGCGCCGCAGCTCTTCGCGCGCCGCCACCACCGGATGCGCCCACCCCGACTCGACGAGCAGCTGCGCTTCGGCCGTGCGCGCGAACCCGGCCACCAGCATCGAGGCCCGCTCCGCGTGCGCCCGCAGGATGAGCACGTCCCGCACCTGCGGATAGGGCATATGCGGGTCGACGTGCAGATCGTCCCCGTCGTCCCAGACCACGAACAGGCCCGGATCGGCCACCGGCGCGAACATCGACGCCCGCGTGCCGACCACGATCGGCGCCGAGCCCCGTGAGACCGCCAGCCACCGCCGGTACCGCTCCGCCGGGCCGAGGTCCGCGGACAACCCGACCACGGCGTCCTCACCGGCCAGCTCCACGCACGCGGCGTGCACCCGCGCGAGGTCCCGCTGATCCGGGACCACCAGCACGGCGCCACGCCCCCCGGCCGCCACGACCGCCGCCGCTTCCGCCAGCCGCCGCGGCCAGTCTTCGCCCGGCAGCGCCTGCCACACCGCGTGCGCCTGTTTCTTGCCACGCAACGCTTCCAGGAACGCCGCGCCCCGCTGATACCGGGACCAGGCCGCGGCCTCAGGCGCCGCCGACACCTCCGCGCGCGGCCTCGCCGGCTCGGCTTCCGCCTTCGCGTGCCGCGGCGGGATCGCCAGCCGCAGCACGTCGATCATCGTGCCGCCGTAGCGTTCGGCGACCGTCCTGGCCAGCGTGGCCAGCTTCGGGCCGAGCACGGGCTCGCTGGAGGTGACCCGTTCCAGGAACGCCAGCCGCCCCGTGTGCTCGGTGGTGCCGGCGCGTTCGATCAGGAACCCGTCGACGAGCTGCCCGGCGAAGCGCACCCGCACGCGGGCGCCGGGAACCGCGTCGGCGTCCAGTTTGTCCGGTACCTGGTAGTCGAACGTGCGGTCCAGATGCGCCAGCGGCACGTCGACCACGATCCTGGCGATCGGGTCGACGGCCGCCGCTTTCTGCTGTCCCTTGCGCGCCCGGGATTTCCCCGGCGCCGGTTTCGGCTTGGGGAGGTCCCACAGGGGTGTCGTGTGCCCGCCGTCAGGCACCGGCGGCGGAACGGAGTGCTTCGGCGCGATCGGTGTTCTCCCACGGCAGGTTCAGCTCGGGCCGGCCGAAATGACCGTACGCCGACGTGGGCGCGTAGATGGGGCGGAGCAGGTCCAGGTCGCGGATGATCGCGGCCGGGCGCAGGTCGAACACCTCGGTGATGGCGCCCTGGATCTTCGACGGGTCCACCGTCTCGGTGCCGAAGGTCTCGACGAACAGCCCGACCGGGGCCGCCTTGCCGATCGCGTACGCCACCTGCACCTCGACCCGCGTGGCCAGGCCCGCGGCCACCACGTTCTTGGCCACCCAGCGCATCGCGTACGCCGCGGAGCGGTCCACCTTCGACGGGTCCTTGCCCGAGAACGCGCCGCCGCCGTGCCGGGCCATCCCGCCGTAGGTGTCGACGATGATCTTGCGCCCGGTCAGCCCGGCGTCGCCCATCGGGCCGCCGATGACGAACCGGCCGGTGGGGTTGACCAGCAGCCGCACGTCCGCGGAGTCCAGGTCGAGCCCGTCCAGTTCCGGGGCGACCACGTGCTCGCGGATGTCCACGCCGAGCATCGAGTCGAGGTCGATGCCCTCGGCGTGCTGGGTGGAGACCACCACGGTGTCCAGCCGCACGGCCTGCTCACCGGCGTACTCGATGGTCACCTGGGTCTTGCCGTCCGGGCGCAGGTAGGGCAGCACGCCCTCCTTGCGGACCCGGGTGAGCCGCTGGGAAAGCCGGTGCGCCAGCGCGATCGGCAGCGGCATCAGCTCGGGCGTGTCACTGCACGCGTAGCCGAACATCAGGCCCTGGTCGCCCGCGCCCTGCCTGTCGATCTCGTCGAGCGCGTTCTCCAGCCGCGACTCGTACGCGGTGTTCACGCCCTGCGCGATGTCCGGCGACTGCGAGCCGATCGCGACGTTCACGCCGCAGGAGTTCCCGTCGAACCCCTTGGCCGAGGAGTCGTAGCCGATGTCCAGGATCCGCTCCCGGACGATGGTCGGGATGTCCGCGTAGGCCTCGGTGGTCACCTCGCCCGCAACGTGCACCTGACCGGTGGTGATCAGCGTTTCCACGGCGACCCGGCTGCGTGGATCCTTGGTCAGCAACGCGTCCAGGATCGAGTCACTGATCGCGTCGCAGATCTTGTCGGGATGACCTTCCGTCACCGACTCCGACGTGAACAGCCTGCGGGTCTCGGTCACGACGCACCTCACATCCCCTCAACTCCATGGGCTTGGCCAGCCTACTGAGTTAAACCTAAGCGGACGGTCAACGGCGCATGAACTCGGCCACCGCATCCCACAATGTGGCCGCCAGCTGCGCTTTCGGCCCACGCGGAATAGGCCGTTCGGCCCCGTCCGCGGCCAGCAGCCAGCCGGCGTTGTCCTCGGCCTCGAAGGCGCCACCCTCCCCGACCGAGTTGACGACCAGCAGGTCACAGCCCTTGCGGGCGAGTTTGGCGCGGCCGTGGTCGAGCACCGAGCCGCGCTCGTCCCCGGTCTCGGCGGCGAACCCGACGATGGCCTGGCCCGCACGCCTCTTCTGCACCAGTTCGGCCAGGATGTCCGGGTTCCGGGTCAGCGTGACGACCGGGTCCGGGACGTCGTCGGATTTCTTGATCTTGAACTCGGCGCGGGCCGAGGGCCGGAAATCGGCCACCGCGGCGGCCATCACGACCACGTCCGCGTCCTGCGCGCGCTCCTGCATCGCGTCCCGCAGCTGCGCCGCGGTCGAAACGTGACGAAGATCAACTCCGGCGGGCGGCGGCAGCTCGGCCGTGTGCCCCGCGACGAGCGTGACCTCCGCGCCGCGCTGCGCGGCCACCCGCGCGATCGCGTACCCCTGCTTGCCCGACGACCGATTGCCCAGGTAGCGCACCGGGTCCAGCGGCTCACGAGTGCCGCCCGCCGACACGACGACGCGCAGCCCCTCGAGATCACGCGGGAGCGCGGTCCGCGACGCCAGCAGAAGCCGGGCCAGGTCGACGATCTCGGCCGGGTCGGCGAGCCGCCCCTTGCCGGTGTCCACGCCCGTCAGGCGCCCCGCCGCGGGCTCGGTGACGACCACGCCGCGCGAGCGCAGCAGCGCCACGTTGTCGCGGGTGGCAGGGTGCTCCCACATCTCGGTGTGCATCGCCGGGAAGAACGCGACGGGACACCGCGCCGTGAGCAGGGTGCTGGTCAGCAGGTCGTCCGCGCGGCCGTGGGCGGCGCGGGCCAGCAGGTCGGCCGTGGCGGGCACGACCAGCACGAGGTCCGCTTCCTTGCCGACGCGGACGTGCTGCACCTCGGGCACCTCGGTGAACACGCCCGTGTGCACCGGATGCCCCGACAGCGCTTCGAAAGTGGCCGCGCCGACGAAGTTCAGCGCGGCCTCGGTGGGCACCACGCGGACGTCGTGACCGGATTCGGTCAGCCCGCGCAGCACCTCGCAAGCCTTGTAGGCGGCGATGCCGCCACCCACGCCGAGGACGACGCGGGGCTTGTCACTCACCTTCGGTGTGCTCGAGCAGGCCGCCGTGGATCTCGCGCAGGGCGATGGACAGCGGCTTCTCGCGCGGGCCCGGCTCGACGAGCGGGCCGACGTACTCCAGCAGGCCCTCGCCGAGCTGGGCGTAGTAGTCGTTGATCTGGCGTGCGCGCTTGGCGGCGTAGATCACCAGCGCGTACTTGGAGCTGACCTTCGCCAGCAGGTCGTCGATCGGCGGGTTGGTGATGCCCTCGAGCTCTTCACCGTGGATACCCAGCGCTGCGGTCACTCGTTCTGCTCCTGAATGGTTTCGAAGTCGGCGTTCATCAAGTTTAACAACTGCTCCGCGGCGTCCCGCACGTCGGCGTTGACGACGCGGGCGTCGAACTCCCCCGCGGCCGCCAGCTCGCGCTCCGCCTCGGCCAGCCGCGCCTTGACCGCGGCCTCCTCCTCGGTGCCGCGCCCGGTCAGCCTGCCGACCAGTTCCTGCCAGGACGGCGGCATCAGCATCACCAGGCGCGCGCCGGGCATGGCCCGGCGGACCTGCCGGGCGCCCTGCAGCTCGATCTCCAGCACCGCGGGGCGGCCCTCGGCCAGCGCCCGCTCGACCGGCTCGCGCGGGGTGCCGTAGCAGTTGCCCGCGAACTCCGCGTGCTCCAGCAGCTCGCCCGCGGCCACCATCTTGTCGAAGACGGCCCGGTCGACGAAGTGGTAGTGCGCCCCGTCGACCTCGCCGGGCCGGGGAGCCCGGGTGGTCACCGAAACGCTGAAGTAGATCTCCGGGTCCAGCTTCCGCAGCTCCGAGACCACGCTGGACTTGCCGACCCCGGAAGGACCCGAGACGACGGTGAGCCGGCGCCTGGGCCGACGCCCGGGAACCGGCTCACCGTGCCGCGTGCGGCCGGGGGTGCCGGCCGCCACCGCGTGGTCGTTGCCCGTCTCGCTCACTCGCCGCTGAACTCGGCCAGCAGCGCCTTGCGCTGCCGGTCGCCAAGGCCGCGGAGCCGGCGGCTCGGCGCGATCTCCAGGCGTTCCATCGTCTGCTGCGCGCGCACCTTGCCGACGCCGGGGAGAGCCTCGAGCAGAGCCGAAACCTTCATCTTGCCGAGGATCTCGTTTTCGTCGGCCTGCTTGAGCACGTCGGTCAGGGTGATGCCGCCCCGCTTGAGGCGTTCCTTGAATTCGGCACGGGTACGTCGAGCGGCAGCGGCCTTCTCCAGCGCCGCCTTGCGCTGTTCCTCAGTCAGCTGGGGAAGTGCCACGTTTTTCCTCCGTAGTACTCAAAATTCCGGGTGGGTGACGCGACGGTACCCACCCCGGGCCACCGGCCACAATGCGGGGGTGGCCGGTCAGTTCGAATGGCCAGGCCTGATATTAGCCCTCCCGTCACCCACCGCCACCCTCAACGGAAACGCTGCGCGTTACTGTCCGAACTCCAATTCGGCCAACGAAGACCGGATCCGCCGCACCTGCTCACGCAGCGCCCGCGGGTCCGGCCCGTGCCGCAGCAGGTCCCTCGACGAAGCCGGGAGCACGCCCGGCAGTCCCGTTCCGAACACCGCCCGAAGATCGCTCACGCCCGCCCCCTGGGCCCCGAAACCGGGTGCCAGGATGGGCCCGTTCAAGGCGCCCAGTTCCAGCTCTCCCGGGGGCACCGTGGCCCCGACGACGACGCCGACGTCCCCGAGCGGCCCGGCGCCCGCGTTGACGGCCGCCACCTCGTCCACAATGGACTGCGCGACGGTCTTTCCGTTGCCCAGCAAGGCTTTCTGCAGTTCCGCGGCCTCGGGGTTGGACGTGCGGGCGAGCACGAACACGCCCCGCCCGCTCGCCCGCGCCGTTTCGATCGCCGGTGCGAGCGATCCGAACCCCAGGTACGGCGAGACCGTCACGGCGTCCGCGGCGAGCGCTGTGTCACCACTCAGATACGCGGTGGTGTAGGCGCCCATCGTGGAGCCGATGTCGCCCCGCTTCACGTCCAGCAGGACGAGCGCCCCGGCCTCCCTGGCCCCCGCGATCACGCGCTCCAGCACGGCGATCCCAGGGGCCCCGTAGGCCTCGAAGAAGGCCGACTGGGGCTTGATCACCGGGGCCTCGGCGGCCAGCACCTCGGTGGCGGAGAGGGCGAATTTTTCCAGCCCCGACACCGTGCGTTCGAGGCCCCATGCGTCCAGTAACCCCGGGTGCGGGTCGATGCCGGCGCAAAGATTGCCGCGTTCGGCAATCTTCGCGCTCAGCTTTGGGCCGAACGGCCCAGTCACGAGTTCGCCCGCAGCGCCGCCTGGAGGTCCTGGAGCGAGCGCACCCCGATGTCGCCGCGGATGAGCGCCTCGATCCCGTGCACCGCGGCCGCCGCGCCCTGCACCGTGGTGACGCACGGGATGTCGCGCGAAACCGCGGCGGTGCGGATCTCGTAGCCGTCGATGCGGGGACCGCTGTTGCCGTACGGGGTGTTGATCACCATGTTGACGCCGCCGTCGAGGATGATCTCCACGATGTTCGGCCCCGGCACGGCCGAGCCCGCCGCGTCCTCGCTGTGCTTGCGCACCTCGGTGCAGGCGACCCCGTTGCGGCGCAGCACTTCCGCCGTGCCGGACGTGGCGAGGATCTCGAACCCGAGGTCCGCCAGCCGCTTCACCGGGAACACCAGCGCCCGCTTGTCGCGGTTGGCCACCGAGACGAACACCTTGCCCGAGGTCGGCAGCGAGCCGTACGCCCCGGCCTGGGACTTCGCGAACGCCTCGCCGAAGGAGGTGTCCACGCCCATCACCTCGCCGGTCGACTTCATCTCCGGCCCGAGCAGCGAGTCCACGCCCTTGCCCTCCGGGGTGCGGAAGCGGTGGAAGGGCAGCACGGCCTCTTTGACCGCCACCGGGGAGTCCGCGGGCAGGTGCCCGCCGTCGCCCTCGGCGGGCAGCACGCCGCGGGCGCGCAGGTCCGCGATGCTGGAGCCGGTCATGATCAGCGAGGCCGCCTTCGCCAGCTGCACGCCGGTGGCCTTCGAGACGAAGGGCACCGTGCGCGAGGCGCGCGGGTTGGCCTCCAGCACGTAGAGCACGTCGTCCTTGAGCGCGTACTGGACGTTCAGCAGCCCGCGCACGCCGACGCCGCGCGCGATGGCCTCGGTGGAGGCGCGCACGGTCTCCACGTCCTGGCGGCCCAGGGTGATCGGCGGCAGCGCGCACGAGGAGTCGCCGGAGTGGATCCCGGCCTCCTCGATGTGCTCCATGACGCCGCCGAGGAACAGCTCCTCGCCGTCGAACAGCGCGTCCACGTCGATCTCGATCGCGTCGTCGAGGAAGCGGTCCACCAGCACCGGGTGCTCGGGGGTGACCTCGGTGGCGCGCTGGATGTAGCCCTCCAGCGAGGGCTCGTCGTAGACGATCTCCATGCCCCGGCCGCCCAGCACGTAGGACGGGCGCACCAGCACCGGGTAGCCGATCTCGTCGGCGATCCGCTTGGCGCCCTCGAAGGACGTCGCCGTGCCGTACGCCGGCGCGGGCAGCCCGGCGTCGCCGAGCACCTCGCCGAACGCGCCGCGGTCCTCGGCCAGGTTGATCGCGTCCGGGGACGTGCCCACGATCGGCACGCCCGCGTCCGCGAGCCGCTTGGCCAGCCCGAGCGGGGTCTGCCCGCCCAGCTGCACGATCACGCCCGCCACGGTGCCCGAGTTCTGCTCCGCGTAGACGACTTCGAGCACGTCCTCGAACGTCAGCGGCTCGAAGTACAGGCGGTCGGAGGTGTCGTAGTCGGTGGACACGGTTTCCGGGTTGCAGTTGACCATCACGGCCTCGAACCCGGCGTCCCGCAACGCGATCGCCGCGTGCACGCAGGAGTAGTCGAACTCGATGCCCTGGCCGATCCGGTTCGGCCCGGAGCCGAGGATGAGCACCTTCGGCTTGTCCGGCTGCGCGGTCACCTCGGACTCCGCGGCGGGATCGGCCTCGTAGGCCGAGTAGTGGTACGGCGTCCGCGCGGCGAACTCCGCCGCGCAGGTGTCGACGGTCTTGAACACGGGCCGCACGCCGAGGCGGTGCCGCAGCGCGCGCACCCCGTCCTCACCGGCCAGCTCCGGGCGCAGCGCGGCGATCTGCTTGTCCGACAGACCGGTGCGCTTCGCTTCGCGCAGCAGATCGGCGTCGAGCACCGGCGCGTCCCGCACCTCGGCGCCGACCTCGCCGATCAGCGCGATCTGGTCGATGAACCACGGGTCGAGCCCGCTCGCCTCGTGCACCTGCTGCACCGTCGCGCCCAGCCGCAGCGCCCGCTCGACCGCGTAGAGCCGGCCGTCGTGCGGGGTGCGCATCGCTTCGAGGGTGTTCTCCAGCGTCGCGCCCTCGGGGTCGGGCCGCGTCCAGAACCCGGCCGCCTTGGTGTCGATGGAGCGCATGGCCTTGCCCAGCGCCTCGGGGAAGCTGCGGCCCAGTGCCATCGCCTCGCCGACCGACTTCATCGTGGTGGTCAGCGTCGGGTCGGCCCCGGGGAACTTCTCGAAGGCGAACCGCGGCACCTTCACCACGACGTAGTCCAGCGACGGCTCGAAGGAGGCCGGGGTCTCGCCGGTGATGTCGTTGCGGATCTCGTCGAGGGTGTAGCCGATGGCGAGCTTCGCGGCGATCTTGGCGATCGGGAACCCGGTGGCCTTCGAGGCCAGCGCCGACGAGCGGGACACGCGGGGGTTCATCTCGATGACGACCATCCGGCCGTCGGCGGGGTTGATCGCGAACTGGATGTTGCAGCCGCCGGTGTCGACCCCGACCTCGCGCAGCACGGCGATGCCCACGTCGCGCATGTGCTGGTACTCGCGGTCGGTCAGCGTCATCGACGGGGCCACGGTGACCGAGTCGCCGGTGTGCACGCCCATCGCGTCCACGTTCTCGATCGAGCAGACCACCACGACGTTGTCGTGCCGGTCGCGCATCAGCTCGAGCTCGTACTCCTTCCAGCCGAGCACGCTCTCCTCGATCAGCACCTCGGTGACCGGGGATTCGCTCAGCCCCACCGAGGCGAGCCGCTCCAGCTCCTCGTCGGTGTGCGCCATGCCCGAGCCGAGCCCGCCCATCGTGAACGACGGGCGGATGACGACCGGCAGGCCCAGGTCCGCGACCGTCTCGCGCACCTCGTCCATCGAATGGCAGACCTTGCTGCGCGGCACCTCGCCGCCGATGGTCCGCACGATGTCCTTGAACTTCTGGCGGTCCTCGCCGCGCTGGATGGCGTCGATGTCCGCGCCGATCAGCTCGACCTGGTACTTCTCCAGCACCCCGCGCTCGTGCAGGGCGACCGCGGTGTTCAGCGCGGTCTGCCCGCCGAGGGTGGCCAGGATCGCGTCGGGGCGCTCGGCCGCGATGACCTTCTCCACGAAGTCGGCGGTGACCGGCTCGATGTAGGTGGAGTCGGCGAACTCCGGGTCGGTCATGATCGTGGCCGGGTTCGAGTTCACCAGGCTGACCCGCAGGCCCTCCTCGCGCAGCACGCGGCAGGCCTGGGTGCCGGAGTAGTCGAACTCCGCGGCCTGCCCGATGACGATCGGGCCGGAGCCGATGACGAGAACGTGCTCGATGTCTGTCCGCTTCGGCATTACTGGCTCTTCTTCTCCATCAGTGCGGCGAATTCGTCGAACAGCGGCGCGGCGTCGTGCGGGCCGGCGGCCGCTTCGGGGTGGTACTGCACCGAGAACGCGGGCACGTCGGCGCAGCGCACGCCCTCGACGGTGCCGTCGTTCGGGCAGTAGTGGCTGACCTTCGCGGCGCCGAACGGCGAGTCGAAGACCTGGCCCGGTTCGCCTTCCAGCGCGAACCCGTGGTTCTGCGCCGTGATCGCGACGCGGCCGGTGTCGGTGTCGATCACCGGGATGTTGATGCCGCGGTGGCCGTAGCGCATCTTGTACGTGCCCAGCCCCAGCGCGCGGCCGAGGATCTGGTTGCCGAAGCAGATGCCGAACAGCGGGATCTCGCGGCGCAGCGTCTCCTCGGTCAGCGCGACCGCGTGCGCCTGGGTCTCCGGGTCGCCGGGGCCGTTGGACAGGAACACCCCGTCCGGCTCGACCGCCAGGATGTCCTCGATCGTGCTCGACGAGGGCAGCACGTGCAGCTCGATGCCGCGGCGGCTCATCTGCCGGGGCGTGTTGGACTTGATGCCCAGGTCCAGCGCCGCGACGCGGAAGCGCCGCTCCCCCTCGGCCGCGACCACGTACGGCTGGGCCGTGGTGACCTCGCCCGCCAGGTCCGCGCCCTTCATCGGCGGGCTCGCGAGCACCTCGGCCACCATCGCCTCTTCGGCGGCGAGCGCGTCCCCGGAGAACACCCCGGCGCGCATCGCGCCCCGCTCGCGCAGATGCCGGGTGAGGGTGCGGGTGTCGATCCCGGCGATGCCGACCACGCCCTGGCGGGCCAGCTCGTCGTCGAGGCCCCGGCGCGAGCGCCAGTTCGAGGGGGTGCGCGCGGGATCGCGCACGACGTAACCGGAAACCCAGATCCGGGCCGACTCGTCGTCCTCGTCGTTCCAGCCGGTGTTGCCGATCTGCGGCGCCGTCTGCACCACGATCTGGCGGTGGTATGACGGGTCGGTCAGCGTCTCCTGGTAGCCGGTCATGCCGGTGCAGAACACCGCCTCGCCGAGCGTGCGCCCCTGCGCGCCGTACGCCGAGCCGCGGAACACGCGGCCGTCCTCCAGCACCAGCGCCGCGGGTGTACGCGTGCTCACTGGGCCCCTCCCTTGCTCTTGTGGGTCAAGCTTTCCATCCACTGTGGATAGACGCCGTGGTCGTCCCCCCGGAACCCGGTGTCCAGCTCCACTTCGCCGAGGCGCCAGGTGAGGATGAGCAGGCTGTCCGAGCCCATCACCTTCCCGGCGATCGCGCTGCCCCGTTTGATGTCCACAATGGACTCTTCCGGGATCCAGAAGCCGGGCGCGCCGGCCCGGTCGACCTCGATCCCGCCCGCGTACCGGCGCAGCACCGCGCGCCCGCGCAGGCCCATGCCGCGGGTGACGATCCTGTCCTGCCAGTTCCCCGCGGTGGTCGTGCTCACGTAGAGGCCCTTGGCCTCGAACTCCACCTCACCCGGCTCCTCGGGCAGCTGCGGGAAGGGCGCGACGCGCGCGCTCTGCGAACGCGCCTTGCGCCGCCAGCCCACGCGCATCCCCCACACCGCGAGCAGGAAGAAGGCGAGGACGACCAGGACGAGAATGAAGCGCTCCATTACCCAATCTTCCCTTCACGCGCGGTGATCCGCCCGCGCAACAGCGTGAGTGTCACCACGCCCGGCAGCCGCATGCCCTCGTACGGGGTGTTCGCGGCGATACTCGCCAGCTCGGCGCCGCGCACCGTCCACTCCGCGTCCGGGTCGACCAGCACCAGGTTGGCCGGCTCCCCCGTCTCCAGCGGACGGCCGTGGTCGGGCAGCCCGGCGATCTCGGCGGGCCGCTCGCTCATGACCCGCGCCACGCCGCGCCAGTCCAGCAGCCCCGTGCGGACCATCGTCTCGGCGACCACGGACAGCGCGGTCTGCAGGCCGAGCATGCCCGGTTTGGCGACCGCCCATTCGCAGTCCTTGTCCTGCACCGGATGCGGGGCGTGGTCGGTGGCGACGCAGTCGATCACGCCCTCGGCCAGCGCGGCCCGCAGGCGGGCGGCGTCGCCCCCGGTGCGCAGCGGCGGGTTGACCTTGTTGACCGGGTCGTAGGTCTCCAGCCGGTCGTCGGTGAGCAGCAGGTGGTGCGGGGTGACCTCGGCGGAGACCCGGGTGCCCCGGTCCTTCGCCCAGCTCAGCACGTCCGCGGTCCCCGCGGTGGACACGTGGCAGACGTGCAGCCGCGCCCCGGCGTGCTGGGCGAGCAGGCAGTCCCGGGCCACGATCGACTCTTCCGCCGAAGCGGGCCAGCCCGCGTAGCCGAGCCGGGAGGCGCGCTCGCCTTCGTTCGCCTGCGCGCCGACGGTGAGCCGCGGCTCTTCCGCGTGCTGCGCGATGACGACGCCCAGCGCCGTCGAGTACTCCAGCGCCCGCCGCATGATCAGCGGGTCGTCGACGCAGTGCCCGTCGTCGGAGAAAATCCGGACGTTCGCGGCCGATTTCGCCATCGTGCCCAGCTCGGCGAGCTGCTCGCCCTTGAGCCCGACGGTGACCGCGCCGACCGGATGCACGTCGACCAGCCCGGCTTCCCTCCCCCGGCGCCACACGTGCTCGACGACGACCGAGTTGTCGGCCACCGGATCGGTGTTGGCCATCGCGAACACCGCGGTGTAGCCGCCCAGCGCCGCGGCGGCCGAACCGCTTTCCACGGTTTCGGCGTCCTCACGGCCGGGCTCGCGCAGGTGGGTGTGGAGATCGACGAAACCGGGCAGCAGCACCTGGCCGCCCGCTTCGACCACCTCGGTGTCGCCGGAAACCGCGGGCGAACCGATTTCGGCGATGATCCCGTTCGAAACCAGGACATCCACCGGTTCGCCTTCGCCGTAAAGCCGGGCGCCCTTGATCAATACCCGGTCGCTCACGCGCACTCCTCGCTTCGCTCGTCGAGCCCGCGAGCGGCCGCTGCTGTATGGAATTGTTCACTCGCAAGCTCGCTCACGCTTTCTCTTCCTCTCCTGCCAGCAAGTGGTACAGCACCGCCATCCGCACGTGGACCCCGTTGCGCACCTGTTCGGTGATCGCCGAAGAAGGCGAGTCGGCGACCGCCGAGGCGATCTCCATCCCGCGCAGCATCGGCCCCGGGTGCAGCACCACGGCGTGCTCGGGCAGCATCTTCAGCCGCTTTCCGTTGAGCCCGTAAGCGATCGAGTACTCCCGCGCGGACGGGAAGAAGGCCCCGTGCATCCGCTCGGCCTGCACGCGCAGCATCATCACCGCGTCCGCGGCTGGCAGCTCGGCGTCCAGCTCGTGCGAGACGGTGACCGGCAGCGACTCCACCCCCACCGGCAGCAGCGTGGGCGGCGCGACCAGCACCACCTCCGCGCCGAGCGCGGCCAGCAGGTGGATGTTCGAGCGGGCGACCCGGCTGTGCAGCACGTCCCCGACGATCGCGATCCGCCGGTCCTTCACCGTGCCGAGCCGCTCCCGCAGGGTCGCGGCGTCGAGCAGGGCCTGGGTGGGGTGCTCGTGCATCCCGTCCCCGGCGTTGACCACGGCCGTGCCCGCCTCGGCGAGCCAGCCCGAAAGCCGGTGCGCCGCGCCCGAGGCCGGGTGCCGGATGATCACGCAGTCCGCGCCCGCGGCGGCCAGCGTCAGCGCGGTGTCGCGCAGGGACTCCCCCTTGCCGACCGACGAGCTGCCGGAGGACACGTTGATCACGTCGGCGCTCATCCACTTGCCCGCGATCTCGAACGAGACCCTGGTGCGGGTGGAGTTCTCGTAGAAGAGCGTGATCACCGTGCGGCCGCGCAACGTCGGCAGCTTGCGCACTTCGCGCCCCAGCAGGGTCTTCTTCAGCTCGTCGGCGGTGTCGAGCACGGCGGTCGCCTGGTCCGGGTCCAGCCCGTCGGTGGCCAGCAGGTGCTTCATCGGTTCTCCTCCCCGTTCCCGCGCAGCAGCACCGCGTCCCGTCCGTCCACTTCGGACAGCAGGACGTGCACCTCCTCGGACCGCGACGTGGGCACGTTCTTGCCCACGTAGTCGGCCCGGATCGGGAACTCGCGATGGCCGCGGTCGACCAGTACGGCCAGCTGCACCGAGCGGGGGCGGCCGTGATCGCGCAGGGCGTCCAGCGCCGCGCGGACGGTGCGGCCGGAGAACAGCACGTCGTCGACGAGGATCACCACGCGGTCGTCGATGCCGTCGCCCGGCAGCCGCGTCGAGGCGAGCGGCCGGGTGGGTCTGCGGCGGAGGTCGTCGCGGTACAGGGTGATGTCGAGATCGCCGGTGGGCGGCGTGATGCCGGCGAACTCGGCGATGCGCCCGGCCAGCCTCCCGGCGAGCGAGGTGCCCCGGGTCGGGATGCCGAGCAGGACCGGCGGCTCGGCGGTGTCCGCACCGAGAGCGGTCTTCTCGATGACCTGATGGGCCATTCGGGCGATGGTGCGCGCGACGTCACCAGCGGAGAGCAGCTCACGCTCACCGGCCGGTTCCGTCGCGCCACGAGGGCGTGACGCCACGGCAGACTCCTTCCCCGCCTCACGGGACGGGTCCTTAAAGGATGTCGAGACCCTGTTCAGCCAGGGAATCCCCGACACGATATCAGGAGGTTTGATCAGCCCGGCGAGTGGTATGCAAGCTTCCCGCCCGGACATTTGCTTGACCTGGTGACGACAATGCGTAACCATTACTCTGAGTATTCAGCTCAGGCTATTCCCCGGCGGTCGCCCTGACCGACTGGGCGAGGAAACGGAGAACCACCAGATGGGCGATTACGCCAAGGCGCTTGGGGCCAAGCTCCGCGGGATCCGCCAGCAGCAGGGACTGTCCCTGCACGGGGTCGAGCAGAAGTCCGGCGGCCGCTGGAAGGCGGTCGTGGTCGGTTCCTACGAACGGGGCGACCGGGCGGTAACCGTCCAGAAGCTGGCCGAGCTGGCCGATTTCTACGGGGTCCCGGTGGTCGAGCTGCTGCCGGAGGGCCGTGTCCCCTCGGGCGCCGAACCCGCCACCAAGATCGTGATCAACCTGGAACGGCTGCAGCAGCTGCCCGCCGAGAAGGTCGGCCCGCTGGCCCGCTACGCCGCGACCATCCAGAGCCAGCGCGGTGACTACAACGGCAAGGTGCTCTCCATCCGCACCGAGGACCTGCGGTCGCTGGCGATCATCTACGACATGACCCCCGGCGAGCTCACCGAACAGCTCATCGACTGGGGCGTGCTGCCGCCCGAGGCCAGGCCGGCGAAGGAAGACTAAGAACCCCTCCGGGAAGGGTGCCGCGGCGGGCGGGGGCCGCCGCGCCCTCACAGGCCGCGCGCCTACAGGACCGCGCGCAGCCTGTCCGCGATGTTGCCGATGCGGCCCAGCACCCCGTTGACGAACCGGGGCGAGTCGTCCGTGGACAGCTCCTTCGCGAGCCCGACCGCCTCGTCGATCGCGACCGGGTCCGGCACGTCGGCCGCCCACAGCAGTTCGTAGACCCCGACCCGCAGCACCGCCAGATCGACCGGGGGCATCCGGTCGAGCGTCCAGCCCTGCGCGTGCTCGGACAGCAGCTCGTCGATGCGCTCGCGGTGCGTCGTGACGCCCTCGACGAGCGAGATCGTGTAGTCCCCGATCGGGTCGACTTCGGGGGACCCGACCCGGCCCGACAGCATCGTGACCGGGTCGAGGGAGCGCTGCGCGGCCTCGTAGAGCATCTCCACGGCGCGCCTGCGCAAAGCGCGGCGGCCCGGAGAGCCGCCGCGCTGAGGGGAACCGGCTGGACTCAAGACGAGACCCTGCCCAGGTAACGCCCGTCGCGGGTGTCGACCTTGACCTTCTCGCCGGTGGTGACGAACAGCGGCACCTGGATCTCGGCGCCGGTCTCCAGCGTGGCGGGCTTGGTGCCGCCGGTGGAGCGGTCGCCCTGCAGGCCGGGGTCGGTGTGCTGGATGACCAGCTCGACCGAGGTGGGCAGCTCGACGTAGAGCGGGGTGCCCTCGTGCACCGCGACCTGGGCCTCGGTGTTCTCCAGCAGGTAGCCCGCCGCGTCACCGATGGTCTCGTTCGGGACGCTGATCTGCTCGAACGTCTCGCCGTCCATGAAGACGTAGTCGGTGCCGTCGTTGTACAGGTACGTCATGTTCCGGCGGTCGACCGTCGCGGTCTCGACCTTGGTGCCGGCGTTGAACGTCTTGTCCACCACCTTGCCGGAGAGCACGTGCTTGAGGGTGGTGCGCACGAAGGCGCCGCCCTTGCCCGGCTTGACGTGCTGGAAGTTCACGACGGACCAGAGCTGCCCGTCGAGGTTGAGCACCAGGCCGTTCTTCAGGTCGTTGGTGGAGGCCACGGGTTGTCCAGTTCTCCTGTTGTCTTCGTTGCGCGGCCGCTAGACGACCACGAGTTCCTTGCTGCTCAGGGTGAGGAGTTCGGGAGCGTCGTCCCGCACGACCAGCGTGTCCTCTATGCGCACGCCACCACGGCCGGCGAGGTACACGCCTGGCTCGACGGTGACCGCCATACCAGCGGACAGTGTACCGTCGCCGGTCTTGGCCAGGCTGGGTGCCTCGTGTATCTCCAAGCCCACGCCGTGCCCGAGGCCGTGGGAGAACCCGGCGCCGTGCCCCGCGTCCTCGATCACCTGCCGCGCCGCCTTGTCCACGTCCGCGGTCGCCACGCCGGGCCGGACCGCCTCGCGGCCCGCCGCCTGCGCCCGCCGGACCAGGTCGTAGAGCTCGCGCTGCCAGTCCGCGGGCTCGCCCAGCACGAGGGTGCGGGTCATGTCGGAGTGGTAGCCGTCGACCGTGGCGCCGAAGTCGAGCTTGAGGAAGTCACCCGCTTCGAGCACCACGTCCGCGGGGCGGTGGTGCGGGATCGCGGAGTTGGCGCCGGCGGCCACGATGGACTCGAACGAGCGCTCGGACGAACCGTGGTCCAGCATCAGGTTTTCCAGGTCCCTGGCCACTTCGCGCTCGGTGCGGCCGGGCTGGATCCCACCGCGCTCGATCAAGTCCCGCAGTGCGTTGTCGGCCGCGGCGCAGGCCTGGCGCAACGCCTCGATCTCGGTCTCGTCCTTCACCAGCCGCAACCGCTCCACGAGGCCGGGCAGGCGGCGCAGCTCCACGCCGTCGGCCAGCGCGGCGAACGCCTCGTACTGCTCGACGCTGACGTGCTGGCTCTCGAACCCGGTGCGGCCGTAGTCCTTCCTGCGCTCGCTGCCGCGCTCGAGCAAGGCCGCCGCGCTCTGCCTGCTGATCACTCGCTCCAGGTCCGGCACCTCCCCCTCGGCCTGGGTGGTGTACCGGCCGTCGGTGCAGAAGACCGTGCGGCCCTCGTCGCCGGCGTGCAGCAGCAGCGCGGCGTTGGAACCGGTGAACCCGGTCAGGTAGCGGATGTTCAGCAGGTCCGTGACCAGCAGCGCGTCCGTCTCGTCGGCACGGAGCATGGCACGCAGGGACTCGCGGCGGGTGGCGTGGATCTCGGGCACGCACTCACCTTACTGGCGAGTTGCCTTACAGTGGGGCGATGCGGCCCTGGTTGACCCGTGGTCTCGGCATGGCACTGCTGCACGCCGTGGCCGACACCGCCCTCGCGAAGGCGTCGGTCTACGAACCGACCGGCCTGCTCACCGCCAAGATCGTCGTGATCGCGCTGCTGGTCGGCGCGGCGGCGCTGTGGAGCGCGATCGACGGCCTGCTGCGGAGAACGGATCTCGGCCGCACCTGGCTGATCGCCGCCATCATCGCGGGCCCGGTGTCGGGCGTGCTGTACGTGATCGGGCGCGCGATCTTCGTCGACCAGAGCGGCACGGACGAGCTGTGGCCCGCGCTCACCGGCGGCGCCGCCTTCACGGCGTTGCTGGTGCTGGTGCCCGCCGGGCTCGGGATGGTCGTGGGCCCGCGGCTACGCCCCGCGCGGCTCGAACCCCCGGAGGAGCCTCCCGCGCCGAAGCCGCCCGCTCGCCCGGTGAAGCGGCGTCGGTCGGCTGAGGCGCCGGAACGTCCTCGGTCCTGGGAACGCGGCAGGACGCGCAAGCCGTCGCCGACCCGCCGGCCTTCACCGGTGCCGCGGCACGGCAAGTAGTCACTTGCCGAGCGTCGGCCCCTTCGCGTAAGCGCGCCATTGCGCGGCGGTCACCGGCTGCACCGGCGAGCCGTTGAGCGCCGCGACGCTGTCCGGGTGCGCCGGCCACAGGTTCCCGTCGTCGAGCAGGAACCCCAGCCCGATTCCCTCCGCCTGGACCGCGCGGGCGCCCGACGTCAGCCGCGCGGACACGGGCACCTGGTCGAGCACGGGGATTCGCTGGTCGAGTACGTGCGCGGCGAGCTGCCCCGCGACCGAGCGGCGGTCGACGCGCACGACCTTGCCGTCCGCGACGAGGTCCATCGTCCGCGACGGCGAAGGCATCGCGAACCCGTCGAGCACCGCCAGCGCGGTGGCGGGATCGGTGCAGCCGGTGGCGGTGACGTCAAGGCCGAAACGGCGCAGATCGGTGGGCGCGGCCGCTTCGCCGATCGCGGTGGCGCGGACGACGTCGATCGGGATCCGCCCGCACGGATCGTCCGCGGAAACCGGCGCGTGCCCGTCCGCGCTGCGCGCGAGGCCGGGGCCTTCCTGCCACGCCCCGGGCAGCACGACGGGCTGGTAAGGGCTGGCGGTGAAGTCGGCGTTCCAGAACGAGATCGTGGTGCCGTCCTGGGTTTCGTGCGCGATGGCGAAGGCGTCGAGGGCGTCCACCCATTCCAGGTCCGCGCTGAACGCGTCGGCCACCGATTTCACGCGCGGCGCCGCCGTGCTCGACGCCGCGCTGAAACCGTTGTCCCCCAACGATTCCACGTTCTCGGTGAAGGCGGGATCCTGGGCGCGCAGGACGAACTGCCCGGCCCCGTTCCAGCCCGCGGCCTTGCCGGTGGTGTCGGTGAACATCAGGTAGAACCAGCCGTCGACGTAGACCGCGGAAGGTTGTCCGGCGCCGTAGAGGTTGTCGCGGTGCACGTCGTGCGAGGGGCTCACGATGGGCCCCGGCGCCCTGTTCCAGGTGACGCCGTCGGTGCTGGTGGCCAGTCCGATGGAGTTGCCGAGCGCGTGGTCGCCCGCCGCGCCGGTGTAGTACAGGTAGTAGATCCCGTTGACGCGGATGACCGACGGATCGCAGGTGTGCACGCCGTCGAAGTGGCCGGGATCCCCGGACAGCACGGCGGGCGGCACTCCCCCGCCCGGCCCGGTGAAGGGCCCGTCCAGTGATGCGGACTCGCCGTACAGGATGTCGTCGCCCGGCGGCAGCGCGCCGGGATACTGGCTGCACCACCACATTCGCGTCTTGCCGCCGTCGAGCATCACGCTGGGGCCGTAGTTGTACGGCGCTCCCGGCCCGCCCGCGGCGACCGTGCCGGGGCTCTGGCGGGCGTTCGCCGTGGCGAGGGCGACGTCGCTGGGCCGGCTGGGAGTGCTCGTCGGCTTCGCGCCGCCCAGCCCGCCCTGCTGGCCCTCGGCCTGGGTCTGCGCGTTTCCTGCCGTGCACGCGGTCAGCCCGGACGCGCCCAGCAGCGCCGTCGCGAGGGCTGCGGCGAACCGCTGGCGAA
This sequence comes from Amycolatopsis acidicola, assembly GCF_007713735.2. Lineage (GTDB taxonomy): Bacteria > Actinomycetota > Actinomycetes > Mycobacteriales > Pseudonocardiaceae > Amycolatopsis_E > Amycolatopsis_E acidicola. Next base: position 4,305 of record NZ_VMNW02000022.1, on the reverse strand, counting down.
CTCCGCGCATGAACTCGCTGACCCACTTTCTCCAGGCGCACCGGCCCACTCAGTTTAGAGAGACGTCACCTTGCCGGGGGCCGCAGCACGCGGCACGGCGACGAGTTCGACCTCGAACCCGTCCTCGTTCTCCAGGTAGGCCGCGTAATGCCCGGGGCCCCCGGCATGGGGGTACTTGTCGGCGAACAGCGGGCGCCAGCCGTGCTCCAGCGCGGCGGCGGACAGTTCGTCGACACGGCATTCGGTGCCCACGTGCAGCGCCAGGTGATTCAGCCCCGGGGCGAGACGATCATGCCGCGGGGCGCTCAGCGCCGGGGACCGTTCGACGACGACGTACGTGCCGCCGAGCTTCCAGCTCACGCCGTCGCGCCAGCGCTGGAACCCGCGCCAGCCGAGTTCGGTGAGCAGCCAGCCGAGGCTCGTTTCGGCGCGCTCGAGGTCCGGCACCCACAGCTCGACGTGGTGCAGGCGGCCGTGCACGCCGGGCAGCGCGACGCACACGCGATGCGTGGCGCCGTAGTGCTCCCCCTCGCCCATATCGAGAAAACCCAGGCGCCGGGCCAGTTTCCGACTGGCCACATTGGACTCGTGGATCAGCGCCCAGACGGCGGGCAGGCCCAGCGTGCCGAATCCGTGGCCGAGCAGTGCCCGCGCCGCTTCGGTGGCCAGGCCCCGGCCACCGTGCGCCGGGTCGAGGAAATAGCCGATCTCCGCGACCGATCCCGGCAGTTCCGCCGAGGGGCGCAGGTGCGCGAGGCCGACGATTTCGTTCTCGTGCACCAGCACCCAGTGGCCCTGGCCGTCGGGCCCGTCGTAGGCGAGCCGTCGGCCGATCATCGCGCGGCATTGGGCGGGATCGCTGAAGTCGGCCGCGAAGTACCGGCTCGTCTCCGGGTCGGCGAACACGCGCAGCACCGCGTCGGTGTCGGCGGCTTCGAGGCCACGCAGCACCAGCCGTTCCGTGGTGAGCGTGGGTACGCTCATCCGGCGTTTTCCGCCAGCCACCGCAGGGCCAGCGGGTACCCGGGCACGCCGAGCCCGGCGATCACGGCGGTCGCGATGTCGGAAAGCACGCTGTGGTGCCGGAACTGCTCGCGTTTGTGCACGTTCGAGATGTGCAGTTCGATCAGCGGCGCGGTGAGCTGGGCCGCCGCGTCGCGCACCGCGATCGAGTAGTGCGTCCATGCGCCGGCGTTGAGCACCACCGGGTTTCCGCCGTCCGCGGCCTCGTGCAGCCAGCCGACCATCTCGCCCTCGTGGTCGGTCTGGCGCACCTCGACCTCGATGCCCAGTTCGGCTCCGGTGGCGACACACACAGCGGCCAGGTCGGCGTGCGTCGTCGAGCCGTAGACCGATGGCTCGCGTTTGCCCAGGCGGCCCAGGTTGGGGCCGTTGAAGACGAAGACCTTCACAGCAGCACGCTCCCGCCGTCCGCGGGCTTGTCCGCCGCGACTGCGGAGTAAGCCGCGGCGAGCAGCGCCGGGTCCGGGCCTTCGAGCCTGCCCGGTTTGCCGAGGCCGTCGAGCACGACGAACCGCAGCACCCCGGAGCGGGTTTTCTTGTCCCCGCGCATGTTTTCGAGCAGATCGGGCAGCGCGTCGGCTTCGTAGCTCGTGGGCAGGCCGAGCAACTTCAGCACGGCGGAGTGGCGATCGGCGGTGGCGTCGTCGAGGCGGCCGGCGAGCCGGGCCAGCTCGGCGGCGAAGACGAGGCCGACGCTGACCGCCGCGCCGTGCCGCCAGCGGTAGCGCTCGCGGCGTTCGATGGCGTGCCCGAGGGTGTGGCCGTAGTTGAGGATCTCCCGCAGATCGGACTCGCGCAGGTCCGCGGCGACGACGTCGGCCTTGACCTGGATGGAGCGGCGGACCAGCTCGCCCAGGACCTCGCCGGTGGCGTCGACGGCGTCGGCCGGGCTGGACTCGATGAGGTCGAGGATGGCCGGGTCGGCGATGAACCCGGTCTTGACCACCTCGGCCATCCCGGCGACGAGTTCGTTGGGGGGCAAGGTTTCCAGGGTGGCCAGGTCGGCCAGCACCGCCGAAGGCTCGTGGAAGACGCCGACGAGGTTCTTGCCCGCGTCGGTGTTGATCCCGGTCTTGCCGCCGACCGCCGCGTCCACCATGCCCAGCAGCGTGGTGGGCACGTTGACCAGGCGGACCCCGCGCATCCAGGTGCCCGCCACGAAACCGGCGAGGTCGGTGACCGCGCCGCCGCCGAGCCCGACGACCACGCCGCGCCGGTCCAGGCCGATGCGGCCCAGCACCTCCCAGCAGAAGGCGGCGACCGTGAGCGCCTTGCCGTCCTCGGCGTCGGGGATCTCGACGCGGTGCGCGTCCAGCCCGGCCTCGTTCAGCTCGTCGCGGATGGCGTCGGCCGTGGTGGTCAGCGTCGGCGGGTGGATCAGGGCGATCTTCGACGCGTCCCGGACGGCTTCGGTGAGCTCGCCCAGCAGGCCGCGGCCGATCACGACCTCGTAGGGGCGGGCTGTCCGGACCGGGATCCGTACCGGATCGGTCACTGCGTCTTCTCCAGTTCCTCGTTCAGCGCGGCCGCGATGACGGCCACGAGTTCTTCCGGGGTGCGGTCGTCGGTGTGCACCTCGACGGTGGCGACCTCGCGGTAGACCGGCAGCCGGGCTTCGAGCAGGCTGCGATAGGTGGCGCGGGGGTTGACCCCGGCCAGCAGCGGGCGGGCTGTGGACAGGCCGACGCGCTGCACCCCGGCCGCGAAGCCGATGTTGAGGAACACCACCGGATGCGGCTTCAGGCGCGCGCGGGTGCCCTCGGCGAGCACCGCGCCGCCGCCGACCGAGAGGACGCCTTCGTGCTCGGCCAACGCTTCGGCGATGACCTGTTCTTCGAGCGCGCGGAAGGCTGGCTCGCCGTCCTCGGTGAAGATGTCGGCGATCGCCCGCCCCGCCCGCGCGACGATGTCGTCGTCGGTGTCGCGGAAGTCGACCCCGAGGTGCTTGGCGAGCAGCGGCCCGACCGTGCTCTTACCGGAGCCCGGCGGCCCCGCGACCACGATGCACGGTTTCACCACCGTTCCTCCAGGGCCTTCAGGTAGGCGTCGGCGTTGCGCTTGCTCTCGGTGAGTGAGTCACCGCCGAACTTCTCGATCGCCGCGTCCGCCAGGATCAGCGCCACCACCGACTCGAGGACCACGCCCGCCCTCGGCACGGCGCAGACGTCCGAGCGCTGGTGGATCGCCACCGCGGGCTCACCCGTCGCGACGTCCACTGTGGACAGTGCCTTGGGCACCGTGGAGATCGGCTTCATGGCGACGCGCACCCGCAGCGGCTCGCCGTTGGTGATGCCGCCTTCGAGCCCGCCGGCCCGGTTGGACCGCCGGGTGACGCCAGCCGGCCCGCTGCCGCGGTCGATCTCGTCGTGCGCCTGGCTGCCCCAGCGGCGCGCCGTGGTGAAGCCGTCACCGACCTCGACGCCCTTCATCGCCTGCACGCCCATCAGCGCGCCGGCCAGCCGCGAGTCGAGGCGCCTGTCCCAGTGCACGTGCGAGCCCAGGCCCGGCGGGAGGCCGTACGTGATCACCTCGATCACGCCGCCGACCGTGTCCCCGGCCTTCCGGACCGCGTCCACCTCGGCGACCATGCGGTCGGTGCCTTCCTGGCTGAACGCGCGCACCGGGCTCTCGTCGACCGCCGCGAGGTCACCGGGGCCCGGCAGCGGGCCGTCCGGCGCCTCGGCGCCGCCGATCGACACCACGTGGCTCACGATCTCCGCGCCGAGCAACTGCCGCAGGAACGCCCGCGCCACCGTGCCGAGCGCCGTCCGGGACGCCGTCTCCCGCGCGCTCGCGCGCTCAAGGACGGGACGCGCCTCGTCGAAGCCGTACTTCTGCATGCCGGGCAGGTCGGCGTGGCCCGGGCGGGGCCTGGTCAGCGGCTCGTTGCGGGCGAGCCCGGCCAGCTCCGCCGGGTCGACCGGGTCCGCGGCCATGACCTTTTCCCATTTGGGCCATTCCGCGTTGTCGATGTGGACCGCGATCGGGCCACCCTGGGTGACGCCGTGCCGGACGCCGCCGAGAAACTCGATGTGGTCGGTCTCGAAGCCCATGCGGGGGCTCCGGCCGAACCCGAGCCGCCGGCGGGCGAGCTGCTCGCCGACTTCGGTGGTGGTGACCGCTACGCCGGCCACCATCCCTTCCAGCACGGCCGCCAATGCGGGCCCATGCGATTCACCAGCGGTAATCCAGCGCAACACGCGTCGATCCTGTCACGTCGCCGCGCCCGCGCCGCAACTACCCGCCCGGTTCAGCCGGATCCGGCCGGGCGTGTAGCAGGGC
>NZ_VMNW02000021.1 GCF_007713735.2 Amycolatopsis acidicola | reverse complement strand
GGGGTGTGGTCGGTGGGACGGCTCGCTTCGCGTTGCCGGGTGGCGGTTGGTGCCATGGTCGGCGGGGTGGGACGGGCCGTCGGGTGTTTCTTGGGTGTCGTTGCCGGGTTCCTGTTTGGGTGGCTGGGTGGGCCGCTGGCCACACCTAGGTCATGCTGTTACCACTCCCTTAAGGGGTGTTCCGCTCCCCCTTTGGAGAGCAATCCCGCGCAGCGATGTATCCCCGGGCGCCACCGCGCGGTGACAATCGGCCGGACAGGGCAGTGCCGCTCTGGGGTCGAACGAGGAGACGGTTGTGGACAGTGCTGCCGAACCGGCGGGCGAACTGATCCGGCGTGCCCGTGAAATGCTCCGCGAGATCGCCCCGCTCGCGGGCTTCGATATCTCCCCTGCCGTCGTCCGCGACCTCCGCTCTGCCGACAACTCCCTGCGGGCCCTGGAAAACAGCCTCCTCCGCGAACTGTCCACATTCGACGGACATAGCCGGAATCGACGGAGAGGCCCCGCGCCCGGCGGACCCGCTGGAACGCCTCGACGGCCCGCTCGCCGAGCTGACCCGGCGGGAGCTCGATGTGCTGCGGTACCTCGTGCGCGGCGAGAGCAACAGCCGGATCGCCGAGGAGTTGTACGTCTCCCCCGGCACCGTGAAAACGCACGTCAAGAACGGGCCGCGCAAGCTCACCCGCCGCTTGATCGCCCACGAAGCCGTTGCAGGCGTTGAACAACTCCGGAATCCTGCGATGGATCTGCGGAAACTCAGCCGGGGATGAGCACTGCCTTGACCACCTTGCCGGCCTCGGCGTCCTCGACGGCCTTGTTGATGTCCTCCAGCGGATACGTGGTGACGAGCCGGTCGATCGGGAACCGGCCCTGGCGATGCAGTTCGAGCAGCTTCGGAATCAGTTCTTCCGGGCGGCCGTCGCCCATCGCGACCCCGGTCACGGTGCGGCCGGTCGACAGCAGTCGCATCATGTCCAGCGAGAGCGCGGGGTTCCCGGGCCCGACGCCGAGGATGGCGCAAGTCCCATGGGGCGCCAGGCTTTCCACCGCCTGGGCCGCGACCGAAGGCACCGCTGTCGTCTCGACGGCGTAGTTCACTCCGCTCGCAGAAAGATCCCGGACGGCTCCCGCGACGTCCTCGGTGGCCGAGGCATCGATCGTGTGCGTGGCGCCGAGTTCTTCGGCCAGCGCGAGCCGGGAAGGATGGACATCCACCGCGACCACGGTCGTGCATCCGACGAGCCGCGCCGCCATGACAGCGGCAAGGCCGACCGCGCCGACCCCGAAGACCGCGAGGCCCGATCCCACCTCGGGTGTCAGCCGGTTGATCACCGTGCCGGCACCGGTCTGCAGCCCGCAAGCCAGCGGGGCCGCCACCACGAGATCGGTGTCCGCGCCGACTTTGACCACGTTCCGTTCGGTGGCCATCGCATGCGTGGCGAAGGAGGACTGCGCGAAAAAGGTTCCGTGCAACGGTCCTTCGCCGTGCACCGCGTTCGTCCCGTCCGGGCGGCTGCCACTCACGGTCCAGGCGGCGTGATCCACGCAGTACGCCGGATGCCCGCTCAGGCAGCGCGGGCACGTCCCGCAATGCCAGTAGCTCATCACGACACGGTCTCCAGGAACGACTTTCCGCACCGAGCGGCCGACAGCGCGGACGATGCCGGCGCCCTCGTGGCCGAGCACCATCGGCAGGGGCAAGGGCATCCACTGATTGCGGACCGCCACGTCCGTATGGCAGACGCCTACCGCCGAAACCTCGACGAGCACCTCGTCCGGACGTGGCTCGTCGAGCTCCAGGTCCTCGAGCGTGAACGGCGCCCCTGTCTCCCTCGCGACCGCACCGCGAATGCGCACCACGAACACTCCTTCCCGGTTGAACCGTCGCTGTCAGGAAAGGCGACGAGCACTGGCATATACGGACTTGTATTCGGTGTAAGCGTCGAGCGCCTCGGGGCCGAGCTCACGGCCGAGTCCGCTGTCCTTCATGCCGCCGAACGGCGAACCGAGGTCCAGCGTGTAGTGGTTGATCCCGATGGTCCCGGTCCGCACCCTGCGGGCGATCTCCAGCCCGCGGGCCTCGTCGGACGTCCACACCGAGCCACCGAGCCCGTAGTCGCTGTCGTTCGCGATCCCGACCGCGTCGTCGTCATCGTCGTAGGGGATGACCGCCACAACCGGGCCGAAGACCTCTTCCCGCGCGATCGGATCGGAGTTCGCGACGTCCACGAAAACGGTCGGCTCGACGAACCAGCCGTGCTCCTGATCTTCGGGCCTGCCGCCACCGGTCACCAGCCGGACTCCCCGGGCGCGCGCCCCGTCGATGTGCGCGAGCACCCGGGCACGGTGCGCGGCACTGACCATCGGCCCGCAGGTCACCGAGGGATCCAGCGGGTCACCGAGCACGAGTTTGCCCGCGAAGTCCGCGACCACGTCGACAACCTCGTCATACCGGCTGCGCGGGGCAAGGATCCTCGTTTGCAGCGCACAGGTCTGCCCGTTGTTGCGGAAACTCGACTCGCCAAGGCCCGCGGCGAACACGTCCAGATCGGCGTCCTCGAGCACGATGGACGCCGACTTGCCGCCGAGTTCCAGGGTGCACGGCCGGATCAGCCGGCCGCACTCGGCTCCGATCGCGCGCCCCGCGGCCGTTGACCCCGTGAAGGCGATCTTGTCGACCAACGGGTGCGAGACGAGGTTCGCGCCCGTGTCCCGGGAGCCGGGCACGATGTTGATCACGCCTTGGGGAATTCCGGCCGCCGCGGCGGCCTCACCGAAGACGAACGCGTCGAGCGAGGTTTCCGGGGACGGCTTCAGCACGACCGTGCAGCCCATGGCGAGCGCGGGCGCGATCTTCATGACTGCCAGCGTCTGGGGATAGTTCCAGGGGGTGATGGCACCGACCACGCCGACGGGCTCCCGCCGCACGATGGTCGCACCGTTCGGGCTCGCCCGGACTTCTTCGGTGTCCGCCTCGGCCGCCAGCCCCGCATACATCCGGAGGGTCGCCGCGGGCCCGGTGCCGTTGGCCTCCCGTGACAAGGCGATCGGCGTTCCGTTCTGCCGGCTGACGAGGGTCGCCGTTTCCTCCGCGCGCGCTTCGAGTTCGTCGGCGAAGCCGAGCATCAGGCCGGCCCGCTCGGCCCGGGACATCCGCCCCCAGGCCCCGTGGTCCAGAGCGGTGCGCGCCGCGCGCACTGCTCGATCGACGTCCCGCGCATTGCCCAGCGACACGCTCCCGATCTTTTTCTCGGTCGCCGCTTCAATGACCTCCACGGACTCGTCGCTGTCCATTTCGGTCCAGGCGCTGTCCACATACATCAGGGTGTTTTCCGTCAACGGGACTCCTCCAGTAGTTGCCCGATGCTCGCTGAATCCTTGGTGAACCCGGCGAGGCGGAACCACGAGGCTTCGCGGGCGACCTGCCGGGCCGCCAGCCGCGCCATAAGTCCGAACGCCCGCGAACCCTGTTCTGTCGCCTGGGAAGTCAGTTCTCCGTGGAGGCGCTCGGCGAGCACCTTCATCCGCCGCGTCCGCGCCGTGATCGCCGTCAGCGGCACAGCACCGGCAGCCGTGTCCGGACCGGCCTCGTCCAGGACCGCGAGCACGTCACGGTCCGGCGTGCCCGTCAGCCGGGTCAGTTCGCCGAGCAGCTCCCGGTAGTCCTGGTGTTCCAGCACGGCATAGCGGTACTCGTGTTCCTGGCATTCGATGACCGACGCCAGCGCCGCGTCGATCAGCAATACCTGCTCGCGCGCGAACTTCGCGCTTTCGGGAAGTTCGGGGACGACCGTCTCGGTGAGCCGGCGCCGGATCGCCTCGAGTTGCTGGGTCACGGCCGGAATCATGCGGCGACTCCCGCCACGAGCCGGTTCAGTTCCCGGCAGAAATACGCGCCGAGCCCGGGATAGATGAAGTTGTACATCACGTCCAGCTGCGTCATCCGCAGATCGGCGTTGCGCGGCGCCGTGCCCACGAGCGAGATCACGGACCAGTACAGGGCGTACACCATGTAGTAGTTCAGCCGCTCCCGGTCGACTTCGAGCCCCGAAAGCCTTTCGTACTGTGAGATGAACTGCTCCGTCTCCACGAGGCCCGAGTTGAGGAATTCTCCGGATTCACCGGGAGACCCCCACGCCGGGAGCATCGCGTAGGCGAGGTCGGAATGACGGTCCCCCAGGTAACACAGCTCCCAGTCGATCACCGCCTTGATCTCGCCGCTCCGCTCATCGAAAAGGAAGTTCCCGTTGCGGTAGTCACCGTGCAGCAACGAAACGCGGTCGACCACCGGCCGGTTCCGCCACAGCCAGTCCCGCGTGAGCGTGATGGTGGGATGCGGTTCGAACGCGTCCTCCTCCCACGCCCGGTCCCAGAAAGCGAGCCGCCAGTCCAGTGCCTCGGTCGTCCCCGCGCGGGGGATGTCGAACCCCGCGAGGTCGGCACCGGACCAGTCGTGGGCGTGCAGGCGCGCGAGATACTTCACGAACTGCGGTGAAAGCAGTTTCTGGAGCCTCGGGCCGTAAACCGTGCCGAGACCGGTCGCGAGTGGCACCGAGTCACTGGGTGCCGAAACCCCGTCCGAGAAGCCCGTGATCATGGCGGGCGAGCCGAAGTCCGCGAGGTCGAGGGTCAGCCAATATGGCTCGGGCGCGGGCAGCACCGACTTCACCGCGCCGAGGATGGAAAACTCCCGCTGGACGTCCGTCTCACAGCACGCGCCCTGGGACTTGATCCGCAGGACGAGCCGTTGCGCGCTTCCGTTCCTCGTGAGACGGAAGGCATAGCACTCGTTGGCGCCGCCACCGGACATCTGGACCACGTCGGTGACCCCGAACTCCTCGCTCAGCCGACGCGACAGGAACCGGGTGATACGCGACTGGGCGTCGCCCGGCGTGATACCCGGCCTGTCCCCGATTCCCCGGGCACGACGGCGAGCCCGCTCATCGAGCACGGCCGCCAAGTTCCGTTCGATCCGCCGTTGCGGCGCTACTCCGGCCGACGACCTGGTTTCTTGAACCTTCATGAATTCATTCCTCACAGAGCTCGCACACCCTCCGGGTCAGACTTCTTCCAGGCTTCGGTTCGAGGTCCGCATGCCGAAGAAACCCATCGCCACCGCGAAAATCACCGCGGCGGCCGCCATGTAACCGAATACCGGAGCAAAACCGAAGGCATCGAAAATACCGGCCACGATGAAACCCTGAGCCAGTCCAGCCACCCGCCCCATTCCGTTTCCGACGCCGGCACCGAGGCCGCGCAGGTTGGTCGGGAATATTTCGGGAGCATACGTATAAAGCACCGAAAGCGCGACATACGACAGCGCCGTCAGCAAAAATCCCGAAACGATGAGCAGCGTGGCGCTTTTCGCGAACGCGAAAACAACCAGGAAGGCGGCGACCCCCACCATGCTCAGCGCACCCACGACGCGCCGTTCGAACCGGTCGATGATCGGATAGGCCAGGAAAGAGCCGGGAACACTCGCCAAGGAGATGATGAACGCGATGCGCAGCGCCTGCGACTGGGCGATCCCGCGCTCGACGAGCAGTGTGGCGACCCAGCCGTTGAACCCGTAGTTGATCAGAATGAAACAGATCATGCAGATGGACAGGACGACGAGACGGCCGAAGTACTTGCGGGAGAACAGGTTCCGCATCGCCCCGGCCGGCACCGGCTTGGCGATGACCAGGTCGGGCAGTTCCGCGCCGGTCTTGCGCCGGGCCTCGTCCTCCAGCCGGGCGACCAGCAGTTCCGCTTCGGCTCCCCGCCCGTTGTCCGCCTGCCATCGCACGGATTCAGGAAGGATCCGCAGGCCCACCAAGCTGCCGACGACACCGAGCCCGCCGATGACGAACACCCACCGCCACATGCCGTGGCCCAGGGGGATCAGCAGGCTGGAGATCCCTGACACGACCGGGATACCGATGCAGCCGAGCCCGAGGAGCACGGCCTGGTAGCGGCCGCGCAGATGCTTCGGGTACATCTCGCTGACGAACACCAGGAGCACACCGGTCATCGCCTGCAGGCCGACGCCGGTGAGGATCCGGCAGGTCCCCAGAAAACCCACGTTGGGCGCGCACGCCGCGGCGATCGAGAACACCGAGTAGAAGACGACCGACGCGAGGATGATCTTTCGCCTGCCCACCCGGTCGGCCAGTCGGCCGCCGACCACCGCACCGATCATCATCCCGGCGAACGTGATGGACGAGAGCGCCCCGATCGTCGAGATCGATAGCCCCCATTCGGCTTTGAGCGCAGGCGCCGTATAGCCGAGCATGGCGGCGTCGAGGGTATCGAAGAGGAAGAAGAACGCCAGCAGCACCATCCATCTTTTGTGCGTGGCGGTCGCCACCGGCAAGCGGTCGATCCGGGCTTTGAGAACAGCGGCTGAATCCCGCTGTTCGGAGGTAGAAGTCGTCATTGATCTTCTCCGGGAAAGTTCGGGGACACGTCGTCGCGACCCGAAGCGGGCGTGACGACGTTCTTGGTCTTCAACCTCTGGAAGGTCATCCAAAAAGGACGGCGGACTCCGCGCGCCCGGCTCCACGACCGGCACCGGGCGCGGCCCGGCCACAGCCGAACCGCTCGGGCAACGCGCCCCACGTGCTAGCGTTCAATTGCTTCGCTGCCCGAACCATATGTGTCACTATCGCGGGCAGCGAACCACCTGTCAAGAGACGGGCGAACGGGCTTCACGGCCCGGCGCCGAACGGGGGCTTAGGGTGATGTTCATGGACGGCGAGTCCGGCACGAATACCGACGACCCCGCGATTCCCGGGCTCTTCGAGCGCAATCCGGTGTCGCTGACCCCCGCGGAAGTCGCGGCGGCGAGCAGGCCGCCACTGACGATGATCGGCAACCGGCTGCGCGAAACCAACGCGAACGCGCCGCTCAGCGCCGCACAGAGCCTGGTGCTGAGCCAGCTCACCACCACAGACTCGATGCCGATCACCGAACTGGCCGCGGCCGACGGCCGCGCGATCTCGACGATGACCGAGATCGTCGGACGGCTCACCTCGGCGGGCCTGGTGGTGAAACGGGGCGGCGTGGAGGATCGCCGCCAGGTCAGGGTCGCGATCACCGCGGAGGGCAGGCGCGCCCTGGAGGACAACCAGCGACTACGGAACCAGACTCTCACCGAGCGCATCGCCGCGCTGTCCGACCAAGAACGGGCAGCACTCGCCGCGGCCCTTCCCGCCCTGTGGAAGGTCGCCGAGATCGATCCCGTCGCCTGGCCGCGGGTGCACCCCCGCAGCGAACGCCGTCGCCGACGAACAACGCGCTGAGCAGAGGAACCGACAGGACGGCCATCATTTATGGTTCGTGTCACGAAGCAATAGGCCGACGAGCGGCGCGTCCGGACCCTCTACACTATGGGCCGATTTTTGCTATTATCGGACCAAAACGTTCGAAAGGCCAACGGAGGTCATCGTGACGGAGTCGCGCGGCCACGGGAGTCCTGGGGCACTCGACGCCACGGGACCCCGGGTCGAAGACGCCATCGAAGCCGGATTGGTGGCGCACGACCAGTTGCGGGCGAAATGCCGGCAACTCCTCCGGATCCGCGACTTCGAGGCTGCCGGGGAACTCGAGCGGTTCCGCGCGTTCGAAGGCATGGTCTCGCGCCTTGACGACTTCGCACGAATCGCCACCACGGCACACACCGCGTGAGCTTGTCCCCGTTCGCCGGACACGTTGGCGTTGCCCCGGTTTGCCGGACCCGCAATGGTGGAGTCTAAGGCGGGTTGTTGTAGCTCGTGGAGTCTTTCATACTCGACCGGTGTGAGGTGGCCGAGCTTGGAGTGCCGACGTTGCCGATTGTGGAAGATCTCGAAATATTGGAAGATTTCGTTCGCCAGCTCGGTACGGATTTTCCAATTCTTCCGGTCGAGCAGTTCGGTCTGCATCTTCGACCAGAATGACTCCATCATCGCGTTATCGTAACCATCACCGACAGTTCCTAACGACGGCATGAGTCCGGCCTCCTTGACCCGGTTGGTGAAGGACCAGGACGTGAATTGCCTAGGTTCAGATTTCCTTGCGGTTGCGCGGGAACGGGTGACAGGGAACAAGGGTGCGCGCACCCCCGGAGTGGACCGGGTTGCTCCCTGGTTCATTTCTGAGCCAGCGAAAGTTACCGATTTTCTGGGCGAAACACGGGAACTGCTGCGGACGCGGGAGTTCGTGCCGCTTCCGGTTCGGGAGCGGCGGATTCCCAAGCCCGGGCAGCCTGGGAAGTTCAGAAGGTTAGGGATACCCACGGCTCGGGACCGGTTGGTGCAAGCGGCTCTGGTGCTGGTCTTGGAACCGATCTTCGAGGCGGACTTCGCGCCCGTGTCCTACGGGTTCCGCCCCAAACGTCGAGCGCAGGACGCGATCGCGGAGATCCACTTCTACGGGACGGGTTCCCGCAGTTATGAGTGGGTGTTCGAGGCCGATATCGCGGCCTGTTTCGACGAGTTGCCGCATCAAGTCGTTATGGCCCGGCTGCGGCGGCGGATCGGGGACAAACGTGTCCTTGCTCTGGTCAAGTCCTTCTTGAAAGCGGGCGTCATGTCCGAAGCGGGACAGTATCAGGGGACGGTGGCCGGCACCCCACAAGGCGGTATCATATCGCCGTTGTTGGCGAATATCGCGCTCTCAGCGTTGGATGAGCACTTCCTCGCCAAGGACGACCATGGAACATCGTGGCGGAGGGGAGCGCACCGCAAACGCGGTGGCGCTTTCTACCGGATCGTCCGCTACGCGGACTTATGCCGACGTCGGCATAAATCCGCTTATGTGGACCATCGGGTTATGTTGCTCCTGGTGCGATTGTGTTCGTGTGTAAGGGGTTTACTTCGGCGTGTTCGGCATAACCCCAGTGAGTCAGAGCGTTTTGAGGAAGGTCAGCAGTGTGTCCGGGGCGGTGTAGCGGCGGAGCTTGCCGCCGCGGGGATCGGTTCGGGCAAGGGCGCGTTCTTTGATGGTCATGTCGGCGTGGAGATAGATCTGGACGGTTTCGGTTGCTTCGTGGCCAAGCCAGAGGGCGATTACCGAGACGTCGACGCCGGCGTGCAGCAGCGCCATCGCGGTGGAGTGCCGCAGGGTGTGTGGTGTGACGTTTTTGTCCTCGAGCGAAGGGCAAGTGGTCCGGGCGGCGTGGGTGTGTTTGGTGACCAGGCGTGCGACGGCGTCGCGGGACAATGGGGTTCCCCGTCTGCTGGGGAACAGCGGGTCGGTCGCTGTGCCGTCGTGTTCTTTCAGCCAGGTCTTCAGGGTTTTGGCGGTGGTGCTGGTCAGCGGGGTGCAGCGGTCCTTGCGTCCCTTGCCGTGGCAACGTAGATGTGCGCCCGCGCCAAGGTGGACGTCGCCGATTCTCAGGCTGGTCAGCTCGGTGACGCGTAGTCCGGTGTGGACGGCGATCAGCAGCAGCGCGTGGTCGCGGCGGCCGGTCCAGGTGGACCGGTCCGGAGCGGCGATGAGTGCGTCGGTCTCGACGCGGGTCAGGTAGCTGACGATCGCGCGGTCCCGCCGTTTGGGAGGGATAGCCAGCACCCGTTGGATTAGCGCAGCGTGCTCGGGCGCGCGGGGCAGCGCGTGGCGGAAGAAGGAGTGAATCGCGGCCAGCCTCGCGTTGCGGGTCGCGACGTTGTTGCCCCGTTCGGTCTCCAGGTGTTCCAGGAACGCCCCGATCATCGGAGCGTCCAGGTCGGACAGCTCCATCTGGGCGGGTTGCCGCCGAACGCGGGTGCTGGCGAAGCCGAGCAGCAGTGTGAACGCGTCGCGGTATGTGGCGATGGTGTTCGGGCTGGCTTGGCGTTGCCGCATCAGTTTGTCGGTGAAGAAGTTCTGCAGCAGCGGCGCGAAGTCGCAGGTGTCGGTGTGCGCGGTCACGGCCTGGTCTCGTTTTCTGTGGTGAAGGCGCGTTCCAGCCGCGAGGCGGCCAGCGCCAGTAGTTCGGGTGATCCGCTCAAATACCAGTAGGAGGACTTGGGGTCGACGTGGCCGAGGTAGGTGGCCAGCAGCGGCAGGCGGGCCTGAACGTCGACGCCGGCCCGGTACCAGTCCAGCAAAGTCGCGACCGTGAAAGTGTGGCGGAGGTCGTGGATTCGTTGCCGGCGACGCCCAGGGGTTTGGGCGATGCCCGCGGAGGTGAGCAGCCGGGTGAACGTGTGCGACATGTTGGCCGCGTCCAGCCGGGTGCCGCGGGTGGACACGAAGAACGCCGGGTCGGCCGGGGCGGGGGCGAGCCGATCGCGCACGAGCGCGTAGCCGGCCAGCGTGGCCCTGGTCGAGGCGTGCATGGGGATGTCGCGGGACTTACCGAACTTCGAGTCCCGCACTGTGAGGACACCGCTTCGCAGGTCGACATCGGAATGATCTAGCCGGCATACCTCGCTCACGCGCATCCCGGTCACCGCCAGCAGCCCAAGCGCGGTCTGCCAGGTCGCCGCCCGCAGCGAAGGCGACAGCCTGCCCGCGGCCAGCAACAGAGCGACGATCTCACTGGGCGAGTAGAGATATGGGGTGACCCGCCGATAGCGGCGCGACAGGACGTCCTCGGGTGGGATTTCCGTTGCTGGTTCCATGGTTTTCAGGTGCCGGGCGAAGATTCGCACCACGTCCAGGCGGCGGGCCCAGTGCACTCGGTCAGTGCTGCCCCGAGGTGTCGATGTCGCCCAGGTGATAGCGGCGTCGGCGGAGATGACGGTGTGGCCACGCGATTCGAGGTAGCCGATGAAACTCATCAGTTTCGGTCCCCAGGTGGTGAGTTTGAACCCCAGCGCACGGCGCATGGCCAGGTACTGTTCGGCGTGTTCCCGCAGCATGGTCATGACCTGCCACCTTGTGGCGCGGGCAGCGGCCAGGGGCGTGCCAGTGTCCGCAGCGCGGTGTAGTCGACCTTGGCGTAAACGGTGGTGGATAACTGGTTGCGGTGCCGCAACAACTGCCCGACCTCGGCCAGCCCGGCGCCAGCCTGTAACACCTCGGTGGCCAGGGAATGTCGCAGACGATGCGCGCCCAGCCAGGGTAGCCCGGCCCTGTGGCAGGCCCGCCCCATGATCGCCCGGACCGCCGTGCCCGACAACGCGTGATAGGGCGCGCGGGCCGTGACGAACAACGCTGAGCACGAACACGACGGCCGCCCACTGGTCAGGTAGTCGGCCAGCGCCCGGCCAACCTCGACCGGCAGCGGGATCCGTTCGAACGTGGATCCCTTGCCGCGCACGGTGATCTCTCCGACATGCCAGTCCACATCGGTCAGAACGAGCGCGGCGGCCTCCGCCCCGCGCAACCCGAGCCGGGCCAGCACGGTCAAGATCGCGTGATCACGCAACCCCGCCGGGGTGGAAGTGTCCGGGCCGGCGAGCACGGCCGCGACCTGATCGCGTTGCAGACCACGGGGCAACCCAGCCAGACGCCAGCCCGCCACCGCGGGAACCGCGCCGGTCAGCGGGCCCGGGATCACGCCCTCCACATGCAGGAACCGCAGCAACGACCGCAACGCCGTCACCAATGCCTTGGCCGACCACACACTCTCGGCCGCAGTGCTGTGACCGAGGACGAACGCGGTCACCGTCGCGGCGTCCAACCGTGCCAGCGAGGAATCCACTGGCTCGCGCAGCCATTCAAGGAACTTCTTGGCCTGACTGCAATAGCAGCGCACCGACTCGTCAGCCAAACCGCGCTCACCCACCAGCCACGCGCGATACCGAGCGAGCAAGATCGCTACCTGGTCGGAGCACCACACCTCGCCCCGAGCGGGTGCGACTCCGGCACCACGCAGAAAACGCAGTAACGGCCCCAAACCTCGCCGGGCCACGGCCTCGCTGCCGCTGCGTTCCCGCCGCAGCGCAAGGAAATCCTCCACCACCGTCGGCGTCAAATCCGCCGCCGTTCGGCCGGTTTCCCGCAGCCACATACTCAGCCGGTCCATCGCCCGCACAACATCGGCCGCGGAGGAATCCAGGTATCCGGTCGCTGCCAACTCCGCACGCAACGCGTCCTCGTAGGGCGCTAACGGTCCGCCGGTGACACCACGATCCTCATCCATGATCCTCTCCCGTCTGGGGTCTGATGCCCATCCAGGCGAGAGAACCTCCGGATCATGACGCCGGTTATGCTGATTGAGACCCGAATGGCCCAGTCAACCACCAGGACACGATCGACAACAGTCGGCATAACCTGATGGTCCACATAAGCGGACGATTTTGTGATCCTGGTGAAAGGAACGCGGGAGCAAGCGATGGCCCTCTGGGATGAGGTCGGCCAGGTTCTCGCCCACCTAGGGTTGCGCCTGTCCGTCGAGAAGACCAGGGTCTGCCGCCTTGACGAGGGGTTCGATTTCCTCGGGTTCCGTATCCAGCGGCGTCGCAGGAAGGGGACCACCACGTGGACGGTCTACACCTATCCGTCGAAGAAAGCCTTGCTTTCGGTGATGGGCAAGGTGAGGGCGTTGACGAATAGGGTCAAGCAAGCTTCATTGGAAAGGTTGTTGAGGCAGCTCAACCCGATACTCAGAGGATGGTGCGCCTACTTCAGACACGGGGTGTCCAAAGCAACTTTCGGATACCTGGACATGTTCGCCTGGCGACGTGTCACCGCGTGGCTGAGGAAACGCCACCCTCGGACGAATTGGGAACAGCTCTACCGGAAGTTTTTGGCCGGTCGGCCAGGAAACCGGCCATTGGAGAACGGAATAGTCATGTTTGACGCCGCAACGCTGGAGGTCACCCGATACCGGTAGCGGGCGAGCAATATCCCTACTCCGTGGACGCAGCAACCCGCCTGAGGACACGGGAATCCGTGGAGCGCCGGATGCGTGGAGACACGCAAGTCCGGTGCGGTGAGCGGGCCGGGGAGACCGGCCGGGAGCAATCCCGGAACCGCGCCCCGGTCCGACTCTCCATCATCGGCAAGGACAACCGCTCCGCCATCGGCACTCTGGTCGAGCGCGCCACCCGCTATGTGATGCTGGTACACCTGCCACGGGAAGTGGGCTATGGCACCGTTCCTCGCACCAAGAACGGCCCCGCGCTCGCCGGCTATGGCGCGGTGACGATGAAGAACGCGCTCGCTGCTGTTATGGGCACGCTTCCCGAGTTGCTGTGTCGATCGCTGACCTGGGATCGGGGCAAAGAACTGTCCGAACATGTGGCATTCACCCTGGAAACCGGGATCCCGGACTACTTCGCCAACCCGCACAGCCCCTGGCAACAAGGCACCAACGAGAATACGAACGGGTTGCTACGTCAGTACTTCCCGAAAGGTACAGACCTATCGCGATGGAGCGCGGAGAAACTTCAAGCCATCGCCACCACGCTCAACAACAGGCCGCGCAAGGCACTCAACTGGCGGACCCCCGCCGAAGCACTCAACGATCACCTACACTCACTCCACCAAGCTGATGTTGCGACCACCGATTGAATCCGCCCAGTTCCGCTCGGCAGCCTACCGTAGCCTGCTGCACGCTCACGGTCTTACCGGCTCGATGGGACGGGTCGGCGCCTGCGGCGACAACGCTGCCATGGAATCGTTCTTTTCCTTGCTACAAAAGAATATTCTCGACACCCGGCGCTGGAAACCCGGGAAGAACTACGCCTGGCCATCGTCACCTGGATCGAGACGAAATACCACCGCAAACGCCGACAACGCGCCCTGGGCAAGCTCACCCCGGTCGAGTTTGAGACCATCTACACGGTCGCATCAGCGGCCTGAAACCAGTCAGCCCCGGTGCCAACCGAAGTCTGGGCAGACCCGCCGGCGACGTGGACGTGGGGCTGGACGTGTTCGGCGGGGAGATCCTCGCTCGCTCAGCCGGCGTCCCGGCTGGAAACCTGTCGGTACTTCGGCGAGCGGACAGCGGGAACCGACAGGACGCGCAAGCTGCCGTCGCGGACGAGCGTCGCCAGCTCGGCCAGCCGGACCCGGTCGGCTTCGACGACGGGCGGTGGCGGAAAACCGATCATCGTGCCCGACGAGGACTGATTCAGCCGTCCACTCAGGACAGAAGGTCGCGATAGAGCCGTACGTGGTCGGAGGCCGCCTTCTCCCAGCTGTATCCGGCGGCGAGAGTCTGTCCTGCCACGCGCAGGGAATCCGGGTCGTCGAGCGCGGCCCGGAACTGGGTGGCGAACCCGGCGGGGTCCTCGGCGAAGCGGGCCGCGCCGCCGAAAACCTCGCGCAGCACCGGGAGTTCCCGGGTGACCACGGGGACCCCGGCGGCGAGTGCTTCCATCGCGGCAAGGCCGAATCCCTCCTTTGTGGACGGAAAGGCGAACACACCCGCCGCCGCCACGAGGGAGGGGAGCTCGTCGTGCCCGACCGGGCCGAGCATCATCGGTTCCACGCCGAGTTCGGCGGCGCGTTTGTCGAAGCGGGCGCGGTAGTCGCGGTAGTCGAACAGGGTCTCCCCGCCGGCGATCACCAGGCGCACGCCGGGGTCTGACTCGCGCAGGATGGCGTAGGCCTCGAGGAGATCCAGGGTGCCCTTGCGCGGCTCGATCCCGCCGACGGCAAGCACGTAGTGGCCCAGTTCGGCCTGCCATCGCCGCCGGGCGGGACCGTCCTCAGCCGCCTGCGCGAACCGCCGCGCGTCGACGCCGTTGGGAATGACCGTGGCCTTGATTCCCCAGCCCTGGCGCAGTTCTTCCGCCACCGCCGCCGAAACGCAGACATGCGCGAAGGGCCGCACGATGGCCCGCTCGTGGCAGGCGGCCAGCTCCGGAGTGGTGAACTGGTCGAGATGGTGCACGGTGCGGACGCATCGCTCGACGGCGTTGGCGCTGATGCAGTCCTGGGCGTGCACGATGTGGTAGTCCGCCGGATCGAAGGCGGCGCGCAGTGCGTCGATCGAGCGCAGGATCCGGGGACCGACGCCTTCTCCCTCGCGGTCCGGGAACGGCACGATCCGCTGCCGCACCCGAGAATCGACCGGCCGGAAGAAGCCGCTGTCCCCGCCCCGGCCCAGGGTCCATACGGTCACGTCCTCGCCGGCCGCGGCCAGCGCTTCGGCGAGCGCGAGGGTGTGCACCACGCCGCCCCGGGGTTTGGTCGAGTAGGACAGCAGCGCGATTCTCACGTCGTTCTCCGGTAGGCGTCGGGTTTGCGTTCCCCGAGGTGGTGCAGCACCCGCCGGGCTTTGGTGACCTCCTCGGTCACGTCCACCTCGGCGATCGCGATCCCCGCCTTGCTCCAGGTGCGGGCCAGGATGTCGCCACCGGGCCCGACCACCTTGGCCTGGCCGAGAAAGCGCATTCCGCCCATCGCCCCGGTCTGGTTCGACGAGACGAGGACCACCTGGTTCTCGGCGGCCCGCGCCTGGTCGTAGAGGTCGAAGAGGCGGGACTGGCGGTCCTGGGCCATGCGGGGCGCCCGGTTGGTGATGCTGGTCGGCCAGGCCGACAGGCAGGCCACGATCTCCGCGCCGTCGAGGGCGAGGCTGCGCGCCGACTCGGGAAAGGTCTTGTCGTAGTCGATGAGCATGCCGATCCGGCCGACCGGCGTGTCGAACGCGGCGAACTCGCTCCCCGCCGCATACGCGGCGAGCTCGCCCGGTGGCTGGTGCACCTTGCGGTGGCGCCCGAGTACCCCGTCCCCGGTCACGCACACCGCCGCGTTGTACCGGTCGCCGTCCGCCTCTTCGCAGTACCCGACGCAGACGACCATCTCCGCGGCCAGCGCGGCGATCTCCTTGAGGTAGCGGCTGTCCTGGCCGAGCGCGGGCGGCAGGGCCTCCGGGTCGGGATGCCGGAGGTCGGCCAGATACCCGCCGAGCGCGGCGTCGGGCAGCACCAGCAGGGACGCGCCGGACCCGCGAGCGTGGTCGATGAGCGTGGTGATGCGCTGCATGCCGAACTCGAGATCCCGGCCGAAATGCGCCGCGACGGCACCGATACGGATCGCTCCCATGCGGTTCAGTATCTCGACGCCACGAGATCTTCATACGCCTCGGGTCGCCGGTCCCGCAGATGGCCCATCGACCGTCGCGCCGTCTCCAGCACCCGCGGCACATCGAACTCGGCGACCGCGACCCCCTCGGTGACTCCCGTGTCCGCCACGATCTCACCGCCAGGGTCGACCACCTTCGCGCTCGCCACGAACCGCAGATCGCCGAACGTGCCGGACTGGTTGGCCGACAGCCACACGATCTGGTTCTCCAGCGCCCGCGCGCGATCGAACAGGTCGAACCGGCGCTTCCACCGGTCCCGCGCGAGATCCGCGGCCGGGCTGGTGCGGCTGCCGGGCCAGGCCGACATGCACACCACGATCTCCGCGCCGTCCAGCGCCAGCGAGCGCGCCGACTCGGGGAACGCCTTGTCGTAGCAGATCATCATGCCCAGCCTGCCGACCGGCGTGTCGAACGCGGCGAACCCGTTGCCCGCCCGGTAAGTGGCGTCCTCCGACAGCGGCTGGTGCACCTTGCGGTGGTTGCCGAGTACGCCGTCCCCGGTCACACACACGGCGCTGTTGTACAGGCGCCCGCCCGCGTTCTCGCAGTATCCGGCCGTGACCACCAGGTCACCGGCCAGCGCGGCGAGCCTGCGGATCTCGGGTCCGTCCAGCGCCAGCGCGGGCGGGCCGTCCGCTCCCCCGTCGAGGTTGGCGAGGTACCCGCCGAGGCACGCCTCGGGCAGGGCCAGCAAACCGACGCCGTCCGCGCGGGCCTGGTCGATCAACCGCGAGATCCGCGCGAAGCCGGTCTCCAGGTCACGGTCGAACGGCGCGGCCACCGCCGCGACGCGAAGCACGCTCATGCCAACCCCAATCCCGTCACCCCGGACTCGATCGCCCGGGTCAGTTCTCCATCCGGCCAGCGGAGCACCACTCCCCTGCCCGCCACCAGTTCCCCGCATTCCGCGCCCACCGCGGGCCCCGCGGGGAGCGCCGGGCCGCCGGCGGTGAGCATCGCGAACCCCGGGAAGCAGGTGAACCAGTCGCCGACCGTCGCGCCGTCCGGCCGTGGCACGGCGGCGACGTCCAGCACCGCGCCGCACCCGCTCGCCTCGGCCACCATGCCGAGCGTCCCCACGATGCCCGCCATCGACACGTCTTTCGCCGCGGCGGGCCGGGCGGCCGCGACCGAAGCGAGCATCGCCCGCAATTCCGGGGTGCGCCGCGTGGTCGTGGAATCCCATTGCCTGCCCGCATATCCCGGCCGCCACCGCCCGGCGAGATCGGCGGTGAGCCGCACCCGCTGCCCCGGTTTCCCGCCCCCGCCCGGGATCGGCCGCGCGGCACGTCCGAGCGCCGTGACCGACAGCGCCGCGGGCACGCCGAGCTGTGTGTGCCCGCCGAGCACGGGCACGCCGTAGGCCCGGCTCGCGCGCCGCAGTCCGGCGAGCACCCTGGCCGCGAACGACCGGTCCCGCGCGCCCAGCGCGTCGAGCAGGCCCACCGGTCCGGCCCCCATCGCGGCGAGGTCGTTGACGTTGACCAGCACCGAGCACCAGCCCGCCCAGTCCGGATCGCGCTCCACCATCGACGGCACGATCGCGTCGCAGGCCGCGACCAGATCGCTGCCCGGCACCGGCACGCCGTCGTCACCCACGAAACCCGGCACCCCGGTCAAGCCGGTCAGCAGCGAGCCGAGATCGCTTTTCGTGGCCTTCGCGAGCGCGGCGGCACGCCCGACGGGCCAGCGCATCAGCACATGGGGTGCGCCCGCGACCGTCACCGGCCGGACACGTTCCCAGCCGAGCCGGGTGAACAGGATCTCGTTGGGAACCTGCACCGTGGCCTCGAAGCGCAGGACCCCGGCGTTCTCGGCATATGCGCAGGCCGCCCGCACCAGCGCCGCGCCGATCCGCCCCCGGCTCGCGGGCGCGACCACCAAACGGCCCCCGACCCACCAGCCGACATCCGGGCCTTCCTCGGCGGGCCCGAGCCGGACCCCGCCGACGACCGTGCCCTCCCGGTCCCGCGCGACGAGCACGACCGTGCGCGGATCCTCGTCCCGGAAATCCAGGTCGTGCCCGGTGAACAGGCCCTGCTCGCGCACGAACACCTCGGCCCGCAACGCCCGGTAGGCCTCGATCGCCGCCGTGTCCTGGGCCTGCTCGACCCGGAAGTCCGGCTGCCTGGCGACACTCGTGGAATCACCGAGGACGGCGAGAACATCCATCATGGCCACGGGGTCACGCCCCCGCCGCGCTCAGCGCGCCGCAAGCGCCGCAGGCCGCGCACCCGGCGCCCTGGTCCGCGCCCTTCATGTCCGCCTGGCGCAACAACGCGGCAACCCGTTCGGTGATGTCGCGAACCAGCGCCGGCGACGGGGCCTTCGCGCCGTCGCGCCGGGCGAGCGTACCCAGCATCGGCCGCATCGGCACGACGAACGGATACACGCCGCGGTCGATCAACCTGCCCGCGCCCGCCACCAGGTCGTCCGGGTTCTCGCCGAGCCCGATGAGCAGGTAGGTCGAGACGCGGTTGCGGCCGAACACGCGCACCGCCTCGTCCCAGGCCTCCTCGTACTCCCGCAGTGGCACGGTTGACTTGCCCGGCATCCACCGCCGCCGCACGTCGTCGTCCAGCGACTCGACGTGGATCCCGATCGACGTGGCCCCCGCCTCCCGCAGCTCCGTCAGCACCGCGAGCTCGCCGGGCGGTTCGATCTGCACCTGGATCGGCAGGCCCGGCACCGCGTCCAGCACCGCCCGCACGCACCGCACGAGATGCCGCGCGCCCCGATCCGGGCCGGCGGTGGTGCCGGTGGTCATCACCATCTGCCGCACCCCGTCGAGCCGCACCGCGGCCTCGGCGACCTCGGCGAGCTGCGCCGGGGTCTTCGCCGCGACCGTCGACCCGGCCCGCAGCGACTCCTCGATCGTGCAGAACCGGCAGCGCTGGTCCTCCCCGTACCGGATACAGGTCTGGACCACGGTGGTGGCCAGGACATCGCGCCCGTGCAGCAGCGCGATTTCGCGGTACGGCACGCCATCCGCGGTCTCCAGGTCGTAGAACCTCGGCCGCGCAACGGGTTCCACGGACAGCCCCAGGTCGATCGTGCCATGCCGCACGCGGCCGTCCTCGATGGTGTAAGGGCTTTCCGGGTCGATCGGCAGGGTCGCGTTGCGGCCGTCGATCACCACATGGCCGTCGTCGCTCGGCCCGGCGCCCTTGTGCCGCCGGACCGGCGCGTCCACTCTCACACCGCGCACGGCCAGGCCGACCCTCGCGGCGAGGTGCTCCGTCCCCTGCTCATCTGCGTCAACGCGCACGACAACTCCCTGTAGATTCGAGCCCGGTTACGTCGATATTTCGGAAGAACGAGACGACGTGGGCTGCCGGCCGGACCGCACGAATCAGGTTCGGACGGCAGCCCCCGTTCCGGCGGAACGCGAAGTGAGCCGCGAGGGCTACCACATGTAGGTGGAGTTGATGATCGCGCCCTTGCGCGCGTAGTGGATCAGGGCGTCCTGCACGTCCAGCGGATGGGTCGGGATCACGCCCTCGATCAGGTCCTCCTCCCGGAGCCCGTGCAGCGACAGGCCGAACCGGCAGCAGTACACCTTGCCGCCTTCCTTGATGAAGGTCTTCAGCTGGTCGTTGATGTTGTGCTCGCCCGGGAACGCCGAGCTCCCGGTGGTGGGGAAACCCCGGGTGGCCATGCAGTTCATCGACCCGGGGCCGTAGAAGTAGATCGCGGCCTCGAATCCCTTGCGCAGCGCGCGGGTCGCCTGCAGGATCGCCACGAAACTCACCGACGACTCGTGCGCGATACCGTGCACGAGCGTGAAATACGACTGGCCCGGTTCCGCTTGGTAGTCCGGGAAAACCTTGGTCCCGCCGTAAAGGTTCGAGCCCTCCGGCAGCGACGGGTGCGGGATATCCTCGAGGCTCTGCTTCTCGGTCTCGGTCAGCTCGGACACGCGTTCTCCTTCTGGTATTCGTTCGGATTGTTCCTTCACCACGGAATTACCCGTAGAGCTTTTCGAAAGTGCCCCGGAAGACCAGGTCCGCGAGCTCGCCGTCACCGGTCGCGGCGCGCAGCCGGGCGTACTCCCCTTCGTGGTCTCCCCAGGGCTGGTCGCTGGCGAACAGGATCCGGTCGTGCCCGATCCCCCGCCGGTCGATCTCGTGAGCCAGCCAGCGCGGCGCGAAACCGATGGCCCACGACAGGTCGGTGTAGACCCGTTTGCCCGCCTCGATCCAGTCGAAGAACCGGTGCGAGACCAGCTTGATGTGGCCGCTCATCCCGCCGCCGAAGTGCACGAGGTGCACCGTGACCCGGTCGCCGTAGGTGTCGACGAGCTTCCCGACCTCGTCGATGTCCGAGGCCGCGCCGGGCGAGGTGTGCACATGGACGACGAGGTCGTGGGCCCGGGCGACCTCGAAGATCCGGTCCAGTCCTGGCCGGCAGTCCGGATCGGAAGCCCGCCCGCCGAGCAGGAAGCTGAGCTTCAGCGCCCGCACGCCCGGTTCCCCGGCCAGCGCGAGTGCGGCCTCGGTCCGTTCCTTGTCCCGCGCCAGCGGGGAAACCCAGAGCCCGGCCCGGATCCGCTCGTCGCGGCTCGCCGCCTCCACGCACAGTTCGTTGAAGGAGAAGGCGATACCCGGGTCGGGCACCCCGTAGTTCGGGATGACCAGCGCCCGCTCCGTGCCCTCACTGTCCAAATCGGACAGGAGCTCGTCGATCGTGGCACGCGCCGTCACATCGGGCCGCACCGGCGGGCCGCCGTAGAACGGATAAGCCGGCATCACGCCGAGATGGCGGTGCGCGTCATGGATGCCGTGAGCCATGTCAGGCCACCGTCCGCGGCGCTGTCCAGTATTCGTCGCCGGGGTAGGTGCTCTCCGGCGTCCCCGCGATCCAGTGCACCTCGCTGCCCGCGCCCGGCCTGCCGGCCGCGGCTATGTGGGACACGAGGTAGGCGGCATCGTCGGCCACGCCGCAGAAGCGGCCGGAGCCCCACGTGTACTGCCACGGCAGCCCGATGAAGTACAGCCCGGGGCAGCTGGTGACGCCGCGGGTGTGCGTCGGGTAGCCGCGCCCGTCGAACACCGGCACGTCGATCCAGCGGTGGTCCCGGCCGAATCCCGTGCACCACACCACCGAGGTGATCCCCGCCGCAAGCAAGTCCACTTCGGACGGTTCGGTGTCCGGCTCCCAGACCGGCACGTAACGCTTTTCGGTCGGCGCGTCCAGACCGTTCGCCGTGATGTAGGCGTCGATCGAGTCCTTGATCCCCTCCGAGACCGCGTCGGCACCGTCGAGGTTCTTCCGGAGGTCCGGCGCGAACGTCAGCGCTCCGTCGCGGATGTCGGAAAGCCTGCCGTAGAGCCGCATCCCATCACGGGCGAACGCTCGCAGGTCGATGTCCCGCCCGCCGTCGCGCCCGGTCACGTAGTGATTGGCCCGGAACCGCACGGCATCCGCGTCCGCGAACTGGTCGATGCCACGCCGGTAGTAGCCCATGTCGTCCAGCCACGCCACGACGTCCCGCCCGCGGTAGCACCGCGCCACGCGCGGCGCGCTGCCCACCGCGAGATGCACCCGCCGCCCGGCCAGATGGAGGTCCTCGGCGATCTGGCACCCGGACTGGCCGGTGCCGACCACCAGCACCTCACCCTCGGGCAACTGGCCCGGATTCCGATAGTCCGCCGAGTGGATCTGCGTCACCGACGCCGGCAGTCGCTCCGCGTAGCGCGGCGTGAGCGGAACCTGATACGGGCCCGTCGCGAGCACCACGTGATCGGCGGTCAGCTCGCCGTGCGTCGTGGAAATCCGGAAGCCGCCCGCCTCCTCCTGCCGCAGCCGCGTCGCGGTCACCCCCTCGGCAAGCGGGACGTCGGCGAACTTCACGTAGTCCTCGATGTACCGCACGATCTCGTCCCGCACCATGAATCCGTCGGGATCGCCGCCCTGGTAAGGGAAACCGGGCAGCCGGCACTGCCAGTTCGGGGTCACCAGGCAGAAGGTGTCCCACCGCCGGTTCCGCCACTCGCCGCCCGGGCGATCACGCTCCAGCACGACGTGATCGATACCGGCCTGCGACAGGCGGTAACTCACCGACAGCCCGGCCTGCCCGCCGCCGACCACCACGACCGCGCGGTGCAGCCCGTCGATTTCCGTTGTCACCGCTCGAATCCTTCCACTACGACGTCCGCGTCCTCACCGGTGAAACCCGCGGCCCTGCGCTCGATGTCGGCCAGCTGAGCCGCCGCCTGCGCGCAGCCGAACCCGTAGCTCCGGCGCACCCGCTCGGACGCCTGGGTCAGGGCTTTCCGGCTCAGCGCGACGAACTCCGCCACGGGATAGGACCGGCCCGCGGAGAAGATCTCCTCGACCACGGTCGAGGGCGAGTAGCATCGATGGACGGAGCCATCCGGCCACCGCACGCGGAACACCACTTCGGGCACGATCGCCTCCCGTTCTCCGGTGCTGACGGAGACCAGTTGACCGCCCCGGTATTGCCGGACTGTTTCATCCGGAAAAGCCGTGCGTTACCAGGAGCCGCCGGATGTTACGGGCAGATGGCCCTTTCGCGGCAGGCGCCCATTTCGGTGGTGATCTGGTCCACAAGAGACGGTCGGAGGACAGAACCCTGTGCCCGTGGACACCCACCCTCGCCGCGGTGATCCGGCAGTGCGTTTCCCGCAATGCGTCGAGGTGGGCGGGATCTGGTGAGAGCGGCGCGGAGGCGTTCTCGGGTGAGCCCAGACAGTCGCTGGGCAGGGGTGCGTCGAAGCCGTGCCCCGGCATGTCGACGGCCACACTTGCGGCACCCAGTCCGGCCAGCGCGCGCCGCGTCGCCGCCCACTGTCCGGAGCTGTGCCAGGCGCCGTGCACGAAAACGAAGGCAGTGCCGGTCAGGGATACGTTCTTCATGGCTTCATTCCGGGAAGAAACCGCGGCGCCAGCCATTCATAGATCTGATAAACGGCAGGGTGATATCTTTGAGGTATCGGGCATCGCGAGCGCGAGGCCGCACCCCGCATCGTCGCCCACTGCGGTTCCGGCGCGACGATAGTCGACCGTGGAAGCGCTTTCCCTGTTTCCCACGGTGCGATCACCGGGCGGGCCCCAGCCGAGTCGGGGCGCGCTCACGCCCGGAGGTTCGCGCGCATCACCTCTGCCACGTCGTCGAATGCGGCACCCGGGGTACCTGGCAGTTCCCGGGAGGCGGCGCGAACGCGGGCGAGGATCTGCTCGGCGGAGCGGTCCGCCTCCGCCAGCAGCGTCGGCAGGTCGTGGCCGACGAGCACACCGTCCCGCTTCACGAACCTGCCCGCGACCATTACGTGCCGGATATCGGAGGGTTTCGTCTGGTAGATCAGCGTTCCCGGTGCGTCGAGGACGGGATGCACGGCCAGGCCCTGGCCGCCGGCCATGATCAAATCGGCCTTCTTGCCGACCGTGATGCTGCCGACGAGGTCATCGAGCCCGCAAGCCTCGGCGCCATTGATCGTCGCCCATTCCAGTGCCTGCAATGCCGTGGTGGACACCTGTTCGACATCCTTGCCGCTGAGATTGAGCTGCTCCGTGTCCGCCCAGCGCTTGAACGCGAGACCCATCCGCGCCTGCGTGATGAGGTCGCCTGAGTTCAGGGAAACCACATCGCACGACAGCGTGGGTTTGACGCCGAACTCGTCACATTTGGCGAAGACGGGACGCCCCATTCCCATGTTCAGTTCGGTCTCGACCGAGATCGACACCTTCACCCCGGAGTCGGCGAGGATGCGCCACCGCTCGTCGGTCAGCGCGTTGCAGTGAATGTGGACCTGATCGGGCCCGAGCAGCCCGGCCCGCGCCAGCGGTTCGAAGACCGAGGGTGCTGCCCACAGCCCGTCCATGTGTGTGGCGATCAGCGCGCCGTGCTCGCGCGCCGCCCGGATTTCGGCCCTGGTATGCGAAAACGGCACGATTCCGAGTTCGTTCAGCGACACGCCCAAGGTCACCAGGCCGTCGCCGCTGCCGAAATAGGTCTTGGCGATGCGCTCGAAGTCCGCGATACGGCTGGCGTGGCCGGGGAAATACGGTGGCGCCTCGGGACTGCTCTCGAAAAAGCCGTAGCAGAATTTGGCCCGGATTCCGGAATCACGAAGGCCGGTCACCGCGGCGTCGGAGTGATCCGGGGTGTTGTTGCAGTGCGAGAAGTCCAAGAGGGTGGTGACGCCGGCGTTCAACGCCTCCAGCGCGCCCAGCTTGTTGCCGAGGTAGACGTCGGCTGCGGTGTAGGCGGGAGACACCGCCAGCCGGATGCCGTAGAAGTAGTCGGCCATGGACCAGTCGGCACAGAGGGCGCGGACCTGGGTCTGCCACGTGTGCCTGTGGGTGTCGACCATGCCGGGCGCGACGATGTGGCCGCTGAGGTCGAGGATCTCGGCGTGCGCCGCCTCCACGTGCGCACCGACCGCGGCGATGGTGTCGTCCTCGATGAGGATGTCCCCGCGTGGCAGCACTCCGGTCGCCGGGTCCATGGAGACGATGTGCGCGTTCCGCAGGAGTACTCGGGTCGTCATCGTGATGAAATCCTTTCGTCCCCGGCATCCGGTGTCGTGTTCAGTTTCCTGATCGCCAGCTCGGCCAGCAGTCTGGCGACATCGGGCACGACCGAGTCGTCGAATCGCACGTCGGGTGAGTGGTTGGTGGGCAAGGTGTCAGGATCGCTTCCCATCGCGGCGCCGACCAGCACGAACGCGCCGCCCGTCTCCCCGAGGAGGAGCGAAAAGTCTTCCGAGAGCATCTCCGGCACGGGCAGGTCCCGGTAGCGTTCGGCGCCGAACAGCTCCCTCGCGGTGCCACGCACGAGCGCTGCCCCATCGGCGTCACTGACGGTCGCACCGAGGTCCGGACCGGTCCGCGCCCGAAGCCGGAGTCCGTAGCTTTCGGCGATGGCCGTCGCGATGCCCTGGATCCTGGCGTAGAAGTGGTGCGCCCGCGCGCGGCTTGTCGCGCGC
The DNA here is from genome assembly GCF_007713735.2 of Amycolatopsis acidicola. Classification (GTDB taxonomy): domain Bacteria; phylum Actinomycetota; class Actinomycetes; order Mycobacteriales; family Pseudonocardiaceae; genus Amycolatopsis_E; species Amycolatopsis_E acidicola. The sequence continues at coordinate 91,649 of NZ_VMNW02000021.1, read as the reverse complement.
AGGCACACCTTGAGCAGGGCCCGGCTCGGAATCACGTTGGCCGCGGTCCCGGCCGTGAGCGAGCCGACGGTGACGACGAGCGGATCCGCCGGCGAGGTGTTCTGGGCGACGAACGTCTGGATCGCCTGCACCACCAAAGCCGCCGTAGAGACCGGGTCGAGCGCCATGTGCGGGCGCGCCGCATGTCCCCCGCGACCCAGCAGTTCGAGGTCGAACACGAGCGCCGCGCCCATCACCGTGCCCTCGCGGCAGAAGAACATCCCCGCCTCAACATAGGAGAGCACGTGTACGCCGTACGAGGCGATCGGCGTCTGTCCGGTGACCAGGTGCGTCTTCTCGCTGATCACCAGCTCCGCTCCCCCGGCGCCCTCCTCCCCTGGCTGGAACAGCGCCAGCACAGTGCCGCGGAACTCGTCCCGCCTCCGGTACACCTCGTGGACGGCACCGACCAGCCCGGCCATGTGCAGATCATGGCCGCAGGCGTGCATGTTTCCGTTGACCGAGGCGAACTCCTCGCCCGATTCCTCGGCGACCGGCAGCCCATCCATGTCCGCGCGCAGCAGCACTGTCGGGCCAGGCCCGGCCCCGGGGATCACCACCGCGAGCGACGAGCACCTGTCACTGGTGTGGACCACCAGGCCGAGGGGTTCGAGTGTTTCCATCACGAGTTCCCGGGTTTTCGGCAGGTGCAGGGCGAGTTCCGGCGTCCGGTGCAGTCGGCGGCGGAGGTCGATCAGGTCGATCACGAAGCTCCCTCCGATGGGCTTGCCAGTTCGCGCGATGCCACGCCCCTCCTGCGTTTCCCGCGCCCTCCGACTACCGCGCCGATGACGGCGGCGAGCACGAGGACGTAAGGCAGGCGGGCGATCACCGGGGAGTCCGACCCGGTGATCAGGGCGAAGTTCTTCACGATCAGCGTGCACGCCAGCGCCAGGCCGGCCGCCGCGAGCAGCGGCGCCAGCACCGCTTGCCACACTCCTGGACTGCGCTCGGGGTGGCGCCGGAAGTAGGCGATGACCGAAAGGGAGACAACGGCTTCCATCGCGACGATCCCGAGCGTCGACAGGCCGACGAAAGTAGCGGCGAACTGCGTCAAGGGATCCGCGCCCGCGATGGCGTAGATACCGCCGACGACGATCGTCAGGATGGTCTGGACCACGATGCCGAAGTGTGGTGTCCGCCGTGTGCGGTGGGTCCTGGCGAACGGCCGGGGCAGATAGCCGTCGCGGGCGAGCGAAAACGTGTACCGCGACGAAGAGTTGATCGTCGCGATGAGCACGGCGAACACACTGGTCACCACGAAGACTTCCATAAGGTGCACGGCCCACGGTCCGAGCACCGCGCCCGCGGCCGCGAACATCATCTCACCGGGATTCTCCTGCGCCGCCTGGACGGCTCCGGCGCTCCCGAGGGACGCGATCAGGGACCACGCGGTGGCGATGTAAAGGACGCCGATGACGGCGATCGCGAAATACGTCGCGCGGCGGACGGTGCGCTTCGGATCCTTCGCTTCTTCGGAAAAGACCGCGGTCGCTTCGAAACCGATGAATGTGGCGAACGCGAACGCCAGCGCGACCCCGATCGAACCGCCGAAGGTCTCCGCCGGTGAGAACGCCTGGAGCGAATACGCTCCCGGGCCCGCCACGACCAGCGTGCCGATATCGAAGACGACGAGCAGGGCCGTCTCGACGCCGAGCAGGATCATCATCGCGCGGACGCTGGCCTCGATTCCCGTAAAGGCCAGCACACCGGCGATCAGGACGCCGAGAATCGCCAGCGGGAACCAAGGCACGTGCACGGAAAGTTCAGTTTCCAGGATGGTGCTGGCGAAGTACCCGAAAAACGCACTGATCGCGAACACCATTCCGCTGTAGGCGACCACGGACAAATATCCCGCGGCGACGCCGGCGCGACGACCGAGACCCGCCGCGATGTAGGCGTAGAACGCGCCGGCGTTGGTCATGTGGCGGCTCATCGCGGCGTAGCCGACCGCGAAGAGCAGCAGAACGACGGCGGCCAGCAGCCACGCGCCCGGTGCGCCGGCTCCGTCCCCGAGCCCGATGGCGAGCGGGATGCTGCCGACGCTCGCGGCCAGTGGCGCCGCGAAGGCGATCACGGCGACGACCATTCCGGCAACGCCCATCGTGCCGCGGCGTAATCCGCCGCCGGTTTCTTCGAGGGAGGACGCAGTTCCCGTTTCCTTTTTCTCGGTCATTGGGCGGCCTTAGCGGCTCGGACCGCGTCCGCGTAGATTTCCCGGGCAGCCGCATCCGCGGTCGCGAAGGCGCCGGGCGGGGTGCCGGGGAGTTCCTGGCCGGCATCGCGAATCCGGCCGAGAATCGCCTCGGCGGCGCTGTCCGCCTCCTCGGTCAACCGCGGCATGTCGACGCCGGTGAGCACGCCGTCGCGTTTGACGATCCGGCCATCGACGAGAACCGTCCGCACATCGGCGGCCGTCGTCTGGAAGACGAGCGTGGCGTAGGGGTCGATCCTCGGGTGCTGTTCGACCGCTCCCCCGCCCACGAGCTGCACGTCCGCGCGCTTGCCGGGGGTCAGCGAGCCGATCCGGTCACCGAGCCCCAGTGCGTGCGCGGCGTTGACCGTGGTCCATTCGAGCGCTTCCTTCGCGTTGGTGGTCACGGATTCGGGCATCGCGCCCGCCAGGTTGACCGCCTCGGTCGACTCCCAGCGCGTGAAGCCGAGCCCGAACCGCATCTGGTGCCACAGATCGCCGGAGTTCAGGGAGACGACGTCCGCGGACAGGGTGGGCGCGACCCCGTGGCGGCGGCACCGCTCGAAGACCGGCCGCCCCATCGACATGTTGAGCTCGGTCTCCACGGAGATCGAGATCTTCCCCCCGCTGCGGGCGATCGCTTCCCATTCGGTGTCGCCGAACTTGTTGCAGTGCACGTGCACCATGTCCGGGCCGAGCAGCCCGAGCGCGTCCAGCTCGACGTACCCGTCGCACATCACGCTGCCCCAGACGTCCCCGGCGTGGTTGACGATCAGCGCGTTCCGTTCGCGGGCGGCGACCAGCTCGGCGACCGTCTGTTCCCACGGCAGGCAGAACAGCTCGGACAGCGACACGCCCAGGGTCAGCAGTCCGTCCGAGGCGAAGTACCGGTCGGCGATCCGGTGGAAGTCGGCGATGCGTGCGGAGTGCTCGCCGAACTTCGAGTTCCCGGGCGAGCTTTCGAAGAAGCCGTAACAGAAGGCCGCGCGGATCCCGGCCTCTTGAAGTCCGAGCACGGCCCCGTCGGAGTGGTCGGGGGTGTTGTTGCAGTGGGAAAAGTCGAGCAGCGTGGTCACGCCGGCGTTGAGCGCGTCGAGCGCGCCGAGCCGGTTGCCGAGCCGGACGTCCTCGGCGGTGTAGGCAGGCGAGATCGTCATCCGGATGCCGAAGAAGTAGTCGGCGAGCGACCAGTCCCCGCAGATCCCGCGGGTCAGGGACTGCCAGGTGTGGCGGTGGGTGTCGATGAGCCCGGGCAGGACGAGATGCCCGCTCGCGTCGATCACCTCGGCATCGACACCGTCCAGTGACGGCGCGACGGCGGCGATCACCCCGTCCTCGATCAGGATGTCGCCGCCCGGGAAGTCGCCGAGCGCGGGATCCATCGTCAGAACGTGCCCGCCCCTGAGCAGTGTGCGTGCCATCGTGACCTCCAGATACATAGCATCGAGGTAGATCCTATAGATTTGACGAGTAAGCTATAGTCCTACTCATGAATCTGTCAACGAGGTCGGAAGCGGTGGAGCCCTCGCGGTCCCCGAGCCGCGCGGAAGCCGCGTATCGGGAACTGCGAACCCGGATCCTGTCCGGGAAGTTCGAGCCGGGTGCCCGCCTTCAACCCGACGCGCTGGCCTCCGCGCTTTCGATGAGCCCCACGCCGGTCCGGGAAGCGATCCAGCGGCTGGCCGCGGAAGGGCTGGTGCAGTTCGTTCCGCAGAAGGGCGCGCAAGTGATCACCCAGTCGCTCGCGGACATGCTGGCGATCTACCAGTTGCGGATGGTCCTCGAGCCCGTGGCCTTTTCCCTGTCGATCCGGCGCGGCACCCCGGACTGGTCCGTCGGCGTCCGGCGCTCGTGGGACGCGCTCACCGGCTCGAGTCATCCCGGGGATACCTGGAACGCGGAGTTCGAGCAGAAGCACGCCGATTTCCATCTCCAGCTCATCAGCGCCTGCGACTCGGAGGCACTGTTGCGGGAGATCGAGCGCCTGCGCGCGCAATCGCTGATGTACCGCGCGGTGTCCCGCGCGCCGCATGGTCCCGGGGAGGGCTTCGAACGAGCCCACGAACCCCTGATGGCGGCGGCACTGCAGGGAGATCACTCCGGCGCGATAGATCTGCTCGTCGATCACATCGCGTCGGCCGTCGACGACGCGAGGCTCGCGGGTGATGTGGTGCTGAGCGAGGAACAGCGCAATGCCGCGAAGGAGTCCGCGAGGCTCGTCGCGGCGAGTTGGAACGCGGTGACGATCCGGCCGGCGACGGCCACCTCGGTCCAATGAGGATCGGACGGGTAGCACGCGGCGCGGACGCCACCCCTCGCCTCGTCGCGGTCGCACCGGAAGGACTCGTCGATTTGGTGACGGCCGACATCGCCCTGTCGATGCGGCGAGGAGTCACCCGCGAGGCCGCGACGCGCGTCGCGGAGGCCAAATTTCCGGGCAGCCTCACCACGGCATTGGACCGAGGGGCCGGTGTGCTCCTGGAGGAGGCGGCGGCCGCGCTCGCTTCCTTCGACGAGCGTGCGCTGATTCCCTTTGACGAGGCGGTATTTCTGCCACCGGCCAATCCACGGGTGCTGCGCTGCTGCTCGGCGTTCGAGGAACACGCCCGTAACGGCTTCAGCAGGCTCGGGCGGGACGTGCCCGCCACCTTCTACGAGTTTCCGCCCTACTACAAGGGAAGTCCGGCGGGCCTGATCGGCCACCGCGCGCCCGTGCGCTGGCCGGGCTACACGCAGTCGATGGACTACGAGCTCGAATTCGCCTTGGTCATGGGCTCGGGAGGCACCAACCTCCAACCCGAAGACGCCGCATCCCACATCTTCGGGGTGACCGTCATGAACGACTTCAGCGCGCGGGATACGCAGTCGCGGGAAGCCGGGCAAGGACTGGGCCCCGCCAAAGCCAAGGACTTCGCGACCGCACTCGGCCCCTGGATCACCACCCTCGACGAGCTCGACATCCACTCGCTGCCGATGATCGCCCGCGTGAACGGCGTCGAATGGAGCCGCGGGTCCTCCTCGACGATGACCTGGCTTCCGGAGGAGCTGGTCGCGTACCTGGCCTACGGCGAGGAACTGCTCCCGGGAGACGTGATCGCCTCGGGCACGGTCGGCAAGGGATGCGGGATGGAGCTGGGAAAAGAGCTCGCACCCGGCGACATCGTCGAGCTCGAGATAGGCGGAATCGGAACCTTGACCAACCAGCTCGGCCGGCCCGAGACATCCGGCTGGCGGCCCGTCCCGCGCCGGCAGTTCGCAGGAGGAACCTCATGACCATTTCGCCCACGCCGCGCGTGGCGGAGCTCGCGCCAGGCATCTTCGCCTACGTCCAGCCGGACGGGAGTGTCATGGTGAACAACGCGGGCTTCGTGGCGTCCGGCCCGGATCTGCTCCTGATCGACACGTGCGCCACCGAAGCGAGAACGAAGGCACTTCTCGGTGCGGCACAAGCGAAAACCGGCTTGCACCCCACCCTGGTGGTCAACACGCACCATCATGGCGACCACACCTTCGGCAACTGCGTGACGAATCCGGCGCCGATCATCAGTCACGAGTACGCGCGCCGGCGCATCCTGTCGACCGGGCTGGAACCGATGAGCCTGACGCCGACGGTCCAGTTCGGTGATCTCGTGCTGGCCGCCCCGACGATCACGATCGAGACGCGGGCACGGCTGTACGTCGGTGCCATCGAGGTGCATCTCCTCCATCTCGGAGTGGCCCACACCGCGGGCGACCTCGTTGTCTGGTTGCCCAAGTCGCGTGTGCTCTACGCGGGGGACATCTTGTTCAACGGCGGGACCCCGTTCCTGATCGACGGCAGTCTCGCCACCTACGACCGGGTTCTCGACGAGATCCGCGACCTCGATCCCCGCGTGATCGTCCCCGGACACGGCGATCCCGCCGGGACAGAACTTCTCGACGAGACACGGGATTACCTGCGATGGCTGCGCCGGGTCGTGGCGGAAGCCCATGAACGCGGACAATCCCCTCTCGAGGCGGCGCGGGCCGCGGATCCCGGACCGTTTTCCGCCTGGCTGGATTCCGAACGCCTGGTGGTGAACATCGCGCGCGGCCTGGCCGAGCTGAAGGGCGCCGCACCGGCGGAGCCGCTTGACTACGCGCAACTGTTCGCGGATATGACCACGCTGCGCGGCGGCCCGATCCACACGCTCGCATGAGCACCACGCACGTGAAATTGTCTCCCCTTGGTCAGGAGGAGGTGTCCACTGTGCACGGTCTGCTCACCCGGGCGCGCGACCGCGGTCAGTTCGATGCCACCCCGCCACCGCAGCGCGTGCGAAACCTGTTAGCCAGCCCCGATTCCGCGGCTCGCGTGGTCAGGACGGACGAGGGCCGGGTGACCGGTTTCGTGTCCGCGGGGCCGCTGGGGCTCGTGGGCCCACCACTCGCGCGAACCACTTTCGTCGAGGTCGTCGCGGATCATCGCGAGACCGAGGACGCGCTTTTCGAGTGGGCGCAGGCGGCCGCGAACCCCGGTACCGTGCTTCGTACGCTTCGGGGCAGCGGGAGCGCGGAGCCGCAAGGTTTCGCCAAGACGCGGGAGTTCTGGCGGATGGACGCCAGCGCGCTCGAAGAGCCGGTGCCACAGCGCGATGACCTCACCCTGCACGCCTACCCGACAGCGGCCGCCGACGAAACGGCGTGGATCACGATCATCAACGAGGCGTTCGCCGAACACTGGGGCGGCTATGTTCCGTGGACGCCGCAACGGTGGCGAGACCGCCTCGAAACAGATCTCGGGGGCGGCCCGCAGCTCCTCGTCCTCCGGGACGGGGAGCCCGCCGGGGTGCTGCTGAGCCGGATCGTCGAGCTCGACGACGACGGCGCGCGGCCCACCGGCTTCATCGAGGTGGTCGCGACCCATCCGGCTCACCGGCGCGCCGGAATCGCGGAATACCTGGTCCGCACCACACTGACACGCTTCGCGGCGGCCGGCGTCACGAGGGCGGTGCTGCTGGTCGACAGCACGAGCGAAAGCAGATCAGCCGCCGTCTACCGGCGTTGTGGATTCGAACCGACCTTCACGTACGACGTCTGGGAGAGGCAGGCGAGCGAGCATCGGTGATCCGCGTTCGCGGTTTCCGGCGTTTCGGTGATCCGCTTCTTCGGCGGACCCGCGTCGTGGAGTCGCGCGTGACGAGGGTCGGCTCGAAGACGACCGAGCTGGGTTTCCGGCCTTGGAGAACGTCTTCGAGCAACCCGAACGCCGCTCGCCCGATGTCGAGCATCGGTGACCGGATCGTCGTCAACGGCACGGGCAGGCCGGCCGCGAGCGGCGTGTCGTTGTAGCCGACGACGCCCACGTCGTCGGGAACACGCAGTCCGTGCTCCCGCAACGCGCCGATGGCACCGATGGCGGCGAAGTCGTTGGTCGCGAAGATGGCGTCCGGTGCACGTCCGCTTTCGAGAAGTTCAGTGACGCCGGCACGTCCGGCATCGGCGTCGAATCCACTGTGGACGATGCGATGCGCCGGGAGATCGAGCCCGCCGGCGTCCAGGCCCGCACGGAAACCGGCGACACGGTGCGTCGCCGTCGACGCGTATCCGGGACCGGCGATGACGGCGGGCTCGCGGTAGCCGAGTTCGGCGAGGTGTTCCGCGGCGAGACGGCCACCGCGGACATCGTCGGCGAAGGAGCCGGCGTATTCCCCGGAAGAACGTGAAGCGAGGACGAACGGGACGCCGCGTTCCACGAGCCTCCGGAGGACGGCATCGTCCGCGCGCGCGTCGCACAGGATGAGTCCGTCGACACGGCGATCGAGAAGCTGCTCGACGCGGGCGTCGCGTTGTGCGGGGTCGTCGAGCGAGTTGGTCACGAACGCCGCATAACCCCGTTCGGACGCCGCTTGGTCGATGCCCTCGAAGACGGTCGCGAGAACGAAGTCCTGCAGACGGGGCACGATGACTCCGACGAGCAGGGAACGCGCGGTCCGCAAACTGGCGCCGTGCGGGTTGCGGCGGTAGCCGAGCTCCGTCGCGGCGCGCAGGATGCGCTCGACGGTGTCCGCCCCCGCCCATCGTTCGCGCTCGCCCGCAGGGCTGTTCAGCACTCGCGACACGGTGGAGACGTCGACCCTTGCCGCGGCGGCGACGCTGCGCAACGTCGGCGTCTTCTTCCCGGAGGCCACGTTCTTGACGGTACACAAACGTTTGAGTAGCTTCGGTGCGACACGTTACCCAATCGTTTGTGTACGGCGGAAGAGAGGCCACCATGGCGGAGCTCGCTGCCCGCGGCGGCGCGGCGATCCGACTCACGGCGGGGGATGACCTCCTCGTGACCACCACGCACGGGCAGCAGGTCGTCGACACGTGGGCGCTCTCCGCGACCGACGTCGCCCGGTTCGTCTCGGCCCCGCACCCGTGGAGGCACACGGGCAGGCTCACCGTGCGGGCGGGCGACGACGTGGTGTCAGGCTCGTGACGGGCTTCGTCGAAGCGCTCGAAGCGGCGCGCGCCACGCGGGACACCTTCTTGCAGCTCACGCCCGCGAGAGCCGAGCGGGATGCCGAGCGCGCACGGACGATCCGAGGCCCGCTCGCGGCGATTCCGTTCGCTGTCAAGGATGTCTTCGATGTCGCCGGCACACGCACGTCCGGTGCCTCGCGGCTGCTGGACTACCGCTCGCAGGCCACGGCCGACGCCGAAGCAGTACGTCGTATCACCGCCGCCGGAGGCGTTTGCGTCGGCAAGACGACGCTGAGCGAGCTCGCCTACTCCGGGCTGGGAGTGAACGACCGGTTCGGCACGCCGACGATCCGGCGCGGCGGACGCGAATATGTCGTGGGTGGCTCGTCGTCCGGCGCTGCCGCCGCCGTACGCGCCGGTATCGTATCCGTCGCCCTCGCGAGCGACACCTCGGGCTCGGCGCGGATTCCCGCGGCGTGGGCGGAGGTGTACGGGTTCCGTCCGAGCATCGGCCGCTACCCGGGCGCGGGGATGCTCCCCCTTTCGCCGACGCTGGACACTGTCGGCATCATCGCCGCGGACGCGGCCACCCTCATCGACGTCGACGCGGTACTCGCGCGAGAACCGCGTCGACGCGAGGAGCGGCCATCGGCGAAGTTCGCCGTACCGCACGATGATTATCTCGACGGCTGCGACCCCGCCGTCCTCGCCGAATTTCACGCCACCATCGACGATCTGCGCGACCGGGGGATTTCCCTCGAGCAGCGCCGGTTTTCCGCCCTCGACATCGCCCGCGGTCTGCACGCCACAGGAATGCCCATAGTGGAGGAAGAAGCCTTCGCCGCCTACGGCCCATACCTCGATCGGCACCCCGCCCGGCTGACCGCCGCCGTCCGCCGCAGGCTCGAACGCGCGCGCCTGCGCGGCCGCGAGCATTCCGCCACGCCGCTCCGGAACGCCATGTCCGCGCTGCGGGCGCGCTTCGCGGAAGAACTCCGCGACGACATTTTGCTGAGCCCCACCACCGAGATCGACGTCCCCACGCTGCACGATGTCCGAACGTCCGCCGAGCGGGAGGACGAGCTCAACTCGCGGGCGTTACGGCTCACGATGACACTGAGCTATTTGGACAGTCCCAGCGTGGTGCTACCTCTCTCGTCGCGCGCTCGTTCGCATACCGTCGCACCGAACCTCCAGCTCTCCGCCCGTTCGGGGAGAGATCGCCGGGTTCTCGTCGAAGGAGCCCGGCTCGCCACGTACGACAGCAGGACGAGAGAGGAAGAATCCGCATGACCACGCAAGCCTGGCTTCCCCGGGGAGCCGCGGCCGTCGCCTGCCTGACCTTCGACGTCGACGCCGAAACCGGCATCCTCTCGGCGGACGCGAGCGCCGCGGACCACGCGATGGCGATCACCCACCAGCAGTTCGGACCGGACGTCGGCGTGCCCCGCATCCTCGGCATCCTCGGCGATCTCGACGTTCGCGCGACTTTCTTCTTCCCGGGCTGGGTCGCCGAGCGGCGCCCGGACCTCGTCACCCGGATCGCCGAAGCCGGGCACGAGATCGGCCACCACTCCTACAGTCACGTTCCCGCCTCGTCCATGACGCGCGACCAGGAGGAACGGGACTTCGACCGTGCGCTCGAAGTGTTCCGGCGGATCGGGGTGCCGATCCACGGACACCGCGCCGGGCTGTGGGAGGCCAGCTGGTCAACCCCCGCGATCATCGCGGAGCGCGGTCTGTCCTACGACAGCTCCCTCATGGGCCGCGACACGCCCTACCGCGTGGCCACGCCGAAGGGCAGCATCGTCGAGCTGCCCCCGCACTGGTCACTCGACGATTGGGAGCAGTACGCCTTCCTGCCCTTCCCCGAAATCGGGCAGCACATCAAGAACCCCGCCGACGTCCTGAGCATGTGGCGAGCGGAGGTCGACGCGATGCGCCGGTTCGGCGGGCTGTTCATGCTCACCAACCACCCGTTCCTCACGGGACGGCCTGCTCGCGCGGTCGCACTCGAACAGCTCATCGGGCACATCCTGGATGCCGGTGACGTCCCGATCCTCACGGCGCACGAGCTCGCGGCACAGCTGTCGGAGGTCGTGCTCCCGGAACATGAGCACACGCGCCCCGAGCTCGAAACAGGTCTCTTTCCGACGCATTGACGAACGCCGCCTCCTGTTCCGGCGGTCTTGCTCGATAAGACATCTCGCGGGTCGTAAACTTGCCTCGTGGAAGCTGAGGAGAGCGAAGCGTCGATCGATGGCGCCGTGGGCGCGAGACTGCGCCGGCTGCGGCGCGAGCACAAGCTGTCGGCCAAGGACGTGGCCGACGCCGCGCACGTGAGTCCGGCTTATCTCAGCAGGCTGGAACACGGCAAGATCAGCCCGACGGTGGCCACCTTGACCCGCATCGTGCAGGCGATGGGCGAGTCGGTGGGCAGGTTGTTCGGCGACGACACGGCGGGACCACTGGTGCGCCGGGCCGACCGGCGGATCGTGCACAACCGCGGGGTCGCCGACGAGATCATCACGCCGGCCATGGCGACCCGGCTGGAGGTACTGGAGACCACTGTCGAGCCCGGCGCGGGCAGTGGCCCCGCGGCTTATCACCATCCCGGCGACGAGGAATGCGTGCTGGTGCTCGATGGGCGGCTCCTCGTCTGGCTGGACGGCACCGAACACGATCTGCGCGAGGGCGACGCGGTGACCTTTCCCTGCCGGACCCCGCATCGCTGGGAGAACCCCGGCGATGCGGCCGCCCGCGTGCTGTGGGTGATCACCCCGGCCGGCTATTGAGCCCAAATCTTGCTTCATAGAGCAAGATTTATTTGACTTCTTGACTTCAACTCCTGCATGCTGCGGAGGTACGTGCTGACGCGCACCTCCGCGAATGTGAGGGGAAGTCGAGAAGATGTCACAGCAGGGCCCGATTGATCTGCCGTTCGGACTGGGTGCGTTGCCGTTGCGCAACCGCGCGGTCGTGGCCCCGATGAGCCGGGTGAGCGCCGGAGCCGGCGGGGTACCCACCCCGCGGTTGGCCGAGTACTACGCCGGGTTCGCCCGCGGCGGGTTCGGCCTGGTGATCACCGAGGGCGTGTACACCGACCAGCTCTACAGCCAGGCGTACGACGGGCAGCCGGGTCTGGTCACGCCCGGCCAGATCGACGGCTGGCGCGTAGTCACCCGAGCCGTGCACGACGCCGGTGGGCGCGTCCTGGCGCAACTGATGCACGCGGGCGCACTGTCACAGTGCCGCACCGCGACCATCGCCCCCTCGGTGGTGCGGCCGCGCGGCGAGAAGATGCCGGCGTACGGCGGAGAAGGCGCCTTCCCGATGCCGGCGGCGGCCACCGACACCGACCTGAAGGCCGCGATCGACGGTTTCGCCGCGGCCGCGCTGGCCGCCCGCGAAGCCGGCTTCGACGGCGTGGAGATCCACGGCGCCAACGGTTATCTCCTCGACCAGTTCCTCACCGGGTACACCAACCTTCGCGACGACCGGTACGGCGGAGACGCGGCGGCGCGGGCCACGCTGGCGGCGGAAGTCGTCGACGCCGTCCGCCGTGCGACGGACCGCGAGTTCGTCGTCGGGATCCGGTTGTCCCAGACGAAGGTCAACGACTTCGACCACCGCTGGGCCGACGTCGCCGAAGCCACCGCGATCCTGCGGACCGTGACCGAGCCCGGCCCCGACTACCTGCACATCGCCGGTGAGGGAAGGAACTGGCGCACGGCCGCGACGCTGCCCGGCGGCCCCACGATCACCCGCCTCGCCAGGGAGGTGACGTCGCTGCCGGTCATCGCCAACGGAGGACTGCACGATCCCGCCCAGGCAGCGGAGGTCCTCAGCGAGGGTGACGCGGATCTGGTGTCGATCGGCCGCGGCGCGCTGGTCACCCCCGACTGGCCGCGGCGGGTCCGCGACGGCCTCCCCCTGCGGCCGTGGGACCCCGCCCTCCTGTCACCGGCCGCCGATCTCGCCTCGCAACACGCCTGGCAGGCGAAGAACTGATTCCCCGAAACCGCATACGACCCTGAAAGGCTGCTCATGACCTCCGAATCCGGCAAACCCGCCGAGGAATGGCCCACGGTGCTGAGCGCGACCGAGCTGTCCAACAGCTTCCTCGGCAACCTGATCGAGATCTGTTTCGTCACCCGCGATCACCAGCGCACGATGGAAGGGCTGGTGCGCCTGGGAATCGGCCCGTGGCGGGTCTACACCTTCGATTCGGCGACCGTCACCCAGCGCACCTACAAGGGCGCGGAGGCCGACTGGGCGATCAAAGTCTGTTTCGCCGACGTCGGGGACATGGCGGTGGAGATCATGCAGCCGCTGTACGGTCCCTCGATCTTCCAGGAGTACCTCGACCGGCACGGCGAAGGCATCCAGCACATCGCGTTCGACGCGGGTGAGCGCCCCTGGAAGCAGCGAATCGACACGTTCACCGGGCGCGGCTTCCCGATGGTCCAATCAGGACGGTTCGCCGACCGCAACGCCTTCGCGTTCTTCGACACCGCGGACGCGACGGGCACCACCTTCGAAACCTACGACATCCCCCCGGATTTCGTCTGGCCGGAACCCGAAGCGTGGTTCCCCGGCCCGCCACCCGCCGGGCAGCGGCCCCCGGTGCGCGGGCAGGGAAGTGGCGAACGATGAGCGCCGCGGTGACGAGCATCGAACCGGTGCCCGTCACGCTCCGGACATCGACGCCCCGTAACCAGTTCTGGATCTGGGCCGGCGGCAACGTCGCCCCGATCAACTGGGTGCTCGGCACCCTCGGGGCCGGTCTCGGCCTCAACTTCGTCCAGACCATGATCGTGATCGTGCTCGGCAACCTGCTGGGCTCGACGCTGTTCGGCTTGTTCTGCCTGATGGGGCAGCGCACCGGGGTCAACCAGATGGTGCTGTCGCGGCTGCCGTTCGGCCGTCGCGGCGCCTACCTGCCGTGCCTGGTGCAGCTGGTCATGTCCATGGCATGGGTCGGCGTCAACACCTGGGTCGTGCTCGACTTCGCGGTCTCGGCGCTGGAGCGGATGGGGGTGCACGGCTGGTCCGGCCTGCCCTACGCGGTCGCGGCGATCATCATGGTCCTGCAGATCCTGCTCGCCGCCAAGGGATTCCGCGCGATCCAGGTGTTCGAGCGCTGGACGATGCCGGTGGTGCTGCTGGTGATGGTCGTGATGACCGTGCTCGCCGTGACCCGGGTCCCCATCCAGCCCTACGCCCACACCGGTGGTCCCGGCGGCGTCGTCGCCATGTCACAGCTGATGACCGCGATCGGGGTCGGCTGGGGCGTCACCTGGCTCGTCTACGCCTCCGACTACACCCGGTTCATGCCTCGCGGTCTGCCCGCGCGCAGGGTCTTCACCGGGACGGCGCTGGGCATGTTCCTGCCGACCGTATGGCTTGCCGGTCTCGGCGCGGCGCTGGCCTCGGCCGGGGGCGGCAGCGACCCCGCCCAGCTGGTGATCACCGCGTTCGGGTCGATGGCACTTCCCGTGCTGCTGCTGGTGCTGCACGGCCCGGTCGCGGCGAACATCGTCGTCATGTACTCCGCGAGCCTCGCCGCGCTGTCCATGGATCTGCGGATCGCGCGGTGGAAGATCTCGGTCGCGACCGGGGTGATCGCCTCCGTGGTGCTCGTGTGGTTCATCAACGCCTCCGACGTCGCCGCGGCCTTCGAACAATGGCTGGCGTCGCTGGTCCTGTGGCTCGCCCCGTGGGCCGGTGTCTGCCTGGTCGACTTCTTTCTGCTGCACCGCGGCGAAATCGACGTAGACGCGCTGTACAGGCCGGTACGGAAACGGTGGTCCGGTGGCTTCTCCGCGCGGGGCCTGACAGCGCTCGCGGCCGGGCTCGCGGCCAGCTGGGCCTTCCAGATGGGGACCGTGCCCGCCATGCAGGGATGGCTGTCCCGCGCGACCGGTGGACTGGACCTGTCGTGGCTGGCCGGCCTGCTCGTCGGCGGGGGCTGCCATTGGCTGCTGTCACGGCGGATGACGATCAACCCCGCGCCGGTTCAGCCGGCACGCCTCATCGAACAGGAGATCCGGCCATGACCGACAGGTTTCACCCGCTGGCCGCAGGTTCCGGCACCGCGATCGGCCTCGGCACCGGAGACCGGGTGCGGATTCGTAACGCCCACGGCGGCCAGGTCGTCGACACCTGGGCGTTCGCCAGGCCGGATCCGGCTGAGCACCTCTCGATGGAGCACACCCGGACCACGCTCGAGCGGATCACCCTCACCGTCGGCGACCACCTGCTGAGCTCTCGGCGGAACCCGATGCTCGCCCTCGTCGAAGACACCAGCCCCGGCGTGCACGACACGCTCGTGGCCGCCTGTGATCCCGCACGGTACGCCTCCCTCGGCGCCCGGGCCGATCATCCCAACTGCGCGGACAACCTGCGGGCGGCGTTGCGCACCGCCGGTCAGGAGGTGCCGGTGATCCCGGCGCCGCTCAACCTTTTCATGAACGTCCGGTGGGACCGGGACGGCCACCTGACGTGGCTGCCCTCTCCCGCCCGGCCAGGAGACGCCGTGGTACTCGAAGCACTCATGCCGCAATGGCTCGTGCTGTCGGCCTGCCCGATGGATGTCAACCCCATCAACGGACATCGGCCCCGGCCCGTCGACTACCAAGTCCGCACGCGAGCGCCATCGCTTTCCTGACCGGCTCCCCGGGCGGTGCCAGTTCCGTTGGCACCGCCCGGTTTCACGCCACAGCGCCCGTGAGGGCCGCGCGGCTACAGCTCGGCCATCGCGGATACCGGGTTTTCGATGGCGTCGGCGACGAAGCGAAGGAACCCGCCCGCCGTGCCGCCGTCGCAGACGCGGTGGTCGAACACCAGCGACAGTTGCACGATCTGCCGGGCCACGACCTCGCCGTCCACGACCCACGGGCGCGGGAGGATCCGGCCCATCCCGAGGATCGCGGCTTCCGGGTGGTTGATGATCGCCGCGCTGCCGTCGACGCCGAGTACGCCGTAGTTGTTGAGCGTGAACGATCCCGAGCTCAGTTCGGCCGCCGTCACCGTGCCTTCGCGGGCGGCCGCGGTGAGGCGCCGGATCTCGGTGTCCAGGCCGCGCATGCCGAGTCGATGCGCGTCGCGGACGGCGGGCACGACGAGACCTCGGCCGGTCTGCGCGGCGAGTCCGAGGTTGACCCCGCCGAAGTGGGTGATCTCGCCGCGCTCGGTGTCCACCCGCGAATTCAGCTCCGGGAACCGGGCCAGCCCGGCGACGACGAACCGCGCGACCATGGCCAGAATCCCCGGCGCGCCACCGTTTTCCTGGAGCCGCGCCCGGAGCTCGAGCAACGTCGTCGCGTCCACGTCCACCCAGGTGGTCGCTTCGGGGATCTCCGAGCGGCTCCGGGTGAGGGTGTCGGTGACGGCCTTGCGCAGCCCGGTCAACGGCACCCGGGCGCGGATCGGCAAACCCGTGCGGCGATCACTGTCCGCCGCGGGTGCGGGGGCGGCCGCGGTTTCGACGTCATGCCGGGTGATCAGGCCGCCGGGCCCGGTCCCCGTCAGCGCGTCGAGTTCCACGTTCCGGCGGCGGGCGAGCTGGCGGACGATCGGCGACTGCACGGCGGGCCGTTCTCCGTTGCGTGCCAACGTTTTCACGGCCGGCCGAGCCGCCTTGCGGCGGCGCCTGGCCGGCGCGGCGGCCGAGGTTCCGTATCCGATGAGGACATTGCCGGATCCGGCGCGTTCTTCTTCCACGTAGGCGGCTCCGGCGGCCGCGACGGAGATCAGCGGCGCGCCCACGGTGAGTGTGGCGCCTTCGTCGCCGTGCAGTTCCGCGATCGTTCCGGCGAACGGCGAAGGCACCTCGACCGCCGCCTTGGCGGTCTCCACCTCGGCCACGGGCTCATCGACCCGCACCGTGTCCCCGACTTTGACCAGCCAGCGCAGCAACTGGGCTTCGGTGAGTCCCTCGCCCAGATCAGGCAACGTGAAAACCCGGGTGCTCACGCGACGTCCTCCCACTGCAAGGTGTCGACGGCGTCGAGGATCCGGTCCACCCCGGGCAGGTAGTGCTGTTCGAGCTTCGGCGGCGGGTAGGGCACGTCGAACCCGGTGACCCGCCGCACCGGCGCCTCCAGGTGGTGGAAGCACCGCTCGCCGACCCGTGCCGCGATTTCCGAGGCCACGGAAGCGAAACCCGGCGCTTCGGCGATCACCACGACCCGTCCGGTCTTGCGGACTTCAGCGCACACGGTCTCGTCGTCGAATGGCACGATCGAGCGCAGGTCGACCACCCCGAGATCACGGCCCTCGGCCTTCGCCTGCTCGGCCGCGGCGAGCGC
Source organism: Amycolatopsis acidicola (assembly GCF_007713735.2). GTDB lineage: Bacteria > Actinomycetota > Actinomycetes > Mycobacteriales > Pseudonocardiaceae > Amycolatopsis_E > Amycolatopsis_E acidicola. Next base: position 74,678 of record NZ_VMNW02000021.1, on the reverse strand, counting down.
GACGGGCACCGACGGGCCGTAAGCGATCAGAGTGGCGTCCCGGCCGTCGCGGCGGACCGCGGCGTGACCGATCGGCGGCACGTACGCGGAGACGTCGACTTCTTCCTTGGCGAAGTAGTGCTTCTTGGGTTCGAGGAACACCACCGGGTCCGGGCTTTCGATGGCCGCGCGCAGCAGCCCATAAGCGTCGGCGTTCGTGGCCGGGGCGACGACAGTGAGGCCCGGCGTGTGCGCGTAGTAGGCCTCCGACGAGTCGCAGTGGTGCTCCACGCCGCCGATCCCGCCGGCGTAGGGGATCCGGATGACCATCGGCAGCCGGATCCGGCCACGCGTGCGGTTGCCGAGTTTCGCGACATGGCTCGCGATCTGTTCGAACGCCGGGTACGCGAACGCGTCGAACTGCATTTCCACGACCGGCCGCAACCCGTTCATGGCCATCCCGACGGCCAGTCCGGCGATCCCGGACTCGGCGAGCGGCGTGTCGAAACAGCGGCTCTCGCCGAAGTCCTCGTGCAGCCCGTCGGTCACCCGGAACACGCCGCCGAGCGGGCCGACGTCCTCCCCGAACACGACCACCGATTCGTCGGCGGACATCGCGTCGCGCAGTGCGGTGTTGATCGCCTGCGCCATGGTCAACTTGGGCACGGCCATCAGGCCTCCTCCAACTCGGCGCGCAGCTGAACGCGTTGCTCGGCCAGCTGCGCCGTGGGCGTGGCATAGACGTGCGCGAACATCTCCTCCGGGTCCGCGGGTGCCTCGGCGCCGAGCCCGGCCCGGACGGCGGCGGCCATCTTCTCCGCGGCGTCGGTGATCTCCTGCTCCACGGCATCGTCGAGGACCCCGGCCTCGGTCAGGTAGGCGCGCACACGCACCAGCGGGTCGCGCCGCGCCCAGCCCGCGACCTCGTCGTCGGTGCGGTAGCGGGTGGCGTCGTCGGCGTTGGTGTGGGCGTCCAGGCGATAGGTGTCGGCCTCGACCAGCGTCGGGCCTCCTCCCGCGCGCGCCCGGGCCACCGCGTCGCCGAGCACCTTTTCCAGCGCGGCCAGGTCGTTGCCGTCCACACGCACGCCGGGCATTCCGTACCCGATCGCTTTCGCCGCAAGGGAAGGCGCGACGGACTGGCGGGCCAGCGGGACCGAGATCGCGTACTTGTTGTTCTGCACCAGGAAAACCACCGGCGCGCGGAACACCGCGGCGAAGTTGCATGCCTCGTGGAAGTCGCCTTCGCTGGTCGCGCCGTCCCCGCACAGCGCCATCACGACGGTGTCCTCCCCCCTGAGCCGCGCGGCGTGGGCGACGCCGACCGCGTGCGGCAACTGCGTCGCCAACGGCGTCGCCTGCGGCGCGACCTTGTGCGCCACCGGGTCGTAGCCGCAGTGCCAGTCCCCGCGCAGCATCGTCAGCACGTCGACCGGATCCACACCGCGCGCGGCGATCGCCGCGGTGTCGCGATAGGTCGGGAAGAGCCAGTCGCCGTCAGCCAGTACGGAAGCGCACGCGACCTGGCAGGCCTCCTGCCCCCGCGACGACGGATAGACCGCGAGCCTGCCCTGCCGGACCAATGCCCCGGCCTGCTCGTTCAGCCGCCGCGCGGACACCAGCCGCCGGTAACCGGCCAAAAGTGTGGCGGGGTCGGGCTTTTCTCCGCCCATCACCACGGCACCGGACTCGTCGAGCGTCCGGGTCACGGTCAGGGCCGCGTCGAGCCGGTCGGCCTCCATCTCCACCTCCATCGGCGATCCACTGAGCCAGCATCCTGCCAACTTCCGTGGTCATTCGACTATTCTTTGCCGTTACTACGAGACGATTGACTGGCATTGGCCGCCTGGCCGCTCCACTCGGACCGGCCAGTGCCACCGCCGCCCCGGGGAGCGAGACGAATGGACGACATCGACGGACGGATCATCCGGGAGCTGGAAGCCGACGGCAGGCTGTCCGGTCGCGCGCTGGCCGAACGCGTGCTGATTTCGCGCGCCAACGCCTACTCGCGGCTGGAGCGCCTGGTCGCTGACGGGGTGATCACCGGCTTCACCGCCCGCGTGGACCCGGCCAAGGTCGGGCTGACGACCTCGGCGTACGTATCGATGACCGTCCGCCAGAACACGTGGCGGGACCTGCGCGAGCGGCTCCGGGCCATCCCCGAGGTGCGGCACATGGCGCTCACCGGCGGGGATTTCGACGTCATGCTCCTGGTGCGGGCGGAGGGCAACGACGCGCTGCGCCGGGTCGTCCTGGAACAGCTCCAGGCGATCCCGGGCGTGCTGTCGACGCGGACGTTCCTGATCTTCGAGGACGAGGAGAACTGACGGCCGGGGTCTCCGGCCACCGGATGAGGCCGCGCAACGAGCCGCCCCGCAGCATGGCCAGTTCTTCCGGCGTCAGCCGCTCGTCATGGCACAGGTAGGTGACCGCGGCACGGTAGTCGTGGTGGTGGCCGGCCCGGGTGATGTCCGAGCCCAGGCCACCCGCTCGACGCCGAACGCGTCGAGCACCCGATGCAGCGCGTCGTACACATCCGGGAACGGGTAGCCGGTTCGGGAAATGGCCTTCGAGCTCAGGTTCTGGATGAACCCGATCGTGCCGCCGGACGCCACGTCGATCGAACCGCGCGCGAGCGCCGCCGCCATGGAAGTGGTTCCGCCGGAAAGGTCTTCGTCGGTCACGTTCAGGCCCATTCGCTGGAAGGAACGGCGCCATCATGAAGGCCTTTACCCACGCCGCGGTGTCCCGCACCGGCACGGCAGCACGGCGATCCCCGATGCGCCCCTGTGTGGTCCCGGCCCGCGAAGTCACCGAAGGCCGGCGGGCCTCCTGGGCGACCGGCTACCTCCCCGCAAGCCGGGAACCGTGATCGGAGACGGCTCGCCGCTCACCCTCCCGCTAGGTCTGAAACTGACGGAGGTCGTTGACAGTCAGGGCTTCTGATCAAGGGAGGTCCTGTGGCTGAGTGAGCGTGGAGCGAAAAGGACCTGGTCAGGCGCGCGAATCGGCGGCTGGCTGTGCTTCGTCACGCGGAGGCGTTCAGACGCCCACCCCGCACGTCGAGCAAAGCGCCGGCGGCGCTCCCGCCAGCCGGCGCCTGCGCGCACAAACGACTCCGATCATTCAGAGCTTGCCGAGATCCAGCCGGCCGACCCTGTTGCCCGTGAACTCGCCGAAGTAGATGTAGCCGTTCTGCGAGTTGTTGATGTCGCAGGGGGCCGACACCGGTGTCGGGGTCTCGAACTCGCGCAGCTTGCCCGTCGACGGGTTGTACTGGCCGACCTTGTTCCCGGCGAACGCCAGGTTTCCCTCGGTGAAGTAAAGGTTCCCGTCACTGCCGATGCGAGTCGGGCCGGGGAACGGGAGCGGGTTGCCCAAGCCGATCGACACCGGCCCGCCTTCACGAAGCGCCAGCAGGTCGTACTCGGTCACCGCGCCGGTGGCCGGGTCGATCTTGCCGATCTTCTGCCCCGCCGTCTCCGAGAACCAGATCGTCCCGTCCGCGGCGGTGGTGACGCCCTGCGGGGCGGACACCGGGGTCGGGACCGGATACTCCTTGATCTGCTTGGTGTTCACGTCGATGGTGCCGATCTTGTTGCCGGTGATCTCGGAGAACACCATGGTGCTGCCGGGCCCCGGCTGGATGATCAGCGGCACCGACGCGAGCGTCGGGATCGGGTAGCTGGTGATCTGCTTGGTGGTCAGGTCGATGCGGCCGATGCTGTTGGTGGCGCCGTTGGTGAACCACATGCCGTTGTCCCTGCCACCGGAGATGTCGATCGTCGCCCGGACGCCGACGGGCAGGTCGTTCACGAGTCCGATGCTGTAGGGCACGTTGTAGCGATCCATGTGACCGGTCGCGGTGTCCATCCGGACGATCGCGTTGCCGGCGACCTCCGGGAACCAGAGCGCGCCGTCGCTCCCGAACTCCATGCCCGCGGGGATCCCGGCCGGGTTGGTCAGCGGGTATTCCGACGTCGCCCCGGTGGACGGGTCCAGCCGGGCGATCTTGTTGCCGCTGATCTCCTCGATCCAGGCGATCCCGTTGTGGTCGAACTCGACTTCGCACGGAGTGGCGGCGGGCGTCGGCAGGAACGGGTACTCGGTGACCGCGCCGGCGGCTTCCGCCTGGGGCGCGATCAGCACGCCGCCGACGAATGCCGCCACAGCGGCCGCGGCGGCCACTCGGCGCCGTGATGTGTTGCGGGACAAGACTTCCTCCGGTGAACTCAGAGTGCGTACGCTTCTACGGTTTGGGCGATGGTTTCGCCGCCGACGAGTGCTTCGTCCGGGGTCACGCCGGTGGTGACGACCTCTTTCCCGGCGAGGCCGAACGTGACCAGGGCTTGGCTGAGCGAAACGCCGCCGTGCGGAAACGCGTAGGCGACGGCGTCGCGGAACTGATCGCCGGTGTGCGCGCTCACCGCGATGTGGCCGCCTTCCACGATGATGTGCCCGAGCTCGGCGGGCTTCGTGTCCAGTCGCTGGGCCTGAATCGCCGCGGCGGCCGCTTCGCCGTCGCCCGCGGCCAGGCTTTCCGCGACCTGGGTGCCGGGGTCGGTGGTCGCCGCGTTCGCCGGGGCGGCCGCGAGCAGCGTCAGCAGGGCAGCGCAGGGCAGCGCCGCCTTCCAAGAAGACTTCATTGTTTTCCTGTTCTCGTTCATGTGGTGGCGAGCGGACTGCGCTCGTCCAATAGCCGCTTTCGCAAACCGATGAGATCCCGCCGGCGTCCGATCGCGACGGCACCGATGAGCCGGCCGGTACGGTGGCAGGCGATCGCGACGTCGCCGTCCAAGTCACCGGCCACGACCTCCCGGGCGTCAGCCAGTGCGGGCGAACCGAAGGCCTGGATGCGCAATCCGGCCTGGTCACTCCAGAACCCCGGCAGCGGCCGGAACCCGGCGGGCCCCGGGGTGCGGCCGAGCAACGTGAGCGCGGCCTGGCGAGCGGTGTCGACCGCCATGGTCCAGTGCTCGACGCGCCGGGGCACGTCGTCGATGAGCGGGTTGGGGAACCGGGCGACATCTCCTGCCGCCACAACGTCTTCGTGTCCCTGGACGCGCAGGCGGTTGTCGCACAGAACCCCGTCGGACAGGTCCAGCCCGTTGTCTTCGAGCCAGTCGACCGCCGGGGTGCAGCCGACGGCCTCGACGAGCAGGTCGGTCGGAAGATCGGTGCCGTCGGAGAGCACCACCGCGCGCAGAGTTTCGCCGCCATCGCATTTCGAAGCCACCGTGCCGAGCCGGAACTCGACCCCGCGGGCCTCGTGCCGCCGACGAAGCGCGGCACCCAGTTCGGCCCCGAGGACGGCCGCCATCGGCTCCGCTTCGGGCGCCACGATCGTCACCGAACACCCCGCATCGACCGCGACAGACGCGATCTCGCAGGCGATGAAGCTTGCTCCGAGAACTGTCACCCGAGCGCCGGGCCGCAGCGCGGCCGCGAGGTTCCGCGCGTCGTCGAGCGTCCGGACGACATGCCGACCACGCCGGGGCCCCGGGAGCGGCAACCGGCGCGGCCGCAGGCCCGTTGCGACGACGAGGCCGTCGTAACCGAGCTCGCCGCCGTCGGCGAGTTGAAGCCTGCGGGCCGCGAGGCTCACTTCCGTCGCCGGTACTCCCAGGCGCCACTCCGCCGCCCGCTCACCGGTCGTTTCCAGCTCCAGCCCGCCGGCGGCACCAGCGAGGACGGCCTTCGACAGCGGTGGCCGGTTGTACGGCCCATGACGTTCCTCACCGACGAGCACGACCTCGCCTCCGAACCCCTCCGCGCGAAGTGCTTCGGTACAACGCAGGCCGGCCAAGGAAGCACCGACCACGACAATCCTCTGCACGCTTTTCAGTCCTCGATGGTGATGGCCCGGACCGGGCACGACGTCGCGGCGAACCGGACGGCGTCCCGGGACTGCTCACCGGGACTCTCGTTCCAGACCAGGACGTCGTTGTCGTCGAACTCGAAGATGTCCGGCGCGGCGAAGACACACTGACCGTGGTCCTCGCACACGTCCATGTCGACCTTGACCTTCATGACTCTCCTTCAGCCGCGCCGGACCGGAAGCGCCAGCACCTGGTTGACGAACAGGTTCGCGCCCCGGACCGGCGCACCGTCCAGAACCAGCTTTTCCTGCCGTGCCACGAACTCCTCGAGGAAGATCTTGACTTCCAGGCGGGCGACGTGATTGCCCATGCAGTGGTGGACGCCCCCGCCACCGAACGCCATGTGCTGGTTCGGCGAGCGGGTGACGTCGAACCGGTGCGGGTCGGTGAAGACCTCGGGATCCCGGTTCGCGGCAGGGTAGAACATCAGCACCATCTGTCCTTTGCGGACAGTCTTGCCGCCGATCTCGACGTCGGACGTGGCGACGCGGGCGAAGTAGTTGATCGGCGTGATGTAGCGCAGCAACTCTTCGACCGCCGCGCCCGACTCGCCCCGGCCGATGGCCGCCCGGATCTCCGCGTCGATCTCGGGGTTTTCGAGCATGAGCCGCATCGCCTGGCCGATCGCCGTGTGGGTCGTCTCGAAGCCGGCCATGGTGAGCAGCACGACGTACTTCATGTACTCGCCGTCGGCGAGCGGCCGGCCGGCGTCGTCACGGGCATCGTTGAGTGCGGTGATCATGTCGTCGGCGGGGTGCTCCCGCTTGATCTCGCGCATCTTCGCGGCGAACCCCGCCATGTTCTGCAGCCCGCGGACGTGCCGTTCCATCCCGTTGGGCTCGTTGACGGCGAACACGTCGGTGGCGCATTCGACCACGTAGTCCCGGTCTTCGTCCCTGTCGATCCCGAGGATCGCCGCGATGACGAGGCCCGGCACGCGCGACGCGATTTCGTGGATGAAGTCGAACTTCTCCAGCTTCGCGGCGTCGTCGAGCACCCGGACGACGACCTCGCGGATCCAGCTGTCGAACTTGGACACCACGCGCGGGGTGAAACTCTTCTGCACCAGCTTGCGCAGCCGGGTGTGGTCCGGCGGGTCCATCAGCATCATCATGTCCGCCTGCTCGGCCAGTACCTCCGGCGGCGGGAACGGGTAGAGGTCACCCTGCGTGCTGGTGAAGTGCTCCTGGTCCTTCGAAACCGCGGCGATATCGGCCTGCCTCGTCAACGCCCAGTAGCCACCCGTCTCCGGCTCGTGCCAGGACACGGGTTCCTCACGCCGCAGCCGATCGAAAGTGTCGTGCGGGACGCCTTCCAGCCACACGTTCGGGTCGGTGAGCTCGACGGTGCCCGGTTCGTGGACGGCGGTCATGGTTTCTCCTTTGAAATCCCCGTGTTCGCGGTGCAGGTCAGGACCGGTGGATATTTTGGAGCCTGACCGTATCAATAATTAGTGACCGCCGCCACGCTGTCAACGACGACGGCCCGGCTCGCCGTCACCCGGACGCTTGACACGCGTTCAGCGCGCCGACCATATTGAGATGATAAAACTCATTATTCAACCTCAGGGAGGCCCGGGTGGGCGACTACCGGTTCATCGAGTACGAGACGCTCGACGAGGGGCGCGTCGCACGGATAGCGCTGAACCGGCCGCGTGTCCGCAATGCGCAGAGCCGCGGCCTGCTCGTCGAACTGGACGACGCCTTCGCCAGGGCCGAAGCCGACGACGGCGTCCGGGTCGTCATCCTCAAGGGCAACGGTCCCGCCTTCTCCGCCGGCCACGACCTCGGCTCACGCGAGGGCGCCGAGGAACGCGCGCCCGGCCCGGGACAGCACCCGACCTTCACGCGCAACGGCGGGACCGCGGGTCCGATCGAAATGCGGCACCGGCAGGAGTACCACTACTACTTCGAGAACACCCGCCGCTGGCGTGACCTCCGCAAGATCACCATCGCCCAGGTCCACGGCCAGGTCCTGTCCGCGGCGCTGATGCTGGCGTGGTGCTGCGACCTCATCGTGGCCGCCGACGACACGACGTTCGCCGACGTCGTCGGTACCCGGCTGGGCATGTGCGGGGTCGAGTACTTCGGCCACCCCTGGGAGTTCGGCCCGCGCAAGGCCAAGGAACTGCTGCTCACCGGTGACGCGCTCGACGCGGCGGAAGCACACCGGCTGGGCATGGTGAGCAAGGTGTTCTCCCCGGAAACCCTGGACGGCAACACACTCGAGTTCGCCCGGCGCATCGCGACGATGCCGACCATGCCGGCACTGATGATCAAGGAATCGGTCAACCAGGCCCAGGACGCCATGGGATTCGCCACCGCGCTGCAAGCGTGCTTCTCCATCCACCAGCTCAACCACGCGCATTGGACCGCCGAGTCGGGAGGCACTTCGATCATCGGCACCCCCGAGCTCGGGCTGCCGGACTGGCGCACCGCGCCCCCCATCCGCGTCGCGGCACGGGACAAGGCGTGACCGCGACGCGGGGCGCGCTGGAGGGCGTCCGGATCCTCGATCTGAGCCGGGTGCTCGCCGGCCCGCACGCGACGATGCTGCTGGCCGATCTCGGCGCGGACGTCGTCAAGGTCGAACGGAAGGCCGGCGGGGACGACACCAGGACCTGGGGCCCGCCGTGGCACGACGGGGAGGCGACGTACTTTCTCGGCGCCAACCGCAACAAACGGTCGCTGTGCCTGGATTTCACCGACGCCGCCGATCTGCGGACCGTTCGCTCCCTGGCCGCCCGCTGCGACGTCCTCGTGGAGAACTTCCGCCCCGGGACCTTGGAGAAGTACGGGCTGGGCTACTCGCGGCTGACGGCGGACAACCCCGGCCTCGTCTATTGCTCGATCACGGGTTTCGGCACCCACGAGGGCGCCCACCTGCCCGGCTACGACCTCATCGCCCAGGCCGCGGGCGGGCTGATGAGCATCACCGGGCCACCTGGTGAGCCGTCGAAGGCCGGGGTCGCACTGGTCGACGTGATCACCGGGCTGCACGCGACGATCGGGATCCAGGCGGCGCTGCGGCACCGGGACGCCACCGGGGAGGGCCAGGTCGTCGAGGTGAACCTGCTGTCGTCGTTGTTGTCGGCGATGTCGAACCAGTCCTCGGCACACGTACTGACCGGGACCGTGCCGTCCGCGCTCGGCAACGCCCACCCGAGCGTCGCGCCCTACCAGCCGATTCGGACCGCCGACCGCCCGCTGGCGATCGCCGCGACGACCGACCGGCAGTTCCGTGCGCTGGTGACCACGATCGGCCGGGCCGAACTGGCCGAGGACGAGAGGTACGGGTCCAATTCCTCGCGGGTCGCCCACCGCGCCGAACTGATCGCGGACCTCGAAGCGACGTTCACCACCGAGGACGCCGACCACTGGTTCAAACTGCTCAGCGCGCGAGGCGTGCCCTGCGGCCCGATCAACGATCTCGGCCAGGCGTTCCAGCTCGCCGAAGAGCTCGGGCTCCGCCCCGTGGTCCGGACCGGCGACGAGACCCGCGCCGTCGACCAGGTCGCCAACCCGATCACACTCTCCCGGACGCCCGCCACCTACCGGCGTAACCCGCCGCGGCTCGGCGCCGATTCGGGCGATCCCGGCTGGCTGGGCGATGGCGGGTAAAGTCGAGACTGAACGTCTGAAAAATCGCTCCGACAGGGGGTTGGCAGTGCCGAAGGCCACGCGCAGCACCGGGGGTACTCGCGCGCCCGGACGGCCACGCAAGGAAATCGACCTCCTGGAAGTGGCCGACACCGCCGGCAGGCTGTTCGCCGAGGGCGGGTATGACGCCGTTTCGATCGAAGCCGTCGCAGAACAGTTGTCGGTCTCCCGCGCGACGCTGTACCGGACCGTTCCCACCAAGGAGCGGCTGCTCGACATCCTCTTCGAGCGCAGTACGCAGAACCTGGACGAAGCGGTCACGGCGCTGATCGCCGAGCACCGGGAACCCGCGGACGAACTCACCGAGCTGGTGTGCCTGCACATCAACGCCGCGATCGAAACCCGCCATTACATGGCGGTGTTCTTCGGTGGTGCCGGCGTGTCGCAGGACGTGTACCAGCGGTGGCAGAAGTTCAGCCACTCCTACGAACAGCGCTGGCTCGGTGTCGTCAAACGCGCGATGGGCGCGAACGTCCTGCACTGGGGCGATCCGGTGCTCACCACCCGGCTGCTGCTGGGCATGGTGATCTGGGTTTCCCGGTGGTACCGCGGGAGCGAAAAGTTCACGGCGGCGCAGATCACCGAAACCGCGGTCGGCCTGATCCGCCAGCACGCGCCCCAGGATTGACCGGGCCGTCCGTCCTGGGGCGGATTCCGTTGTGGACGGACGGCCCGATCCGGTGCTCAGAGGTAGAGCGCCTTGACCTGCTGGTACGCCGCCAGGCCTTCCGGGCCGAGCTCACGGCCGAGCCCACTGGCCTTCACCCCGCCGAACGGGGCGTCGAGCGGGATGGCGTAGCGGTTGACGCCGATCGTCCCGGTCCGCACCTTCCTGGCGATCGCCTGGCCACGCTCCGGGTCCTGTGTGAAGACCGTGCCACCAAGGCCGTAGGCACTGTCGTTGGCGATGCGGACCGCCTCCTGCTCGTCCTCGTACGGAATGACCGTGAGGACCGGGCCGAAGATCTCCTCCTGCGCGACACGCATGCCGTTGTCCACGTCGCTGAACACCGTCGGCGACAGGAAGTAGCCACGCGAGAGGCCGTCCGGACGGCCACCACCCGTCACGAGCTTCGCGCCCTCCTGGCTGCCCAGCTCGACATACCCTTGGACCCGCTCGAGCTGCCGCTTGTTCACCAATGGCCCGGCCATCGTTTTCTCGTCCAGTGGGTCGCCGACCGTAAGCCCCGCGGCGGCCGCCGCGATCGCTTCGACGGCCTCCGCGTAGCGCGACCGCGGAGCGAGCACGCGGGTGCTCGAGTAGCAGATCTGGCCGGAGTTCGGGATGCACACCACCGGGATGTTGGCGGTGAACGACGGCAGGTCCACGTCGTCGAGCAGGATGGCCGCCGACTTGCCGCCCAGTTCCAGCGTGACCGGCTTGAGCGCCTCACCGCACGCCGCGGCGATCTCGCGGCCGGCCGCGCTCGACCCGGTGAACGCGATCTTCCCGACGCCGGGGTGTCGGACCAGCGCCCGCCCGGCCTCGGCCCCGCCCGTCACGTAGTTGATGACACCGGCGGGAATTCCGGCCGCCTGCACGGCTTCGGCGAAGATCGGCAGGTCCAGCGAGGTCTCCGGCGCGGCCTTGAACACCACCGTGCAGCCGGCGGCCAGCGCCGCGCCGAGCTTCCAGGCGAGCAGGGTGTGCGGGCCGTTCCACGGAACGATCAGGCCCGCGACGCCGATCGGTTCGCGCCGCAGCACGGTGGTCGACCCGTCTCGTGACGGGCGGATCTCTTCTTCACCGGCCTTCTCCGCGAGATCCGCGAAGTAGCGATAGGACTCCACGGGCAGGATGTCGTTGGCATACTGGGACATCGCCAGCGGCATGCCGTTCTGCGCGGTGACCGCCGCGGCGATCCGGTCCCCACGCGCCTCCAGCTCGTTCGCCAGGGCACGGAGGTGAGCGGCACGCTCGGGACCCGTGGTGTCACCCCAGGCGCCATCGAATGCGGCCGCGGCGGACTGCACGGCCTGGTCGACGTCCTCGGCGCTCGCGTCGGCGATGGAGCCGATGGTCTCTTCGGTGGCCGGGTTGACGACCCCGATCCGCGCGGCCGACTTCGCCGCACGGAGCTCACCTCCGATGAACAGGGCCGCTTCGTTGCTTGCCATGTCGATGCTTCCTTCGGTCAGGGGTTCAATGCTGGTGCTGGATGACGCCGCGGACGATCCGGCCGGCCAGCATGTCGTCGTAGGCGCTGTTGATTTCGGTGAGCTTGTACTCGGTGGTGACCATCTCGTCGAGCAGCAGCTTGCCTTCGCGGTACAGGCTCAGCAGGCGCGGAATGTCCGCGCGCGGGTTGGCTTCGCCGAACAAGCTGCCCAGCACCCGCTTCTGGAACAGCGTGAACATGGCCAGCGGGAGCGTGGGAGTGACGTCGGAAAAGGCCGCGATACCAGTGACGACAACGGATCCGGCCTTGCGCACGAGTTCGAGCGACTGCCCGATCATCGGGCCCTCCACGAGCCCGACCGTCAGGATCGCCGAGTCCGCCATGACGCCGCGGGTCAGTTCGCCGACGAGTTCGGTCGCTTCCTCGAAGCTCGTCGCGAAATGGGTCGCGCCGAACTGTTCGGCGGCCGCGCGCTTGCCGGGCACGATGTCGACGGCGATGATCTTTTCCGCACCCGCGATGCGGGCGCCCTGGAGCGCGCCGGCGCCGATCCCGCCGATGCCGATGACGACGACCGTGTCCCCCGGCTGGACCTTGGCGGTGTTGACCGCCGATCCCCAGCCGGTGGTGACCCCGCAGCCCACGAGACAGGCACGGGAGAGGTCGTAGTCGTCCTCGATCTTGACGAGCGACACCTCGGGCACGGTCGCGTAGGGCGCGAACGTGCCCAGCAGGGAGATGGCTCCGATGTCCTTACCGCGGGCGTGGCGCCGGAACGTCCCGTCGAGATTGGCGCCCTGCATGATCAGCGCGCCGAAGTCACACAGGTTCTGCCGCCCGGTCGAGCACCACCGGCAGCGCCCGCAGGCGGGGATGAAGGAGCCGACCACGTGATCGCCGGGCTTGAGCGTGGTGACGCCCGCGCCCACCTCCTGCACCAGCCCGGCACCTTCGTGCCCTCCGATGGTCGGCAGCATCGCAGGCGCGTCCCCGGCCCGCGGGTGGTGGTCCGAGTGGCACAGGCCGGTCGACTGCCAGGCGACCAGGACCTCCCCTTCGCGGGGCCCGTCCAGCTCGACCTCTTCGACGCTCCAGTCCTCGTGGGGACCCCAGAGAACAGCACCGTTCATCTTCATGGTCGTCATCCTCCGATTTTAGACACACATGGTATCAAAAGTCGCTGTGGAGGCAAGGCGCTGTTTTCAGCAAGGGGGCGAGCCGTTGGCAGATAACGGAAACGTTGCGTTCGACGAGATCTTCCGGCATCCCGCCGACCGAAGCCCACAGGAAGACAGTGTCCACCGGCAGGCCGGCGACGGAGTCCCGGATCCGCGTCGCCAGCGCTTCCGGCGTGTCGAACCAGAAGTATCCCGGCCGTGACATCGGCCGGGTCCGGGCATCCTCGGCGTCGAACGGCCTGCGTGGCGGGACCGGCATTCCCTCGACGCTGTGCCGCCGATACGAATCCTGCTGGTAGGCAATGAATTCCCGGGCCTGCGCCCAGTCCCGTTCCGGATCTTCGCTCGGCAGCGCGAAGACCGGCCCCGACACCCTCGCGCCGCCCGGGTCATGGCCACCGTCGGCGAGCCCTTGCCGGTACGGCGTGAGCTGGGCGGGATTCAAGAACAGCAGCCCCTCGCCGAGCAGACCCGCGGCCCGGGCCCCACGCGGGCCGCTGAACCCGAGCCAGATCGGCAACCGGGACTGCACCGGGGCCGGAGTGGCTCCGCCGGTCCACAGTGTCCTCAGCTGCCGCGCCATTTCGACGGTCGTATCGAGACGCCCCGCGGAACTTCGTTGGTAGAGCTCCAATTCCGGGACCCGGTAGCCGCCACTGAGACCCAGGTCGAGGCGGCCACCGGAGAGCAGGTCCACCACGGCCGCTTGTTCGGCGATCTCGGCCGGGTGGTGCAACGGCGCCACGACGACCGCGGTCCCGATCCTGATTCGGCGCGTGCGGGCGGCCACCGCGGCGGCCGCGGTCAACGGCTGCGGCAGGTAACCGTCGTCGAACCTGTGGTGCTCGCTGAACCAGACCGAGTCGATCCCGGCGCGCTCGGCTTCTTCGCACATTTCCAGCATGTGCGCGTAAACCCTGGCGGGTGCCAGGCCCGAGCGCGCCGGAACGCGCAGGTCGAAGTAGAGGCCGACCTTCATCTTCCCGGCCTCAGTCGAACTCTCGCTGGTCGGCGAAGAACGGCTGGTGCGCCAGCAGCCCGCCGTCCACCCGGACCACCATGCCGTTGATGCCGTTCGCCGCGTCGGAGGCCAGGAAAGCGACCGCGCGGGCGACATCGGCGGGAGCGTTGAGCTCCGGATTGATCGTGTGCCGCTGGTACAACTCGCGGAACCGCTCGGGCGCCCGCTCGACCGCCGGGCTCGTAGTTGTGCCGGGACAGACCGAGTTGCACCTGATCCCCCGGCGGCCGTACTGCGTGGCCGTGTACACGGTCAGCGCGTTGACCGCGGCCTTCGACGCACCGTATCCGGTCAGGCTGAGATCGCCGGCGAACGCGTGCGTCGAGGCGGTGTTCACAATGGACCCCCGTCCCTTCTCCAGCATCACCGGCAGCGCGTGTTTCGTCAGCAACATCGCCCCGCGCACGTTGACGGCCATCACGTCGTCCCAGACCTCGATGTCGAGGTCCCCGACGGCACCGTCGCGTTCGGGGAACACGCCGGCGTTGTTCGCGACCACGTCGACGGTCCCGAACGCCTCGACCGTCGCGGCCACCAGACGTTCGATATCGCCTTCGCCGCGGATGTCGGTCACCTGCGAAGCGATGACGCCCTCGCCGAATTTGCCGCCCAGCTCGGCGGTCAGCGCGTTCGCGCCATCCCCGTCGATGTCGGCGACCATGACCCGGGCTCCGCTCGCCACCAGTTCGGTCGCGATGGCGCCGCCGATGTTGACCTTGCCCTCGACGATCGCCGCGCCGGTGACGATCGCGACCTTCTCGCTCATTTCTGCCACTGCAACACTTCCTCGGTCGTATTCGGGGAAATCCGGGACTTCGGGCGCAGTCGTGCCAGTGCCAGCGCGAAGCAGCCCACGATCACCGACGGCACCAGGGACAACAGGAAGATGGTGTTACCGGCCATGTTCAGGCTGAGCAGCGCGCCGCCGATGACCGGCCCGAGCACCCCGCCGACGCGGCCCACGCCCAGCGCCCAGCCGACACCTGTCGACCTGATGGCGGCCGGGTACAGCGAAGCCGCCCACGCGTTCGCGCCGATCTGCGTGCCGATCGCGCCGAACCCGATCAGAAAACCGAAAATCGTGACGAGCAAGGAGTTCCCGGCCGCCAGCACCAGGACGATGGTGGCGATGATGGCGAGCAGCTGCCCGAACACGAGGTTCCGGTAGCCGCCCCGTGTGCGGTCGACGATCACGCCGAGCACCACACCGCCGATCATGCCACCGAGGGTGCAGGCGGAGGTGGCGAAGACGGCGGTCTGCTCACTGAGACCGGACGCGGTCAGGACCGAGGGCATGTAGCCGTAGATGAAGAAGTTCAGCAGCAGCCCGAAGAACATGACGCCCCAGATCAGCACGGTCGGCCAGACCCTGCCGCCGGCGAGGATCTCCCGGATCGGGACCCGGCGGCGCTCCGGTGTGTCCGAGGAGAATCGCATGTCGTCACCGATCGGCACGTCCTTCGCGATGCGGCGCAGCAGGCCGAGCACCTGCCGGTCCCGTCCGCGGGCCACGAGGAAGGTGATCGACTCGGGCAGCAGGGCCAGTGTGGCCACCAGCAGCACGAGCGCGACGGCGCCGCCGACCGCGAAGACCGAGCGCCAGCCGAACGCCGGGATCAGTGATCCCGCCACCAGCCCGGCGACGAAGCCGCCACCGGCCAGGCCGAGCCCGATCGTCGTCACGACGGTCGCGCGGGCCCTCGCCGGAGCGTATTCCGAGGACAACGAGATGATGTTGGGGGTCGCGGCACCGACTCCGAGGCCCGTGCAGAACCGCAGGATCGTGATCATCTCGACGGACTGCGAGAACGCCGTCGCCAGTGTGCAGACCGCGATGCAGCCGACGCCGATCCGGATAAGGGTGCGGCGGCCGAACCGGTCGGCCAGCGGGGCGACGAGCAACGCCGCCAGGATCTCACCGATCGTGGACGCGATCACGACCCCGGACAGGTTACCGGCGTTGACGTGCCAGTCCTCGGCGAGCGCCGGCAGGACGTAGCCCACCGACAGCGCGTTGAAGCCGTCGATCAGGCAGAGCACGAGACACGAGGCCACGAGCATCTTTTGCAACCGGGAGAACGGAGCGCCGTCGATCAGCGCGGAAACGCTGTTCGGGGCGGTGTTTTCGAGAGCCATCCGAGCATGCCCTTTCGTCATTGAAAGAAAGCAGGAAGTGGTTCAGAGGTCGAAACTGCCGAAGTCGATGGTCGCCTGGGCCATCCGCCGTACGTTCTCGGCGGTCACGTCGTCCTTCTGCATCTTGGGCTGGAAACGCCCGGAACCGATGGTGTAGAGCCAGAACACGAGCGCGTGGAAGATCTGCAGCCGGTATTCGTCCCAGGCGCGCTCGAACTCCGGTGGCTGACCGCCATGGGCGGCCAGCTCCCGCAGGTACAGCCGCAACAGGTCCTTCTCCCACGCGCGACGGTCTTCGGTGCGCAGGGCCGACGTCAGCGCGTAGACGACATCGAGCGCCCAGCCCCCGTGCGACATGCACTGCCAGTCGTAGAGCCCCATCCCGCCGTCGCGGTCGCGGTACCAGTTGCCGATGTGCATGTCACTGTGCAGCAACGTGTGCGGACCGGAGACGTTCACCCGCAACGAATGCATCAGTGACGGCCAGATTTCGCCGCGACGCTCCAGGAACTCGCGCGGCACGATGCCGGCGCCCCGCTCGACGCCCACCAGGGTCCGCTTCTCGAAGTCGATGGCGTCGTTGACCCGCTCCTGGAACTGAAGGCTGGACTGCAGCCAGGGCGCGGTGGAGAGGATCTCGTCCTGCCAGAACCGGCCGTGGTAGGCGGCGAGGTTCCGGACCATGCTCTCGGCCATCGGGCGGTCGACGTACATCGTGACCGGATTGCCGAACTCCGCGCCCTTCGACTCCGCCACGTCCTCCAGCAGGTAGACCGACCGGAAGGACTTGGTGTCCAGCGAAATGTGGTACGAGCCGGGGCTGTTCATGTCGACCTTCGGCCTGAGCTCCCGGTAGAACCCCGCCTCGCTCTCCAGCGCGCCGCTGAGTCCGTTGACGAGCCGGGAGGTGAAGCCCGGGCTGCTCTTGACGAACAGATACCCGGGCAAACCCGCGGCGCGACCGGGTTCGTTGTAGCGGATCCTGATCCGGTCCCGTGTGGTCGAACCGTGACTGTGGTCGCCCAGCTCGAACGAGATCACCCGGGCGCCGGGGGCGTCCGCGCACAGGGCCGCGCTGAGCCATTCCGTGCTCAGCCGCTGGACCGACGACGGTACTTCGGCCAGGCTCGTCGGTACCGACTTCCCGATCCGTTCCTCGAGCACGTGCCCGCCGACCTTCGCGATCTCGAGCACCCGCTGTGCTTGTTCCTTCACCGACGACACTTTCGCGCCGAGCGACATCGTCCTGCTCCTTCGTGTTCGTCTTTGAACGAGGCTTCTTCTTCGTCAGGAACGGGTTCGCGCGGAACGGTTCTCGTGCACCAGCACACCGGCCCCCAGCGCGCCCACGCCGAGCGCGATGGCCATCGGGGCGGCCTTCCGGCCGGGTACTCCGCTGAGGTACACGGCGAGCGCGTCGGCGGCGTCCGTCGCGATGCCGACCTTGAGCCAGAGCTTGCGGGCCTGGGCCGGGGCGAGCAGGACGCCCAGTCCGTAGGCGATGTCACGCGCGCCGAAGAAGCGGGTCGACACCGCTTGCCCCGGCTCCCCCACTTCCGGTGCTCCCACCGCGTTGTCGTTCAACTGCGGCGCGAGGTACGCGGCGGCTCCCACCGCGACGCGCAGCGCCGCGAGCGTGACGACCAGCTTCCCAGGGGCTTTCATAGTCGTGGAATCTCCGTTCCGCGGTCAGGCTGATCCCGGTCCGGCGGTCAGGAACGGCCGCGGCCCATGGCACAGCGAAGAGTCCGGCAGGCGATGAGCGATATTTTGAGCCTGACCGTCTCGCAACGCTAACCTCGCCCTGTTGTGACGTCAAGACTCCGCGTTGGATCGAGAATCACCCGCTTGCTGGACATCGCGCCGCCACCTCATTAGAGTTATGCGACAACGAGTCCAATAATTAGGGAACGGAGCCAGGCATGCCGGAACAGCCCCCGTCCGTGGTCGCCCGGTTGCTCACCGCCGTCGCGGGCGAGCTCGACGAGCTGGGCAGGACTGCCGCCGGGACGGCCGATCTGGGCACGCGGCTCGGCCACGCCCGCGAACTTCTTTCCTGGGCCCGGGACCAGCTGCCCGGCGACACGCCCGTGACAGCGCCGGCGGAACCGGAAACGGCCCGGGATCCGACTCCCGCGGAGATCACGGCGTACCTGCGCGGGAGGCGCCCTGACTCGGCCGACGAGGCGCACCGTGTCCGCATGATCCGCGGCGGTTTCTCCAAGCGCACGATCCTCGTTTCGGCCACTCTGGACGGCGTCGGCCGCGAAGTCGTCCTCCGCCAGGTGCCCGCGGGCCGGAAAGCCCGCTCGCTGGCTCCCGAATTCGCCGTGGTGCGAGCACTCCACGAAGCAGGCATCCCTGTGCCCGAACCGCTGTGGATCGAACCCGAAGCCAACGCGCTGGGTGGGGCTTTCTTCGTCACGGCACGGGCTTCAGGCGAGAACTTCGGCGACGTGTGGGGCGGCAGCGGGGTGTCCAAGGAGATCTGCGCGGAGATCGCGCGGATCTACGCCCGGATCCACCTGGCGGACGTCCACGGGGTCGAGACGCCGGTCTCCCCGCGAAGCACTCCGGACGAACTCCGGCAGACGCTCGACTGGCAGTCCTCGACGCTGCGCAAGCGCGAGATCACGATCGAACCCCCGCTCGCCTCATTGTTCTCGTGGCTCCGGGAAAACATCCCCGCGAACCCGGGCACGGCATCGCTGTTGCACGGTGACGCCGCCTTCTCCAACCTCCTGATCGAGGACGGCCACGTCAGCGCGATCCTGGACTGGGAAATGGCACATTTCGGCGACCCCGCCGAGGAACTGGCGTATCTGCGTCCCTCCATCGAGCCGGTCCTGCCGTGGGAGGACTTCCTCGACGAGTACGAGCAGGCGGGCGGCCGCCGGCCGGACAACGCCTCGCTGCGCTTCTTCGAGGTCTGGTCGCATGTCTGGCGGCACATCGGCTGCCTGTGGCTCTCGCAGAACTTCGTCTCGACCGGCCGCTACGCCGCGGCCGTCGCCGCGTTCGTGCACGGACCGAGGTTCCTCCAGCAGGCGCTCCGCTCGGCGTTTCCGGATTCCTGACAGCGCAAGGGAAAGGGCCGTGCACCCGGTTTCCGGGTGCACGGCCCTTTTTCTCGGCTCAGGAACCGAAGCCCAGACAGGCGGCCGTGTCCCAGTAATAGGCCTTGATCTCACCGACGCGGCCGCCGGTGAAGCTCCACACCTCCACCGCGCCGGTCCCCGTCACGACCCGCTCGCTCTTGGGGTCGCGCCAGTCGAATTCCAGCTGCGCGGCCACCGTGTCCCCGCCGTCGACCACACCGGTCAGCCGCAGGTTCTGCACGCCGGCCGTCTGACCGGCCGAAGCGGCACCCGCCAGCACGCGCTCCAGCTTCGACTTCCCCGCGACGGAACCGCCGTAGGGAAGCGACTCCGGCCACCGGAGAACCGCGTCCTCGGCGAAATTGTCCCGCACCACCGACCGGACGGCGTCTCCGTCCTGTTTGCTCACTGCCTCGTAGAACGCCGTCACGACGGCGGACGCTTCGCTCATGATGCGACCTCCTTGGGTACTTCTTCGTAGTCACCGGGCTCGAAGTCCTTGGTGCGGGCCCAGTAGTCGATGTACTTCCACGGGCTGTTCACGACGATGCGGCCCGCGTCGTTGCGGAAATAGGTCGAGGTCTTGGTGTGCGACCAGATCATCCGGGCGAGCATCTCGTCGACTTCCTTGTTGTAGTCCCAGAAGACGTCTTCCCGGACATCGACGGAGGCGAGGCCGGCCTCGACGATCCGGCGGATCGCCTGCATCGTGTACCGCACCTCGAACTCGGTCGCGATGATCGCGCTGCCGCCGTGCCCGGCGAACGTGTTCGGGCCGTTGATCACGAAGAAGTTCGGGAAGCCCGGCACCGTGACGCCGAGGTAGGCCCTGGCGTCGTCCTCCCCCCAGACCTGCCGCAACGTTTTGCCGTGGCTGCCCCGGATCTCCATCGGCCACAGGAACTGGAGGATCTTGAACCCGGTCGCGAGCGCGATCACGTCCACCTCGTGCTCCTCGCCCGATTCGGTCACCACCCCGGAGGCGGTCACCTTGGCGATGCCTTCGGTGATCAGGTCCACGTCCGGCCTGGCGACGGTCCGGAACCACCCGTTGTCCAGCAGCGGCCGCTTCACGTACGGGGGATAGTCGGGCACGCAGTCGTCCAGCAGGTCGGTGCGCTCGCCGAGCTCGCGTTCGATGTGCCGGGACAGGAAGACCCGGTGCTTCTCGTTGGCAGCGTTGATCGAGCGGTCCTGGTGCGGCCAGTCCGGGTCGATCAGCAAGGGGTCGTACAGCCGGTCACCGAAGTTCCAGAACGTGCGCAACCGGTACCAGCGGGCGTACAACGGCACCCTGCTCATCAGGTACCGCACCCCCTCGGGCACGTCCCGGCTGTAGTTGGGGTGCGGCAGTGCCCACTGCTTGGTGCGCTGGAACACCAGCACCCGCGCGGCCTCGTCCGCGATGGCCGGGACCAGCTGCATCGCGCTGGCCCCGGTCCCGACCACGGCCACGCGCTTGCCGGCCAGATCCACCTCACGCCGCCATCGCGCGGTGTGCATGACCGGGCCGGTGAAGTCCTCGATGCCCTCGATCGGCGGGACCGACGGGCGGTTCACCTGGCCCACGGCACTGATCAGGACCGGCGTCTCCAGTTCGAACTCGCGGCCGTCGGCGTCCCGGGCGCGCACCCGCCACAGGGAGCGGTCCGAGTCGTACTCGGCCCCGGCGACTTCGGTGGAAAACCGGATCCGCCGCCGGATGCCGTGGGAGTCCGCGATCCGCGCGAAGTAGTTCCAGACCTCGTCCCGTTTGGGGAAGTAGCGGGACCATTCCGCGTTGGGCTCGAAAGAGAACGAATAGAAGTGGCTGGGCGTGTCGACCCCGCAGCCGGGATAGACGTTCTCGAGCCAGGTTCCGCCGAGGTCCGGGTCCTTTTCGAGCACCACGTAGTCGATGCCGGCGGCTTCCAGCTTGACAGCCATGCAGATACCCGACATGCCGGCACCGATGACGACGGCCCGGAAACCCCCCGGAGGCCGTAGCGGACCGACGTCGCGCGATACGAGGCCGAGTTCCTCGGCGAGGAGCTCGCCGTATTCCTCCGGCACGTCCTCGGTCAGCGCGGCCGACAACATCCCCGCGATCCGGCCGACGTCGATCGGCGGGATCGCGGTCCCGGCACCCTCGCTGGCGAGGATGGCGTCGTAGGCCGCTTCGCGCACCTCGCGCTGCAGGGACTCCGGCAAGCCGGCGGTGTCGTTGTCACTCAACGGCTCGGCGCGCCGTGGCCGGTACGGCTCGTCGAGCCAGCGTTCGTCGCCCGTCAGGTGCGCCAGGACCAGCAGCAGGGTCGGGATGTTGGCCACCTCGAGCGCGGAACGCAGCCGCGTGGCGTCACCCGGTCCCTGATCTCCGTCCATAGTGGACATGTGAACCCCTTTTCCGGAAACCCGTGTCTCCGGCCATAATATTGAGCCTTATCGTCTCAGAATAGGTCCACCCGGTCGAATGTCAACACGAAGGGACCGTGATCCGCGCCCGGCGCGGGTCAGGACCGGAAGTCGAGCCAGTGCCCGTGCGCGGTCCAGCCGAGCCGGAACGGCAGCTCGATCCGGGTGATCGGCCCCCGGGTGATGTCGTCGGTGTCGAAGATCAGGTACTCGCCGCGGTTCTCGGCCCACCACGACACCGGCACGATGATGTAGCCGTCCCCCTCCGGCGAATCGGGCGTACGCGGGGCGAACGTGGCCTCCAGCACGGCCGCGGGCTGATCGGTGCGGATCGTGTACTCCTGGTCGGACAGGGTGCGCATGTCCGTGACCACGAGGCTGTTCATGGACATCCCGCTTCGCTTCACGCGGCCGCCCACCTGATACCCCCAGCGGTACCCCTGGCCGTAGAAGCGTTCGTCCACCTTCGGCAACTCCGATGGCCGGTCCGAAAGCTGTTCGACGCCGGTCTTGCCGGTGTCCAGGTCCACCGTCCAGCGGCCGAGCTGGCTCTTGGCGATACTGAAGAACAGCGCCACCTCGTCGCCCTCTTCGAAGTCCTGCTCGAAGGGGAACGGCGGCCGGTTGAAGATGGGGGCGTCGAGCGTGAGCCTGCCGCCCTCGACATTCGCCGACATCGTGTGCATCACGTACTGCGGGTCGGCGTCCAGGGTCACCCAGCGGACCGGGCCGTGGATGTCGTGGCGCGGGATGAGGGCCAGCACGATCGGCCGGTCCGGCTCCCACGAGTAGACGCTCCGCCCCTCGGCGATGCGCGCCCGGTCGACCAGGAACGGCTGGAAGGGCATCACCACGTGCTCCGGGGTGAGCCAGATGTCGTGCGCGACGGTGTTGTACGGCGCGTCGTCCAGATCCCGCGTCTCGACGGCGCCTGAGGGATGCACGAAGTGCAAGGTCACGTACGGCCGGCGGTCACGGTACGTCCAGCCGTAGAGCATGCCCGTTTCCCGGTCCCACTTGGGATGCGCGGTGAAGCCCGCGTCGCCGAACGCCGCCTTCTCGTGGATACCGGCCGACAGCTTCGACGACCAGGGCACGATGCCGACCGTGTCGAGCGTGATCGGGTCGACGGCGATCGGCGCGCCGACCGAGTCCGCGGTCGCGAGCATCTTGCCCTGGAACGGGAAGATGTTCACGTTGCTGGTTCCCTGCGGGACCCCGCAGGTGAACTGGTCGCGGACGGCGTCACCCAGCCCGAAGTTGCGCCAGTCCTGCCAGTCGCCGTCCGCGAAGGCGAACATGCTCTTGCGGTGCTGCTGCTCCAGCGCGTACTTCGGCGTCCGGATCCACCGGTTGCGGAAGTCGGCACGGCCGTTCTCGATCACCAGGCCCTGCACCATGCCGTCCATGGACAGCAGCCCGTTGGTGCCCTGCTTGGTCGGGCGCTTCCACGTCGGGCCGACGCGGTAGAAGCCACCGGCCAGGTCCTTCGGGATCTCGCCGTACGTGACGATGCACTCCTCGACCGTCGCTTCGAAGCGCATCGGCTGGAACGGCCCCAGCAGGCGTGGATCTTTCGGGATCGGATACCCCATGACACCCTCCTCGCCCACGACCTTGCCGTCGGGGCAATTTTTGAGCTTGCTTATCTCAAAGTTACGAGACATCGGGTCCCGCGTCAAAGTTTCCCAGCTCCAGCAGGCATCTCGGGCACAACCGTGGACATCCCGCGCTCCGCTGGCTAATGTTCTGAGACGCAAGCTCTAATAAATCCTCGCGCCGCCGCCGGATGCGCGATCCCGGCGCACGAGCGAACAAGGAGGTTCGTGGTGCTCGACGAGACCCGGACACCCTCTCCGGAGAGTGTGGTCGCCGAGGTACTGGGAATGACCACCGACACCGTGCTCGACGCCCTGGAGCGGGCGGTCGCCGCGGTGCCGGACCAGGTCTTCCTGGACTTCAGCGGGAAAACCTTCAGCTACGCCGAGATCGACCTGCTCTCGACCCGGTTCGCTCACGAACTCCACCGGCTCGGCGTCTCCGCCGGGCAGACCGTGTCCACCGTGCTCGACAACAACGTCGACCAGGTGGTGACCTGGCTGGGCGCGAACAAGGCAGGCGCGGTCTGGGTTCCGCTGAACACCGCTTACCGCGGGGAGTTCCTGCGGCACCAGCTCGACGACTCGCAGGCGCGGATCGTCATCACCGAATCGCGCTACCTGGAGCACGTCTGCGAGGTGAGCGCGGAGCTGCCTGATCTGCGGCTGATCCTCTGCCGGGGCGATGCGGCCGCCGAAGTGACCGCCCGGTGCGCGGTCCCCGTCGAGCCCCTGGACGCGCACGCTGGCGACGACGATTCCGCCATCCCGGTCACGGCCAGGCCCGGCGATCTGTCGATGCTGATCTACACCTCCGGCACGACCGGGCCTTCGAAGGGCTGCATGCTCAGCCAGAACTTCATCTGCCACATCGGCCGCCAGTCACTGCAGACGGTTCCGCCACGCCCGGGCGACTCCTTCTACACGCCCCTGCCCCTGTTCCACAACGCCGGCGTCGACGTCGTCACCGCGGCGCTGCTCTCGCAGACCCGCGCGACCATCGCGCAACGGTTCTCCCTGTCCAGCTTCTGGTCCGAGATCGAACGGTCCGGGGCGACCAACGCCCGGCTGATGGCGTCGATCTTCCCGCTCGTGGCCAACGCGCCCGACAGCCCGGAGATGAAGCGCTGCTTCGGCCAGCTGCGTGCCGTCGAAGGCGCGCCGTTCCCACCGCAGCTGCGCCGGGTATGGCACGACCGCTTCGGCGTGGAGTTCGCGAGCAGCTGGAACTACGGCCAGACCGAGGGCCTGCGCCTGGCCCTGCATTGCGTCGGCGAGCCGACGCCGCCCGAGGACTCCTGCGGCCGGGTCGCCGACGACTGTTTCGAAGTGGCCATCCTGGACGACGACGACAACCGCGTTCCCGACGGCGGCACCGGCGAAATCGCGTTCCGGCCCCGCAAACCGCACGTGATGTTCGAGGGCTACTGGCGCCGTCCGGACGAGACGATGAAGGTCTGGCGCAACATGTGGGTGCACACCGGCGACCTCGGCCGGCTCGAGAACGGCTACCTGTTCTTCGTCGACCGCAAGAAGGACTACCTGCGCAGCCGCGGCGAGAACATTTCCAGCTACGAGGTCGAACGCGCGTTCCTGCGCCATCCCGCGGTCCACGAGGTCGCGGCGCATTCGGTGCACACGAGCGCGACCGAGGACTCGCTCAAGATCACCGTGGTGGTCCGTCCTGATGTCGTTGTCACCGAAGAAGAACTCTGCACCTGGGCGATCGACAACGTGCCCTACTTCGCCGTCCCCCGCTACATCGAATTCCGGGACGACCTGCCCCGCACGCCCAGCAACAAGGTGCAGAAGTTCCAGCTCCGCACGGAGGGCCTGACCACAACGACCTGGGACCGCGACGCGGCCGGAATCCGGGTGTCCCGCCAACGCTGAATGAGACACGAAAAAAAGGGGGCGCGGTGGAAACCGCGCCCCCCTTTTCGTCATTCGGCTTCGAGGACGACCGCGCCGCCTTGGCCGCCGCCCGCGCACATGGCCGCCACCGCGATCTTCCCGCCACCACGGCGAAGCTGGTGCGCCAGCGTCGTGAGCATGCGGGCGCCGGACGCGGCGACCGGATGGCCCAGGCTGCAGCCGCTGCCGAACGGGTTGACGAGCGCCTCGTCGATCTTCAGCTCCTGGCAGGCCGCGACCGGAACGGACGCGAACGCCTCGTTGATCTCCCACAGGTCGACGTCGCCCACCGAAAGGCCCGCCCGGTCGAGGACCTGCCGGATCGCGACGATCGCACCGGACCCGGTGAGCTGGGGATCGACGCCGACCGCGGCCCAGGCCCGCACCGAGGCCAGCGGCCGCGCGCCCAGGCTTCGCGATCGCTCTTCGG
Source organism: Amycolatopsis acidicola (assembly GCF_007713735.2). Lineage (GTDB taxonomy): Bacteria > Actinomycetota > Actinomycetes > Mycobacteriales > Pseudonocardiaceae > Amycolatopsis_E > Amycolatopsis_E acidicola. Next base: position 49,272 of record NZ_VMNW02000021.1, on the reverse strand, counting down.
ACACGAGCGTCAGCGCCGCCGCGCCGTCGTTGACGCCTGAGGCATTGCCCGCGGTGATGGAGAAATCCGCGATCTCCGGATGCAGCGGCTTGAGCTGGGCCAGGCGTTCGACGCTCGAATCGCGACGGGGGTGCTCGTCGACCGCGAAAGCGGCGGTTCCGCCGTCGGCGGTGGTCACGTCGATGGGCACGATCTCGTCGGCGAACGTGCCCGCGTCGATCGCGGCGCAGGCACGGGCGTGCGAACGCGCGGCCCATTCGTCCATCCGCTCCCGGCTCAGCCCGTAGTGCCGCGCGACGTTCCAGCCCACGGAGAGCGTCACGTCGTCGCCGGTGTCGTCCGTGTACGGATAGGTCGGCGCCATTCCCTCGCGGAACTCCTCGGGCGCTCCCGGCACCGGCCGGCGAAGGATCGGCGCCAGCGAGGACGACTGGACACCGCCGGCCACCACCGCGTCGGCCATCCCCGACATGATCGCCGCGGCCCCGTTCGCCACGCTGGTGAGGCTGCCCGCGCAATGACGGTTGACCGCCTGCCCCGGCACCGCGATCATTCCCGCCTCGACGGCGGCGTAACGGGCGATGTCCCCGCCGCCCTGCAGGCTCTCGGCGAGGATCACGTCGTCGATGTCACCCGGCGCGACGCCCGCGCGCTGAATCGCCGCGCGCAGTACGTGCGTCGCCAGGCGTTCCGGTGGGGTCTGCGCGAGAGTGCCCTTGCGCGCGGTGCCGATCGCGGTGCGCACCGCACTGACGAGCAAAGCCTTTCCCATCAAAGCCTCATTCCGAATAGAGTTCGTCGATCTGGCGGGCGTACTTCCGGTTGACGACACGCCGTTTGACCTTCGCCGTCGGAGTCAGCTCGTCGCCGTCGATCTCCCAGGCCCCGCCGAGCACGGTGAACTTCTTGACCTGCTCGTTGCGGTTGAGCCGGGCGTTCCCGCGGTCGACGGCCCGCTGGATCTCCTCCCGGATCCGCGGCGAGCGCAGGACTTCCTCCTCGCTGAGCCCGGCGAGTTCGCTGTGCTGCTTCACGAAAGTGGCCACGGCGACGGGGTCGAGCGTGACCAGGCCGGTCACGTAGCGGCGTGCCTCGCCGATGGCGACGAACTGGGCGATCAGGGAGCTTTCCTCGGTGATGGCCGTTTCGATCACGGCGGGCGACATGTTCTTGCCGTGCGAGTTGATGATGATTTCCTTCTTGCGATCGATGATCCTCAGGAAACCGTCGGCATCCAGTTCGCCGATGTCGCCGGTGCGCAACCAGCCTTCGTCGTCCATCACTTCCGCTGTCTTGTCCGCGTCGCGGTAGTAGCCGGACATGGTCAGCGGGCCGCGGCACAGGACCTCGCCGTCCTCGGCGAGCTTGAGCTCGACGTCCGGCAGTGGCTTTCCCGCGGTCCCGGTCTTGAAGTCGTCGACGCGGTTGAAGACGTTCAGCAGGACTTCGGTGGCGCCGTAGGCCTCCAGCATGGGCGCGCCCACCGCGCGGAAGAAGTGCACGAGCTCGGGCGCCACGGTGGCACCCCCGATGATGACGGCTTCGAGCCGGTCGAAGCCGATCCTCGCGAGGATCGGCTTGAGCAGTTCCAGGCCTCGTTGCCGTTCACCGGCGAGGTGCGCGAGATCATCGATGGACCCGGTGAAACCGGCGTCCTCGGCGTGGGCGAAGCGGAGACCGAGCGCGACCGCCGCCCTGAGTTCCGTGCGCGCGGGTTCGGGCGAACTCTCGATCATTCCCTCGATCGCCACCTGGAGCTTCTCGAACAGCCGGGGCGAAGACATGAACAGGTCGGGATGCACGTCGACCAGTGACGCGGGAACGTCGGCGAAGTCGGGGCACACCGTGAGCGTGGCGCCGTAGGCCAGCGCGTAGTGATGGCCGTTGTTGCGGCCACCGGCGTGGGCCATCGGCATGAACGACACGACTCCGCGGCGTGGCAGCGGGATCGCCTTGTCGACCGACCGCAGCCCGGACATGATCATCCGGTTCGACCACTGCGCCGCCTTCGGCTGCCCGGTCGTACCCGAGGTGTAGATGATGCACTCGACGTCCTCGGGCTCGATCGCCCGCCACGCGGCGTCGAAGTCGAAGCCAGGCCGATGCTCCCCTTCCACCGCCCGCAACGTGGTCTCGAGGTCCCCCAGCTCCGCGCGTTCCCCGTCGACGACAACGACGTGCTCGACCAGACCGTCCAAAGTGGACATCGCAGGCCGGACGCCGGGGAGGAACCGGGACTCGGTGATCACGAGCCTGGCCTCCGCGTGACCCACCTGGTAGGCGATCTGCTCGGGCGAGGAGGTGTTGAAGATGCCGAACGGGACCGCGCCGAGATGCGCGACGGCGTAGTCGGTCAGGTGGTTCTCGACGAGGTTGCGCATGAGGATCGCGACCTTGTCACCTTTACGGACTCCCAAGGAGTCGAGGCCCGCGGCGACCGCCCGTACCCGTTCGTCCAGCTGTGCCCAGGTCAGCTCCGTCGCTCCCCCGACCGTCCGCAGCGCGGGTTTCTCCGGGTAGGTGGCGACGGTTCGCTGGAAGGCCTCAGCGAGCGTCGCCGCTTCGATCGGTGCGCCACTCATACCGTGCTCCTTTGCTCGGTCGGGGTCAGCGTCGGCGGCCGAGGTCGTACCTTTCGATCCGGCCGGTCGTCATCACGGGCAGATGCCCGGTTCCCGGTACGCCGTTGAGGGTGACCTTGGCCGGCTGCTCCCGGTGGCCGGGCCGGTACGGCTCGCCCTCGCGGGTGACCCGGCCCGGGACCGAGAGATCCAGCCGGTCGAACTCGACCAGTTCGCCCCGGGGAACCCCGACTCCGCGGCTGTCTTCGAAGCCGTTCTCGTACCCGGTCCCCCGGTACGCCCACGCACTCTGCAGCGCGGTGGCCTCGAGGATCATCTTGTCGCCGTCGGACAGGTGCAGCTCGTAGACGAGCGTCTCCCAGTCCCGGGTGCCCTCGATGAACCGGATGTCGTGCTCGACGCGCTCGATGCGAACCGGATCGCGCCCGGACGACGGAGCGAAGGTGATCTCCCCGTCGAAGTGCTGCAGCTCGCCCGTTCCGCTCTCACGCAGCTGGAAGTGGCACGCCGTGTCGCCCGCCACCGCATAGGCCCACAGCCACAGCAGCGACCCGTTCCACTGGCGGCCGTGGGACGGTTCGAAACCGCCGACGTCCGGCCGCACACCCCACGAATGGTCCCGCACGCCCCACCAGTCGGTGTAGTCGAACCGCTCGCCGTCCAGCTCGATCCATCCGCTCCAACGGCCGAGCTGGTCGTAACGGCTCGTGTCCTGGACAACGCGACCGTCGACGAAGGTCAGGTGCGGGGCTTCCAGATACGCGGGGAACGTGCTCGCCCATTCCAGTTCCGCGCGGACGGGATGATCTCCTTCGTCCAGCGAAAGCCGGATGCGCTCGAACGGCTCGAGCACCTCGACCTTCAGCGGGCCGACGCGGGGTTCCAGATCGTCGCCAAGGGGCCGCGAAACCCGGACGTTGGTCTGCTGGCGTCCGTTTTGGACAGTCACGAACCCGTCGGTGGTACCGAGGTTCTTGTACACGCCCATGCCGGCGATCATCATCAGCTCACCGTCCGGGCTGATCGCCTCGAACCAGTGCCGGTCGTAGAACCGGTGGTCGGTCGTGCCGGGCACGCGGAAGGGCCGGGGGGTCTGGTGGTTGAGGTGTTCGTCGAGCGGGCCCAGCAACGACACTGGTCTCTCCTTCGTGTTGGGAGGCAGACGGGTTCAGCGGCCGACGTAGGCGCCGGAGCGCTTTTCCTTGAACGCGGCGATCGCTTCGACCAGATCCGCGGACCCGAGCGTGACCCCTTCCGCGAGCAAGGCGGTCTCGAGAACTTCACCGGCGCGCTGGCGCGTCAGCTGGTTGAGCGCGGCCTTGGTCCCCTGCACGGCCAGCGGTGCCAGCGCCGCGATCCTCCCGGCGATCTCGCGCGCCTTCGGTGCGACGTCATCCGGCGTGTCCACCAGGTCGGTGACGAGCCCGAACTCGTAAGCCTTGGCGGCGTCGAGGGGATCGCCGGTCAGCAGATGACGCCGGGCACGAAGCATGCCGGCGGACTGCGGCCAGAACAATGCTCCCCCGTCCCCGGCCACCAGCGCGATCCCGACATGCGTGTCGGCGATCGTCGCGTTCCGGGAGGCCACCACGGCGTCGCTGCCGAGCGGAACCGTCGCGCCGAGGCCGATGGCGGCTCCCTGGACACCGACGACCATGGGCTGGGGCAGGTGCGTGATCGCGTCGAGCAGATCGCGCGCACGTTGCAACGCGGCCTGCCGCGCAGGCAGATCGACGTTGACTTCGAGCATCAGATCGAAGTCGCCGCCGGCCGAGAACGCACGCCCTTCCGCGAGCAGAACCACCGCGCGCACGCCGTCATCCCTCGCGATTTCCCGCAGCACGGCGGCGAGTTCGGCCTCACCGACGGCGTCGAACCGGTTCAGCAACTCGGGCCGGCACAGCGTGATCTCGGCGACGGCGTTCTTTTCCGACACGGTCAGCGATTCGTACTCGGCCGTCACTGCACACCCCTTTTTGAGTCTTGATATCTCATAAAGTAGGTCACGGGTCAGCGGCCGTCAAGAAACGCCAGCAGCGCCGCATCGAATTCGGCGGCCGCTTCGAGCATCGGATAGTGGCCACACCCCGGGAGCTCGACGAGACGGGAATCGGAGAGGCGGTCGTTCAGCCAGCGCGCCCCCTTGGCCGAGTGGACCGGGTCGTCGCTTCCGATGAGCTGCAGTACGGGCATGGTCACCCGCGGGATCTCGGCGGTCAGGTCGGTGAACAACATGGACTCGTAGCAGCTCACGGCAGCCCAGGACGGCATCTGCAGCGAACGGTCCAGTAACCACCGCAGGACGTCCTCGCCGGGGTTTTCCGCGAAACCCCCGGCGATCGTCGCACGACGGGCGCTCAGCCGGTCGCGCTTCTCCGCCTCCACCAAGGGCGGGGCCAGCTTCTCCGGCACGAGACCGAAGGGGAACTCCGCGCTCCGGCTGGCCCGGACCCCGTTGGAACCGACAAGCACGAGGCGCTCGACCAGCCCGGGATCCTCGGCCGCCACCTGGAATGCCACCTGGCCGCCGAACGACCAGCCCACCATCGCACAGCCACGGACTTCCAGCGCCGCCAAGGCCGCGCGAAGGTCGAGCCCGAGCCGGTCCACCCCGTATCCGCCGAGCGGCTTGTCCGACAGCCCGTGCCCGCGCTGGTCCACGCAGATCACCCGGTACCGCTCGGCCAGCACCCGCACCTGCCGGTCCCACACCTGATGATCCAGCCCGAAACCGGCGACGAGCACGACAGGCGTGCCGCTGCCGAGATCCTGGACGTGCAGCCGGATGTCGCGATCAACCTCAACGTAGACCATGGCGGGAGTATAGGCCCCGACGTGAACGATCGGTCACGTCAAATACGAACATCGACCACAGCCAAACAACTGATCGTTGCCGGGGCCACGAGCACCACGTGAACGACTGGTCCCCTAGAATAGGCGAGGTGAACCGCGAGCAGAAGATCCTGGAGGCGGCCGAGAAGCTGTTCGCCGAGCGCAGCTTCGACGGCGTGGGAGTCGACGCCATCGGCAAGGAGGCCGGCGTCACCGGCTCCGCGATCTACCGGCATTTCGCCAACAAGGACGAGATCCTGGCCGTCCTGTTCGACCAGGCGACCGACGCGCTGCTGATGCGGATCGGCGAGCCACTGGACGCCCCGGAGGACGAACTCGCCCACCTGGTCAGGGCGCACGTCGAGTTCACCATGAGCCACCAGCGCCTGGCCAGCATCTGGGCCCGCGAACAGCACGCGCTCACGGCCGTGCACCAGCGGAACTTCCGGCGGCGCCAGCGGCGCTACATCGACCGCTGGATCGACGCGCTGGGCAAACGCCACCCCGGCCGCTCCCGCGAGGAGCTGGTTTCCACGACCCGCGCACTGCACGCCCTGATCACCTCCGACGCGACCAGGCCGCCGGGCGGAAAACGGGCGCCGCAGCTGCAGGAGCTGCTCACCGCCCTCGCGCTGGCCGCACTGGACGGGCTCGCCGAGGACCGCGTGGTGAGCGAACGCTGACTACGTATTCCACCTCCGCGCCGACCAGAATCCCGTGCTCGCCGATGGTCCACGATGCCGCCCGCCCTGGTTGTGAACGTTCGTTCCTCTGTTAGCGTGCAACGATGAGCACCCTCACCACTCCGGCCGAGATCAGCTTCGACTCCGGCGGCGTCCGGCTGGTCGCCGACAGGTGGGAACCTGCGGGCGAACGGCGGGGGACCGTGCTGCTGCTGCACGGCGGCGGCCAGCGCCGCCATTCCTGGCACACGACCGGGCACCGCCTGGCCGGACAGGGCTGGACGACCATCGCGCCCGACGCCCGCGGCCACGGCGACAGCGACCGTTCGCCGGACGGGGACTACTCCGCGGACGTGCTCATCAGGGACCTCTCGGTCATCGTCGGCCAGATCGGCGAGCCCTGCGTCCTCGTCGGCGCTTCCATGGGCGGGATGACCGCGCTGGTCGGGCAGGGCGAGCAGGGTGACCTGGCCTCGGCGCTGGTGCTGGTCGACATCGTGCCCAGGGTCGACCCCGCCGGAGTCCGCCGGATCATGGACTTCATGTCTTCGGCACCCGACGGGTTCGCCTCACTGGAAGACGTCGTCGAAGCGATCAGGGCCTACAACCCGCACCGTAAGCGGCCTCCCACGCCCGACGGAGTGCGCCGCAACGTCCGGCAGGCGGAAAACGGCCGCTGGTTCTGGCATTGGGATCCCGCCTTGCTGCGCCGTGGCGACGAGCCGCGGCGCGACGCCGACGAAGACCGCGCCAAGGCGGCGGCCCGCAAGATCGACGTACCGACGTTGCTCGTGCACGGCACCGAGTCGGACATCGTGACCGCGGCGGGAATCGAGGAGTTCACCCGGCTGATCCCGGGCGCCGAGCACTTCGCGGTCACCGGCGCGGGCCACATGGTCGCCGGTGACGACAACGACGTCTTCACCGGGCGGGTCGGGGAGTTCCTAGGACGCTTGCCCGCCCGGGCCGGCTGACATCGAGAGTCCGCCATCGTGCAGCCGGCTGCCGACGAGCCGGATCGCCGCCTCCGCGATTTCGTCCTCCGAGATCCGGTCGGCGGGCCGGTACCACCGCGAAACCCAGATCACCATGCCCAGCAGCAACCGCGTGGTCACCTTGGGCTCCCCGGGTTCGAGCACGCCCGCCTTCATCGCCTGCCGGACCACCTTGAGCCACAACCGTTCGTAGTTCCGGCTCCACCGCTGCCAGCGCGCGTAGACCTCCGGCGGGAGTCCCGCGCCGCCGAAGAAGACCGCGAGGTAGCGCCGCATCTTGATCGCCGCGCTGACGTGCACCCGGATCAGCCCGCACAACGCCTCCGCGGGATCGGACGTCCTGGCCACGAGCGCCCGCGCGGTCTCGTAGAGCTCGCTCGTACTGCGTTCGAACAGGATGCCGAGCAGGTCCTCCTTGGTCGGCACCGTCCGGTACAAGGTCGCCCGCGAAACCGCGAGCTTCTCCGCCGCGGCTTCGATGGAGACGGCGTCGTACCCGCCTTCGAGGAACAGGGTCGCGGCGGCGTCCGCCACCTCGTCGAGGTCGATCTCTTTCCTCGGCCGCCCGCGGGGACGGCTCTGCGCGGCGGCGGCCGCGGCGCGCCCTTCACCCGAGCGGGTGGTCTCCTTGCGCGGAGGCATACCCCGGCATCTCCTCACGTCGGTCAGGCACAGCGAACTCTGAGATTACCGGTTCCCCTTGTCGTCGTCATCACGCCCCGCGCGCGGACACCGCATCTGCGCGACGGTTTACTTTTGCGACGCACTGACTCAGAATTATGGCGTCCGCAACCGCCGAAAGCGAGGTCCGCCATGCCGACGATCGGCGCAGGTGTCCTCCACAACGCCGCCCGTGTCCCGGATCGCCCGGCCCTGATCACCCCGGAGCGACGGTGGACGTGGCGGGAACTCGATGACGATGCCGCCCGAACCGCGGCGCGCCTGCGCAAGGCAGGACTGGGAAAGGGCGACCGGTTCGCGATCGTCGCGGGCAACCGGGCCGAGACCGTGGTGGCCTTCTTCGCCGCCGCCAGGCTCGGCGCGATCGTCGTCCCGGTCAACGCCCGGCTCGCGGCACCGGAGATCGCGCACATCCTCGCCGATGCCGGACCGGTGGCCATCGCGTCGGCGCCGGAACTGGACGCGGTGGTCGACGAAGCGGTGACGGCGGCGCGAGCGAAACTCGCCCGGTTCAGCCTCGGCGCCGGCGGCGAGCATCCCGACCCGACCGTGGCGGGAACCGAAGAAGAGCCCGTATACCAGGATTTCGCGGCCGAATCCGACGATGCCCTGATCCTTTACACCTCCGGCACCACAGGCCGCCCCAAGGGTGTCCTGCTCGATCACCACCGGGCCATCTGGGCGGCGCTGGCGCAAGTGGTCTCGCTGGGGCTGCGGGACGGCGAGCGTTATCTGCACCTGCCGCCGCTGTACCACGCGGGTGGCGTCGTGTTCCTCAACGCGATCACGTTGCTGGGCGGCACGCACGTGCTCATCCCGGCGTTCGATCCCGGCGTCGCCGCCACCACGATCGAGCGCGAACGGATCTCCGCGATGCTCGGCGTGCCGACCATGTACCAATTCCTGCTGCGCCACCCCGGAATCGACCGGTACGACCTCTCGTCATGGCGGACCGGGATCTTCGGCGCGGCCCCGATGCCGGCGGAAACGGTGCGGCAACTGCTGGCCCGTTTCCCCGGCGTCACCTTCTTCCAGCAATGCGGGCAAACGGAGGCGGGCCCCACCGGGCTTTATTCCACCTACGAACAGATCCAGTCCCGTCCCGACTCGTCGGGTCACCTCGCGCAACCCTTCGTCGAGGCACGCCTCGTCGACGAGAACGGCGCCGATGTCGCGCCCGGCGAAGTCGGCGAACTGGTGTTGCGCGGCGAACCGGTGATGAAGGGCTACTGGCACCAGCCGGAAGCCACCGCCGAAGCCTTTCGCGGCGGCTGGCTGCACACCGGCGACCTGATGCACCTCCACGAAGACGGGGCCATGCGGCTCGTCGACCGGCTCAAGGATGTGATCATCACCGGCGGCCGCAACGTGTACTCCGCCGAAGTCGAGCAAGCGCTGGCGAGCCACCCCGACGTCGCGGACTGTGCCGTGGTCGGTGTCCGGCATCCCGACTGGAACGAAACCATCGTCGCGGTGGTGACTCCCGTTTCCGGACGCGCGCCGACCCTGGAGTCGATCCGTGAGCACTGCCGCGCGCGTATCGCCGACTACAAACTCCCCCGCGAACTCCGGCTCGCGGAAATCCCCCGCACTCCGAGCGGAAAAATCCAGAAACACCTGATCAGGAAGACGTTCTCGAAAGGACAGACCGTATGAGCACCACGGACACCCGGGCCCCCGCCACCGGCGACACCGAAAGCCTCGCCCGGCTGCTGGACGGCCGGTGGAGTTGTCGCGGTTTCCGGCCGAGCCCGGTGCCGCGGGAACGGATCACCCGGGTGCTCGACATCGCGCGGCAGGCGCCGTCCTGGTGCAACACGCAGCCCTGGCACGTGCTCATCACGGAAGGCGAGGGCACCGAACGGTTCCGTGCCGCGCTTTCCGCGCACGCGGCCACCGCGGAGCTCACGCCCGACTTCCCGTTTCCCGAGTCCTACAGCGGTGAATACCTGCGGCGGCGGCGCGAATGCGGTTTTCAGCTCTACGACAGCGTCGGGATCGCGAAAGGCGACCGCGAGGCTTCCGCGCTGCAGGCAGCCAAGAACTTCGAACTCTTCGGCGCTCCGCATGCCGCGATCATCACCACCGAGGCCGAACTCGGTGTCTACGGCGCGGTCGACTGCGGGGTGTACCTGGAGACCTTCCTGCTGGCGGCGCAAAGTCTCGGACTGGGCGCGATCCCGCAGGCCGCGCTCGGCGCCTACGCGCCGTTCATCCGCGAGTTCTTCGGCCTGCCCGAGAACCGGCTCGTCGTCTGTGGCGTGTCCTTCGGGTGGCCCGACCGGGACCACCCCGCCAACGGATTCCGCACGACGCGGGTCGGCGTCGAGGAGACCGTGACCTGGGTCGGCTGAGGACCGGTGTGGTGCGGGCCGGGCCCGCACCACACCGGGTTCACCCGAAACGCGGTGCGCGCTTCTCGGCGAACGCCCGCCGCGCTTCCTGGTAATCCGGGCCGTGCTGGGCATTCCCCTGGGCGATCGCTTCTTCACCGAGCTGCTCTGCCAGCTCCCGGGAGAAGGATCCGTTGAGCAGCCCGCGAGTCGTACCGACCGAAGTGGACAGTGCCGCGATTTCCGCCGCGATTTCCACGGCTCGCGCAAGCACCTTGTCCCCGTCGGCCACCTCGGTGACAAGGCCCCATCGCAGCGCCTCGTCGGCGCGCACGGGCCTGCCGCGCAACGCCATGTCCGCGGCCCGCCCGGCACCGACGACCCGCGGCAGCAGCCACGTCGCACCCGCGTCGGGGACGAGTCCGACCTTGACGAAGGACAGCTGGAATTCGGCCGTGTCAGCGGCGATCCGGAGATCACAGGCGAGCGCGAGGGAGACCGCGGCTCCCGCGGCGACGCCGTTGACGGCGGCGATGACCGGCGTGCTCATCGCGACCAGGTCGAGGATCAACGGGTTGTAGTAGGTCCGCACGACTTCGCCGGTGTCGCTGGGTCCGCCGCGCAGATCCGCACCGGCGGAGAACGCCCGTCCGGCCCCTGTCAGCACGATCGCGCGCGCCGCGCTGTCACCTTCGAGTTCGCCCAGCAGCGCACGGAGGTCCGAGAGCAGGCCGTGGCTGAGCGCGTTCAGCCGTTCCGGCCGGTTGAGCGTCACGATCGCGACGGGTCCCTCGCGATCCACCCGCAGCTGGTCCTCGCCCATCAGGACTCCCCCGCTTCCTGTGCCGCCCCGCTTTCCAGCAGGGACTCGACATCACGGACACCCCAGTCGGTCAGCGCGTCCCTGGTGTCCGTGCCCGGTGCGACCGGGCCCCGGCGCACCGTGGCGGGGGTGCGGCTGAACCGCGGCGCCGGCGCGGGCTGGGTCACGCCGTCCACTTCGATGAACGTTCCCCGCGCCACGTTGTGCGGATGGTTCGGCGCCTCGGTGAAGCCGAGCACCGGCGCGACGCAGGCGTCCGTGCCTTCGAAGACCGAGGTCCACTCCGCGCGGGTGCGGGCCGCGAACGCCTTGGCGATCCGGTCCCGGAGCAACGGCCAGGTGCGCGGGTCGGACCGGTCGGCGTCGTGGGCGTCCAGGCCGAGCAGGCGGACGAGCTCGGCGTAGAACTTGGGTTCCAGCGGGCCGACGGCCATGTGCCCGCCGTCGGCGGTCTCGTAGACGTCGTACCAGGGCATCCCGCCGTCGAGCATGTTCACGCCCCGCTCGTCCCGCCACTGCCCGGCGGCGATGAGGCTGTGCATGAGCGTCGTGAGCGACGCGGCACCGTCGACGATCGCCGCGTCGACCACCTGCCCGCGCCCCGACCGGGCGGCTTCGAACACCGCGGCGAGGACACCGATGACCAGATACAGCGAGCCACCGCCGAAATCGCCGACGAGGTTCAGCGGGATCGTGGGAGCCTCGCCGCGGTTGCCGATCGCGTGCAGCGCACCGGTGATCGCGAGATAGGAGATGTCGTGTCCCGCGCTGTGCGCCAGCGGCCCGTCCTGCCCCCAGCCGGTCATCCGGCCGTAGACCAGACGCGAGTTGCGTTGCCGGCAGTCCTCGGGCCCCAGACCGAGCCGTTCGGCGACGCCCGGCCGGTAGCCCTCGATGAGGACGTCCGCGCTCGCCACGAGGTCGAGCACGGCGCGCTTTCCCTCTTCCCTGCGCAGATCCAGGATCACCGAACGCCGTCCACGGCGCAGCGCATCCAGTTCGGCGGGAACCGCGCTGCCACCATCGGGCCGCTCGACCCGGACCACGTCCGCGCCGAGGTCGGCCAGCAGCATCGCCGCGAACGGCCCGGGGCCGATTCCGGCGAGCTCCACCACCCGCAGGCCCGAGAGCGGGCCCGCGGTGCCGTCGCCTGTCATCCTGTCGCCTCCTGTGTCGTCGAAAACTTTGAGAACGGTCGGTCACCGGAACCCATCCTGACCAGCAGGCACGAATTCTGAGGCCGTGAACGAACTTTGACCGACCGAGGACAGCATTGTATCTTTGAGACGACCAGACTCAAAATAAGGAGGATCCATGACGCGCACCGCGGTCATCGTGGACGCTGTCCGGTCTCCGATGGCGAAGGGCAAGGCGCCCAAGGACGGGAAGCCCGGCGGCGCGTTGTCCGCCGTGCATCCCGTCGAGCTGCTCGGACAAGTACTCGGGACGCTGTTCGAGCGGAACGACGTCGATCCCGGCGAAGTCGAGGACGTGATCGCGGGCTGCGTCAGCCAGGTCGGCGAACAGTCCGGCCCGGTCGGCCGCTGGGCCTGGCTCGGCGCCGGCCTGCCCGAGCACGTCCCCTCCGTCGCGGTGCACCGCGCTTGCGGCTCCAGCCAGCAGTCCGCGGACTTCGCGGCACAGGGCGTGATCGCGGGCGTCTACGACGTCGTCGTGGCGTGCGGGGTCGAGTCGATGAGCCGGATCCCGATGTTCACGTCGCGGATCGGGCAGGACCCTTTCGGTCCCTCGGTCACCACGCGCTATGAGCCCGGACTGGTGCCGCAGGGCATTTCGGCCGAGCTGATCGCGGCCCGGTGGAAGCTGGGTCGCGAAACGCTCGACGAGTTCGCCAGCGCGTCGCACACCCGTGCCACCGCAACGGATTTCTCCCGGGAGATCGTTCCGGTACGGCTCCCGGACGGCACCGTCGTCGACGCGGACGAAACCATCCGCCCCGGCACCACCGTGGAAGGGCTGGGCAACCTCAAACCCTCGTTCCGCACCGAGGAAATGAGCCGGCGCTTTCCGGAGATCAACTGGCACATCACGGCGGGCAACTCGTCCCAGCTGACCGACGGCGCGAGCGCCGCCCTGATCATGAGCGAGGAACGCGCGAACCAGCTGGGCCTGCGGCCCCGTGCCCGGTTCCGCTCCTTCGCCGTCGCCGCGGACGACCCGATCACGATGCTCACCGGACCGTTGCCCGCCACGGAAAAAGTGCTCGCCCGCTCGGGACTGTCCATTGCGGACATCGACCACTACGAGGTCAATGAGGCGTTCGCCTCCGTCCCGCTCGCCTGGCGCGCGCACTTCGACGCCGACCCGGCCAAGCTCAACCCCCGCGGCGGCGCCATCGCGCTCGGCCACCCGCTCGGCGCTTCCGGCACCCGGCTGCTCACCACGATGCTCGCCGGACTGGAAGCGACCGGCGGCCGCTACGGACTGCAGACCATGTGCGAGGCCGGTGGCATGGCCAACGCCACCCTCATCGAACGACTCTAACCGAACCTGAACGAAGGGAAACACGATCCGTGGAGATCAACGGGATCACCGCAGTGGTGACCGGTGGAGCGTCCGGCCTCGGCCTGGCTACCGTGCGACGCCTGCTCGAGGGCGGCGCCGCGCGGGTGGTCATCGCCGACTTGCCTTCGTCGGACGGCGAGACCGTCGCCAAGGAACTCGGCGACCGGACACGGTTCGTCGCCGCCGACGTCCGGGAACCGGCCCAGATGGGCGCCGTCTTCGACGCGGCGGAGGAGGCCGGACCACTGCGCGCCGTCGTGCACTGCGCGGGCCGTGGCGGGGCCGTACGGCTGGTGAACAGGGACGGCTCCCCCGGCTCTCTCGAAACCTACAGCGAAGTGGTCGGCATCAACCTCATCGGCACCTTCAACGTGCTCCGGCTGGCCGCGGCCAGGATGGCGCGCAACGAGCCGCTCGACGGCGACCGCGGCGTGTGCGTGCTGACCGCGTCGGTGGCCGCGTTCGAGGGTCAGATCGGCCAGATTCCTTATGCCTCGGCGAAAGCCGGCATCGTCGGGATGACCGTCGTCGCCGCGCGTGACCTCGCCGGCAAGGGCATCCGCGTCTGCACCATCGCGCCCGGCACGTTCGACACCCCGCTGCTGAACCGCCTGTCGGACGACGTTCGCGCGTCGCTGGCCAAGACCGTGCCACACCCGAGCCGGCTCGGGCAGCCGGACGAATACGCGAAACTGGCGCTGCAGATCATCGACAACGGCATGCTCAACGGGGAAACCATCCGCCTCGACGGCGCGATCAGGATGGCCCCGCGGTGACCGGCCCGGCCGAAGCCGTCCGGTTCGAGGTCACCGGCGGGGTCGCCGTGATCACGCTCGACCGGCCCAAGGTGCGCAACGCCGTCGACCGGCCGGCCGCGGAAGCACTGGCCCGCGCGCTCGACCAGGTCGACGAGCGGGACGACGTCTCGGTCGGCGTGCTCGCCGGCGCGGGGCGGTTCTTCAGCGCCGGCATGGATCTCAAGGCGTTCAGCGCCACGGGTGAGCGCCCGGTCGACGAGCGGCGAGGCGGGTTCGGCATCGTCGGACGCCCGCCGGAGAAACCGCTCATCGCCGCGGTGGAGGGCCCGGCATTGGGCGGCGGGTTCGAGATCGCGCTGGCCTGCGATCTGATCGTCGCGGGGCAGAGCGCGACATTCGGTCTCCCCGAAGTGAAACGCGGCCTCGTCGCGGCGGCGGGCGGAGTGCTCCGGTTGCCCCGGCGGATCCCCCACGCCATCGCTAAAGAGATGTGCTTGACCGGTGCACCCGTGGACGCGGCCGAGGCTCAGCGGCTCGGCCTGGTCAGCCGGGTCGTGCCGGACGGCGAAGCGCTCACGAAGGCACGCGCTCTCGCCGAGGTGATCGCCGCCAACGCCCCGCTCGCCGTGCGCACCGCGAAACTGCTGGTGGACCAGTCGGTGGACTGGCCGCTCGACGAGGCTTTCGATCGCCAGGCGCCGTATACCGACGCGGTGCGCGCGTCCGACGACGCCAAGGAAGGCGCCGCCGCGTTCGTGGAGAAGCGCGGGCCGAACTGGACCGGTTCCTGAGGACCCGAGGAGACGACAACGGTGTTCGAACTCACCGAAGAACAACACGACCTGCGTGAGCTCGCCGCGAAAGTAGCGGCCGAGCAATACGCTCCGCACGCGCGGGAATGGGACGCGAAGCGCGAGCACCTGCCCGCGACCGAACGGAAGCGGCTCGCCGATCTCGGCCTGCTCGCCCTGACCCTGCCGGAGGAATACGGCGGCGGCGGACGTCCGCTGCTGGACGCTCTGATCGTGCTGGAAGAGCTGGCCAAGGCGAGCCCGGTCGCGGCGTGGCCGGTGTTCGAGGCGTCCACCGGCCCGGCCCGCGTACTGCACCTGTTCGGCACCGAGGAACAGAAACAGCGCTACCTGCCCGGTGTCGCTTCGGGCGAGACGACGATCGCGGTGTCCATTTCGGAACCCGACGTGGGTTCGGCCGCCACCGACGCGACCACGACGGCCCGGATCGAGGGCGACGAGGTCGTGCTGAACGGGACCAAACGCTGGTGCTCCGGCGCCGGGTTTTCCGAGAAGTACCTTGTCTACGCGCGATTTGGCACCAAGCGCGGAGCCGGTGGCATCGGCGCGGTGCTGGTCGGCAAGGACGCGCCGGGCCTGGAGTTCGGCCCGCAGGAGGAGCTGATGGGCTTCCGGGGCATCGGCTCGGCGGACATCTTCCTCACCGATGTCCGCGTCCCGCTCGACGACGTCATCATTCCCGAAGGCGGCTTCCGGAACCTGTTCACCGCCTTTTCGGTGGAGCGGCTGGGCAACTCCACGATGTCGCTGGCGATCGGGCAGACCGCGCTCGACCGGACCGCACGCTACGTCCAGGAGCGCCAGCAGTTCGGCAAGGAGATCGTGGAGTTCCAGTCGATCCAGACCGCACTGGCCGACATGGTCGTCCAGGTCGAAGCGGCCCGGCTGCTCATCTACCGGGCGGCGGTGAACGCGGGCACCGGCGCACCGGTCACGCTGGAAGCCTCGGTCGCGAAATGCTTCGCGAACGAGATGGCCAAAAAGGTCTCCGATCTCGCGATCCAGCTGCACGGCGGCTACGGATACTCGGCGGAGTACGAAATCGAGCGCCTGCACCGGGACTCCCACGGCTGGGCGCTGGCTGGCGGAACACCGGCCATGCAACGGACGCGGATCGCCTCCGAGTACCTCGGTCGCCGATTCGACCAGCGCCGGTGAGCGGGGCGGTCATGCGCGCGCTGTTCGACGCGGACCACGCCGCGTTCGCCGACACCTTCGACGCCTTCGTCGAACGGGACGCCGCGGAGCCGGACGCCTTCGCCCGGGCCGGAAAGGCCGGCCTGCTGGGCATGCAGGTCGCTGACCGGTACGGGGGCGGGGACATCGACGATCCCCGCTTTTGCGCCGTCGCCGTCGAAAAGCTGGTCGCCCGAGGGCGGGTCGGCTTCGCGCTCGCCTACGCGGGCCACGTCGGCGTGGGCCAGGCGACGTTGAGCGAGCACGGAAGTACGCGGCAGCAGGAGGAATGGCTGACCCGGCTGGCCAGTGGCGACGCCATGGTCGCGGTAACGGCCGATGCCGTCACCGCCGAGCCTGCCGGTGAGGAAATCGTCCTGCACGGAACCGTCGCGGCGGTGGTGAACGGGGCGTCAGCTGATCTTCTTCTGCTGCCGCTGGAGCCGGACGGCGTGATCGCGGTAATCCCCACGGCTACGCCCGGGCTCTCTCGTACAGCGGTCGAAGGACTCGCACTGACGGACGCGCATCTGGCGGACATCGAGTTCGATGCGGTCCGGCTCTCGCAGTCGGATCTGTTGCCGCAGAACGCCACCGAGCCGTTCTTCGCGTCGCTTCGGCTCTGGGCCGCGGTGGCGTCCGTCGCCGGCGCCCGGACGGCCTTGGGCTGGACGCGGGCCTATATCCGTGACCGCAAGGTGTTCGGACGGCCGGTCAGTGGCTTCGAGAACACCCGCCAGGTCCTCGGCGGTCTTTCGGCGGACGTGCTGGCGGCGGAAGGACATGTCGACCAGTGCCTGCGGGCGCACGGCGAAAGCAGGCTGCGGCCGGAGGACGCGCTGGCGGCCAAGCTCGTCGGCTCGGAGCTGTTCGGCCGGGCCGCGGACCGGGGGCTCCAGCTGCACGGCGGGTACGGCTACATGCGCGAGTACCCGATTTCCCTCTTGTTCGCCGACGCACGCTTCCTCCGCTGGTACGCGGGAGCGAACGAACAGCTCGCCCTGGAGCTCGCGGATTCGCGGGGTCTGTGACGCACCAATGAGGCCCGGCTCGGTGATCCGGGCCGGGCCTCATTCGCGTCCCGCGTCAGTAAGAGCGCGGCAACCCGAGCGTGTGCTCGGCGATGAAGTTGAGGATCATCTCCTTCGACACCGGGCCGATCTTCAGCATCCGCAGCAGGAACCAGTAGTTCGCGAGCTGATACTCCTGGGCGACACCGTTCCCGCCGTGCACCTGGATCGCCGCGTCGAGACAGGCCAGGCCGGCATCCACCCCGGTCATCTTGGCCATGTTGCTGTACTCACCGGCGTCCTTGCCAAGGTCGTAGAGCATCAGCGCCTTCTGGGTCATCAGCCGCGCCGTCTCCAGCTCCACCTTGGCCTCGGCCAGCGGATGCGACACCGCCTGGTGCGCGCCGATCGGCACCTTCCACACCTGGCGCTCGCTGGCGTAGCGGACCGCCTTGTCCAGGGCATAGCGGCCGACGCCGGTGCAGATCGAGCTGACCAGCAGGCGCTCGGCGTTGATGCCGGCGAAGGCCGCGCGAAGACCGTGGTGCTCCTCACCGATCAGCCGGTCCGCGCTCACCCGTACGTTGTCGAAGTACACAGTGGACTGTCGTTCCGGCGTCTGCAGCGCCGTCGGCAGCGGCTGAATGGTCAGGCCCGGCGTATCGGTGTCCACGAGGAACAGGGTCAGCCTGCCGCGGCCGCTGCGTTCGTCCGTGCCCGTCCGCGCGACCACGAGCACCCACTGCGCCTCGTCGATGCCCGAGATGTAGTACTTCTGGCCGCTGATCAGCCAGTCGGCGCCGTCCTTGCGGGCCGAAGTGCTGATGTTGAACGAGTTCAGGCCGGCGTCGGGTTCGGTGATGGCGAACGAGCTCATGGTCTCGCCGGTCGCGAGCCCCCGCAGCCAGCGATCCTTCTGTTCCGGCGTCCCGTGCTGTGCCAGGATCGTGCCGTTGACACCGGCGGAAAACACGGCGGCCAGTGCCGGCACGCCCGCCGCCGACGTCTCCTCGATCACCGTGGCCAGGTCGTACAGGCCACCGCCACCGCCGTCGTACTCCTCGGGCAGGTGCACCCCGAGGAAACCGCTGCGGCCCAGCTCCTGCCACAGCTCGGTCGCGGGCTCACCCGCGCGCTCGACCCGCTGGAAGTAGTCGGGTCCGTAGCTGCGCGAGAGGTCACCCACGGACTTGCGCAGGAGTTCCTCCTCCGCCGTCATGGCCAGCGGCAACGAGGGAACCGCGGTCTCTCCTGACATCTTCACTCCTGATCTGCATTGTGCGACAAGCTCAAAGCCCGAGGTCGTGACCGACGATGACCTTCATGATTTCGCTGGAACCGCCGTAGATGCGGCTCACCCGCCCGTCCAGGTACGCCCGCCCCAGCGGGCAGTCCTTCCGGTAAGCCGAAGGCCCGAGCAGCTGCAGGCAACGATCGGCCACCCGTCCCTGCAGCTCCGTGCAGTACAACTTGGCCATCGCGGCGTCGGCGGGCGACAGCTCCCCCGCCTCGAGTTCCAGCAGCGCCCGGTCCACCAGCGTCTGCCCGGCCCCCACCTCGGCCGCGCAGGCGGCCAGTTCGAACTTCGCGTGCTGGCCCGGGCGGGTCCCTTCGAGCCGCCGGGCCGTGTATTCCAGCGCGGCGACCGCGGCGGCTTGCGAGTTGACCGCGATGGACAGGCGTTCCTGAGCGAGATTGGCCGTGAGGTAAGAAAACCCTTGGTTCTCTTGTCCCAGCAGGTTTTCCACCGGGACACGGACATCGGTGAAGGACAGTTCGGCGAGGTCTTGCGCTTTCAGGCCGAGCTTGTCCAGACTGCGGCCCCGTTCGAAGCCCGGGCTGTCGCCTTCCACGACGAGCAGGCTGATCCCGTCGCGGCCGGCCGCGGGATCGGTCTTGGCGGACAGCACGACGAGGTCGGCCGCGGCACCGTTGGAAATGAACGTTTTCGCGCCGTTGACGACGTAGTGATCACCGTCGCGGACGGCACGGGTGGCCATCGCCTTCAGATCCGATCCGGCGCCGGGCTCGGACAACCCGAGCGCGGCGATGGCGGACCCGCTCGTCAGCCGCGGAATCCACCGCTGCTTCTGGTTCGCGTTCGCGTACTCGAGAAAGTAGGGCATGCAGATGTCGGTCTGCACCCGGAGCCCGCCGATCGCCAGGAACTCGCGCTGGATCTCCTCGGTGACCACCACGCTGTGCGCGAAAGAGGACCGGGCGAGCCCGCCGTATTCTTCCGGCACGCCGATCCCGAGAATTCCGGCTTCGCCCGCTTCGCGCCAGAAGTCACGGCTGGGGCGGCCCGCGGCTTCCCAGCCGGGGTACGCCGGGAGGAGCCTGTTCCGGACGAAGTCGCGGACTTCGAGCCGGAAGGCTTCCTGCGCCTCCCCGAACACCGTTCTGCGCACCCCGGCCTCCTCGCCATCCTAATCTGGGACTGATCGTATCAAAAACTGGCGCCCGCCGGAATCAGCGGAAGTCCATCCAGTGCCCGTGCGGCGTCCAGCCCATGAGGAACGGCAGTTCGATCCGGCAGATCGGCCCCTTGGTGATGTCATGGGTGTCGAAGATCTGGTACTCGCCGCGTTTGTCGGCCCACCAGGACACGGGCACGATGATGTAACCGTCGCCCTCCGGCGCGTCCGGGCTTCGCGGCGCGAAGGTCGCCTCCAGCACGGCCGCGGGCTGGCTCGACCGGATCTGGTAAGCCTGCTCGGACAGCGTGCGCATGTTGGTGACCACCAGGCTGTTCATCGACATGCCGCCCCGCTTGACGACACCGCCGACCTGGTAACCCCAGGTGTAGCCACGGCCGTAGTAACGCTCGTCCACCTTCGGCAGCTCCGAGGGCCGGTCGGAGAGTTGCTCGCTCTTGGCGGCGCCGGTCCGCAGGTCGATGGTCCACCGCCCGAGGTGGCTCTTCGCGATGGAGAAGAACAGCGCGATGTCGTCGCCCGCCGCGAAATCCTGCTCGAACGGGAAAGGCGGCCGGTTGAAGATGGGGCCATCGAGCATGAGCCGGTCACCGTCGACGTTGGCCGACATCGTGTGCATGATGTACTGCGGCGGCAGATCGGTCTCGATCCACCTGATCTCACCCTGGACGTCGTCGCGCGGGATCAGCGCGAGCACGATCGGCTTGTCCTCTTCCCAGCCCCAGAGGTTGACCTTCTTTTCGGTGATGCGCTTGCGGTCGAGCGTGAAAGGCTGGAACGGCATGACGATCCACTCCGGCGTCAGCCACACGTCGTGCGCCACCGTGTTATAGGGCGCGTCCCACAGATCCCGGGAATCGACAGTGCCGTCCGGATGCACGATGTGCATCGTCACGTACGGCGCGAAATCCCGGTACGTCCAGCCGTAGAGCGTGCCCGTCTCGTGGTCCCATTTGGGATGCGCGGTGAACGCCGCGTCACCGAAGGCGGCGGGATCGTGCATGCCCCGCGACAGCTTGGGCGACCACGGCACGATTCCCTTGGTGTCCAGGGTGATCGGGTCGATCGCGATCGGCGCGCCGCCCTGCTCGCTGGAGGCGACCATCTCACCCTGGAACGGGAAGATGTTGATGTTCGCCGTACCCTGTGGCACCCCGCAGTTGAACCGGTCCCGGGTCACGTCGCCGTAGGCGGTGTCGCGCCAGTCGCCGAACCCGCCGTCCGTCCACTCGAACATGCTCCGCCCGTGGCGGTCTTCGAGCAGGTACTTCGGGGTGCGGATCCAGCGGTTGCGAAAGTCCGCCCGGCCCTCCCGCAGCACGAGGCCCTGGACCATCCCGTCCTGGCCGAGCAACGGGTTCGCGCCCTGTTTCGTCGGCCTCTTCCAGGTCGGCCCGGTGCGGTAGAAGCCACCGGCGAGATCCCGGGGGATCTCCCCCTCGGTGACGATGCATTCCTCGACGGTCGCTTCGAACCGCATCGGCTGAAAGGGCCCCTTCAGCGAATTCTCCTGTGGCAGTGGGTACCCCATCACGTCCTCCTCATCGCGGAAACCTCGCCCCGAACGTAGCACGCACCGACCGATCTAGTAAACGATCGTTTCCACATTCTCGCTTTAACCTGGAAAGACTTGCGTGTAATGTCGCTTGACGAGCACCAACTTCGTTACCGATCGTTCCGCAAGAAGGGAACCCAGCGTGGCTGACGAGACCGATCCGCAGGGCGTCGCGCCCTACGGCGCGAGCGAGGACAAGTGGATCGAATGGACGGAGCAGCTCGGGGTGTCCCGTGCGATCGGACTGCGCTGCGCCGCCATCGGGCACGGCCGCGCGACCCTCGTTCTCGACGACTGCTCGTGGCCGCTCAACGCCAATGGCGCGGTGCACGGCGGCATGGTGATCGCCGCCGCCGATCACTGCTTCGGCATCGTGGCCACCACCGTGCTCGACGAGGACCACATCCCGGCGACCGCGAGTCTGACCTCGGACTTCCTCCGGCCCGCGCTGCCACCGCTGACCTTCGAGGCGAGCGTCGACCGGGTGGGCCGCACGATGGCCTTCCTGACCGTCACCGTGCTCAACCGCACCGGGAAGGTCTCCACCAAGGTCAACGGCACGATGGTGATCGACGGCTCGTCCCGCTTCGCGCGATGAAGGCCGGCCGGGCCGGACACCCCATCCGGCCCGGCCGGTGACTCAGCGCAGCCCCAGGGAAGAAGAAATGACCTCGCGCTGGATCTCGTTGGTCCCGGCGTAGATCGTCGGGGCGACGGCGTCGCGGAGATGCTTTTCCATCCCGTATTCGACGGCGTAGCCGTAGCCACCCATCAGCTGCACGCCTTCCAGCGCGGTCTGCTTCGCGGTCTCGGTAACCTTGACCTTGGTCATCGACGTGAGCCGCACCAGCACGTCGGCCGGTTCGGCCGCCGCCTGCACGCGCCGCACGGTCGAGTACTGCAGGGCACGGGCCGCTTCGATCTCGATGGCCAGGTCGGCGATCCGATGCCGCAGCGCCTGGAACGAGCCGATGGCCTGCCCGAACTGCTTGCGCACCTTCACGTACTCCAGCAGGTCGCCGAAGGTGCGCGCGGCCATCCCCAGCGCTTCGGCCGCGGCGACGACCCGCTCGCCGTTCAGCCCGGCCATGAGCTGCCGCCAGCCGTCGCCCTCCTTGCCGACCAGCGCGGACTCGGGCAGCACCACGTCGGTGAAGTAGAGGTCGTTGACCAGCGGGCCGCCCATCGTCTCGATAGGACGGATTTCGAGCCCAGGCGTGTCCGCGGGCAGGTAGAACATGCTCAGGCCCTCATGCCGCTTCTCCGCGCGAGCGGTCCGCGCCACCAGCAGGATCCCGGTGGCGTGCTGCGCGGCCGAGCACCAGGTCTTCTGCCCGTTGATCACGAACTCCGCCCCGCGCCGGACTGCCTGGCAGGCGATGTTCGCCGCGTCCGAACCCGCCTCCGGTTCGGAGATGCTGATCGACATCGGCGCGCCGCCGGCGATCGCGCCGAGCACTTCCTTCTTCTGCTCTTCGGTGCCGTAGCGCTTGAAGATCCCCGCCACGGTGTGCGTCCCGCCGATCGCGTGCACCGGCGCCAGCCCGCGGTAGAGCTCTTCATGGAGGATGCACTGGTCCATCAGGTCACCCCCGGCACCGCCGTACTCCTCGGGGATCGCGATGCCCAGATACCCGGCCTCGGCGAGTTTCGCGTAGACGACGTCGCTGTGCGCTTCGCCGTCGGCGGTCAACTCGGCGCGCTTTTCGCGCGTTCCGCACTCGCGGCGGCAGAAGTCACGCAGCGCCTCGGCCAGCGCGGTCTGCTCCTCGGTCAACCCCTGCCAAACCGAACTCATCCCAGATCTCCCGCCGACGTAACGATGCCCTCACCAGGGAGGCATCCTCCCGGGTGCACCAGAACCTATTTTTGATCCTTATCGTCTTATATTTAAGGCTGCCGGTGCGCGGCCGTCAACTCCCCGGCGCTCCCCGGGCCACCCGGTCCGTCAGAATTCGGTGACGCCGGCGTCCGGGGCCAGTTCGTGCGCGGTCAGGTACCTGGACTCGTCCGAAGCCAGGAACAGCACCACATCCGAGATGTCCTCCGGCTCCACCCACTCCTCGGGCGGCAGGACCCGCTGAAACTCGTCCCCACCCGCTGTACGGCTCGGCGACCTGGATGCCGCACGGGCAACTGCTCGCCTCGAGCGTGCAGGACAAGAGCTTCGACGTGTCCTGGAACCGCAGGGCGAACCGGCCACTCGCCAGCACGTTCCGTTGCGCGGACGGGGTCACGTTGTCCGGGCGCTATGACGAACTCGACGAGATCTTCGCGGGAAGGACCGCCGCGGACTGGCTCACCGGGTACCGGGATTCCCCATCGATTTCGGAAAAACCGACGCGGGCCCGCCCCGGGCTGCGCGAAGACGGGACGGCACGGTGACGTAGCCGCTGTCCGGTCACACCGGCTGCAAGGCCGAGATCAGCCACTTCCCGTCGATGTTCTCGAGCGTCGTCTGTACCCGGCTGCCGTCGAGTTTCGGTCCCGAGAGCTGCTTCCCGGTCGTCGTCTGGTTGACGAACAGCAACACCTGGACCTCGTCCGTGCCCGCGGAGACCACCGCAGCGTCCGCAATGGCGGCCTTGGTGACCGTCTCCTGGCTCTTGGCGACCTGGATGACGGTGCCGTTCATCAGTTTCGTGTAGTCGTCCAAAAAGGACCCGGTCAGCGATCCCCGCGCCTTGGCGACGTCGGAGTCGATCGAGTGGTAGTCGTAGGACAGCGCGGCGACGACGCCTTCCCGCGCGGCGTCCACCGCTTGTGTTCGTGCCGCCTCGACTGCCTGCTGGTCACCGCGCTGCCAGGCGAGCCAGCCGACCCCGGCCGCCAGTACGGCGACCACGACCACCATGGCCGTGACAGCGCCGACCGGGCGCCGCAGCCCGAACCGCCACACAGCCCGCGGTGGACGCAGCAGCGCCGATGCCACCACCTTCACACGCGACGTCTTGCGAGGCGCATCTTCTGGTTCGGCAGTGTCCTCTTCGGACTGCGCATTTTCGGCCTCAACCTCTTCCTGCTCGGCTTCTTCGGCCTCGGCCACTTCCGTCGTCGTCACTGTGCTCACCTCGTCCTTGCCGGTCACGGAACGAACTCCACCTGCGCGACGAGCCACCTGTCGCCGGACCGCCGCAGATCCACCGACAGCCGGTAGTTGCGCTCTTCGCCTTGCGGTGACTGGGTGTTCTTCACCGTCGCGTGGCCGGCGACCAGTGCCTTCGCGGAGTCGCCCGACAGCGAGACGATTCCCGCCGATTTGATGTCCCCGGTCGAGATCACCTGCTGCTGTTTCACCACGTTGACGAAAGTGTCCTGCTGCCCGGCGAAGTCGGACTTGAACTGGCCGGTGGCGCCGTCGAGCAGGCTTCGGACGTCGGTGTCGACCGTCTGCCCGCTGATCGTCAGCAGGTTGATGACTTCCTGCTTCGCCGACGCGAGCGCGGCGGCGCGATCGCTGTCCGTCCGCCGGCTCTTCAGCGCCGCCGAACCCAGGATCGCTCCCAGGATGACGGCGGCGACGGCCAGCAGTGCCAGGACGGACATTGCCGTGACGTAGAGCTTGAACCGCCGAGGACGAGCCTCACGCTCCTCCTCGTCCGTCGCCTCAGGCGCCGCGTCATCAGCCTCCGGTTCTTCGTCGCCGCTCGCCTGAGGATCCTCCGTGCCGGCCTCGCGTTCCGGCTCACGGGGATACGGGCTCGGCTTCACCGTCCGCTCGGCCGTTCCGGCCTCTTCCGGTTCCCTGGCCGGGGTTTTCACTGCTACAGCCCCACCGGGCTCAGCAACATCCTCTGCCATTGCAGGTCCTCCTTTCGCGGTGCCTGTGTTCCGATTCCGCCGAGCGCGAAGAACTGTCCATCGGCGCTGACCGCGGTTCCGCTGCCCGGGTCGTACCGCGCGCCGGTGAGCGCCCCCAACGGCGTTCCCGGCGCGAACGGGGGCTCGTTCTGGGCTTGCGGCCGGTACCCCTCCCCTCCGCATTCGGCAGGGGTGGCCGCGCGCTTTCCCGGTACGGCCAAGCAGGGCAGGTTCCGGGAACCGCGCAGCACGGTCGGGTCGTTCTGCGGAAGTTTGCACCGCAGGTCGTCCGGTGTGGCCACGTCGGTGAGAGCGCTGGGGTCGCGTCGCTGGTCCGGCGGCAGGAATCCCGTGGTGCACTGCGGCGGGTTCTGCACGTTCAAGCGAAGGTCCAGCCCGATACCACCGTCTCCCTGGTGAGGCTTGGTAGTGGAGATCAAGGAGGTCGTGGTGACCGGATAGACGACGAGGACCGTCTCCAAGGCCGGCTGGTAGGTCACCAGCACCTGCTCGACGTTGACCATGTTGCTCAGCAGGATCGGCAACGTGGGCCGCAGGTCCTGAAACAGGCCGTTGACCTGTTGCGCGGCCGGCTGCCCCCGGTCCAGCAACGAGCGCAGATCGGCGTCGCTCGCGTGAACCTGGTCGGTGAAGCCGGACAGGCTCTTCACCAGTGACCGGATCTTGTCGCTGCTGACGACCTGAGTGTCGAGCAACGGCCCCGCGTTGTCGATGAGCTGCTGGGTCGGGCCGAAGTTCTGCTGGGCCTCGTCGACCAGTCGCGTGCCCTGATCAAGCAGGCGCTGCAGCTGCTCCCCGGTTCCGTTGAACGCGCTCGAAAGCTCGTTCAGGGCCGTGCGCAGGCTGTCCCGCGGCAAAGAGGCGAGCAGGGTGTTGGCGTTGTCCAGCACCGACCCGATTCCCGGCGGGACGCTCGTGCGGTTCTCCGGGATGTTCGCGTCGTCCGCGAAATACGGCCCCGCGGTACGGCCGCTGACCAGATCCACGTACTGCTCGCCGATCGCCGACACGCTGTGCACTTCGGCACGGCTGTCATCCGGGACAGGATGGTCCTTCGACACCGACATCGTCGCTTCGACGCCGTCTCCGTCCACGGCCACCCCGGTGACCCGTCCGATTTCGACTCCCCGGTAGGTGACCCGGGCTCCTTCGTAGAGCCCCGCGGCGTCGGAGAACTGAGCGGTGAGGGTCCGCTGCCCGAACCCGAGCATCGTGGGGACCTGCGCGTAGACGACCGCGATGACGCCGATGCTCACGACGCTGATGACGGTGAAGAGCACCAGCTGGATGCGTACGAAACGACTGATCACCGGGAGCCTCCAGAACCGCCGAGCAGGCCGCCGAGGAGGCCGCCGTCGCTTTGCCCCGTCGCCGGAGCCTCCGGCTGCCGCGCGGGCGATGTGCCGCCCACCGCGGGCTGAGAACCGGCCGCGGGTGGTGGCGACGCGGCGGGCGCCTGGATCGGCGCCGTGAGCGGGTTGCTCGCCTGTCCCGCGTTCGAACCGACGACCTGACCGAGCAGACCCTCCACTCCGGACACCGCGCCGGCCAGCGGGGTGCCCTTGAGCAGCTCCAGGTAGTACCGGTTGATCGCGCTGTTGGTCAGGTCGACGGTGACGAACAGATTGGTGTAGTCACCTTGGAAGAGGTTCCGGTAGGTCTTCAGCGGGAACGGCCCGTGGCCAGGATCCCGGTCGACCCGACGAGGGCGTCGCCCGAGTCCGCCAGGGACTTGAGCACCGGCTCGAGGTTGCGCAGGTTCGTCACGAGCGCGCCCTGGGTCTCGTCGATGATCTGGCCGGCCGCGTCGGAGAAGCCGTTGAGATCGGTCATCGCCTGGATGAGCGGTCCTCGTTCCTGGTTGAGCGCGTCGAGCGCCGGTTCCAGGTCGGTCAACGTCTTTTCGATGACCTGTTTCTGGTCGGCCGCTTGTTTGCCGAGCCGGTTCAGGCCGTCCAGCGCGGCCGTGATCTGGCCCTTCTGCCGGTCAAGGCCCGCCGCGAAGGAGTCGAGCTGATCAAGGGTGTCCCGGGTCTGCTGCTCGCGGCCACCGAGGGCCTTGTTCAGCTCACCGGTGATCGTCTGGACCTTCTCCAGGCCGCCGCCGTTCAACAGCAACGACGCGGAGGCCAGCACGTCTTCGGTGTCCGGATAGCTGCTGGTGTGGTCGAGCCCGATGACCGAGCCCTCTTTCAGCTTTCCGGCAGGCTGTTCGGTCGCCGGTGGCGCCAGTTCGATGTGCTTGGAACCGAGCAGGCTCGTCTGCGCGACCTTCGCGGTGGCGTTGGCGGGGAGGTCCACGTCGTGGTTGAGCCGGATCGTCGCGATCGCATGCCAGTTCTGGAGGCTGATCTTCGACACCGAACCGACGTTGACGTTGTCCACCATCACCTGTGTGTTCGGCTCCATGCCGCTCATCGTGGTGAACTCCGCCCGCACCGAGTACGAGCCGTCGTCGTTGCCCTGTGTCCCGGGCATCGGCAACGAGTTCAGGCCGTCCTGGTAGTCACAGCCGGTGAGCAGCACCAGGGCCGCGGCCAGGCCGGTGGCCAGCAAGGTCCGCCGCATCAGTGGCCTCCCGCCGGATTCAGCAGCTGCCGCAGGGTTTCCGACAACGGCTGATCTCCCAGCAGCTCGTGCGCGGAACTCAAATCGCCTTGGTGCGCTTCCTGCTGACCGACCGGCGGCGCGACCGGGGCTCCCTGCCTCGTGAGGGCGTCGACCGACACAGGCGGATAGTTCATCTGCAGCAGGTTCAGCAGCGGCCCCAGCGTGTCGGAGCACAACTTGCCCGCCTCCGCGGGAGTCGTCGCCGTCGCGGCTCCGATACCCGAACAAACGAACTGAGCCGGGTTCTGGAGGTTGGTCAGCGCCGCGGTTCCGGTGTAGGAACCGCCGAGCGGGTCGTAGACGTTGTAGAAGTTCGTGATCGCGGTCGGCGCGACGTGCAACGCCTCCTCCAATGCCGGCCGCTGCTGCGACAGATTCCGCACCACATCGGTGAGGGTCGACGTGGCGTCCTTGAGCTGACCCCGGTTGTCCTGAAGGAACTTGGTGACATCACCGGCCGCGACATCGAGGCTCGACAACGCATCCGCCAGCTGCCGGCGGTTGTCGTCCAAGGTGCCGGCCACGGTGTCGAGCCGGTCGGTGAACTGCACGATCTGCTGGTCACTCGCCGACAGCGCGCTCACGAAGACATCGAGGTTGCGGAGGGTGCCGAACAGATCGGTGCGGCCGTCGGACAAGGTCTGGATCGCCCGGCTCACCTGATCGATCGTGTCGTGAAAGGACTGTCCCTGTCCTTGGTAGGACGCGGCGGTATCCAGCAACCGGCCCAGCGCGCCGGTCTGGTTCGCCCCGTCCGGCCCGAGCGCGGTGGTGAGCTTGTCGAGCTCGGACTTGATGTCGTCGAACTCGACCGGGACCTCGGTCCTGCTCAGGGGAATGCTCGCGCCATCAGCGAGTTCCGGCCCGCCGTTGTATCCCGGCGCGAGCTGGATGTAGCGCGAGGTCACGAGCGCGGGCGCGATGATCACCGCATGGGCGTCGGCCGGCACGGGCCGGGACGCGTCGTAGTGGAACGACACCTTCACCCGGTCGCCCTGCGGCTCGATCGCGTCGATCGACCCGATCTTCACGCCGAGCATGCGGACATCGCTTCCGGTGTAAAGGCTCTTGGTGGCAGGGAAATACGCGACGACATGGTTCTGCACGCCACCGAGCACGACGATCCCGCCCGCTGCCAGCAAGGTGAGGACCACCAGCGCCACTCCCAGCCGGAAAAGCCGCAGGGAACGCAGTTTCGACACGACACCGGCCGCGGTCACTTGGAGCCTCCTGGTGCCTGGTTCCGCGCGCCGAGAACGTTCGGCAGCGGGATGAGGTTGCCTGGGATCAGGTTCTGGATGTACGCGGAGAAGAACGGCCCGCTGGCCACCGATTCGCCGAGCGAACTCGCGAACGGGCCGATGCGCTGCAGCGCGACCGCGATATTGCCGTCGTTGCGGCGCAACACATCCAGCACCGAGTTGAGGCGCTGCAAGGTCGGCTGCAGCTGAGCTTCGTTGTCGTGCACCAACCCCGACAGCTGGGTCGCGACCGACTGCACGTTGACGAGAAGCTGCTGGATCGCGGTCCGGCGCTGTGCCAGCTCCCCGAGCAGGTCGTTGCCGTCCACCACCAGCCGGGTGAGCTGCTGGTTGCGATCGGCCAGGATCCCGGTCACGCCCTCGGCGTTGCCCAGCAGACTCTGGATCGAACCGTCGCGCGACGAAATCGTCTGCGAGAGCCTGGTCAGGCCGTCCAGGGCGGCTCGCAGCTGCGGTGGCGCGTCCTTGAACGCCTCGGAGATCGCATCGAACGACCGCGCCAGCTGCGCGGTGTCGATCTGCCCGGTGGTGCTGGTCAGCCGGCCCAGCTGGTGGGTGATGTTGTACGGGGTGCTGGTCCGGGCCAGCGGGATCACGCCGTCCGAGTCGAGCTCCCCTGTTCCCGCGGAGGTCACTTGCAGGAACTTGCGGCCCAGCACCGTTTCCGTCTTGATCGCGGCGGAGGTCTGGGAACCGAGGTGCACACCGCTTTCGGTGACATCGAAGGAAACCACGACCTGATTCCCGTCGAGGTCGATGCCGCGGATCTTGCCGACCGAGGCGCCGGCCAGCCGGACCTTGTCGCCGGTCTGCAGACCGGCCGCGTCGGCGAATGCCGCACGGTACGTCGTCGCACCGGTCAGGAACGGGAACTGGGTCAGGTTGAACAGCACGATCAGGCCCACGACGATCACGGCGACGCCGGCGAGCCCGATCCGGGCCTGGTTCATCTCACGGAAATTCTTCATTTCGGGAACTCGCAGCGTTGAGTGGCACTGTTGGGGCCGATCCAGGGCGTGTAGAGCGGATTCCCGTCGGGGCCGGAAAGCTTCACACGGATACTGCAGATGTAGAAGTTGAAGAAGCTGCCATAGGAGCCGTCCCGCGCGACCCGCTGGTAGAACCCCGGAAGAGCGCGAAGGTTCTGGTCGAGCTCGTCCTTGTTCTTGTCGACGGCCCCCAGCGTCCGGTTGAACTCGTCGACCGTGCCCTGCAGGTCGGGGCGTGCCTGATCGAGCAGCTGGGCGAAGGATCCGGCCAGGGAACCGATCTTGCCGAAAGCGGCGCCCAGCGTCGCGCGGTCCGCCGAGAGCCCGCTGACCAGCTGCTGGAGTGTGACCAGAGTGGTGGAGAACTGGTCTCCGTGCTGGTTCACCGTCGTGAGCACCGTGTTCAGGTTCGTGATGACGTCGCCGATCACCTGGTCACGGTCGGCCAGCGCGCTGGTCAGCGAACCCACGTGCGCCAGGAGATCCTGCACCGTGCCGCCCTCGCCCTGCAGGACGCCGATCAGCTCGCCGGAGAGCTGGTTGATCTGATCCGGTTGCAGGCCTTGGAAAAGCGGCTCGAACCCGCCCAGCAGCGAATCGAGGTCGAGTGCCGGCGAGGTCTGGCTGGCGGGAATGGTCGCGCCCGGAGCCACGCGGGTGTCGGCGCCGGGGCCGCTGGACAGTTCCAGGTACCTGTCCCCCAGCAGGTTCTTGTACCGGACCGCGAGCCGCACGCCCTGGGTGAGCGCGATGTCCCGGTCCGCGGTGAACTCCACGACCGGTTTCCCGTCCTCGAGCGAGATGTCCTTGACGCTGCCGACGGTGACTCCGGCGATCTGGACGTCGTCCCCGGACTTCAACTCGCTGACGTCGGTGAAGGCCGCGTGGTAGGTGTTCTCCGAGGAGAACCGGGTACCGGAGAGCTGAGCGGCGAGCAACACCATGACCGCGGCACAGAACAGCGTGAAGGTTCCGACCTTGACCAGATCACCGCGCACGCTGATCGCCGACTTGCGTGCCATCATCGCGAACCCCCCGCCGTTCCGCCGCCGCCGAGCAGCAGCTGCACCGGCGAACGGCCGACCGCCAGCTTGTTGTCGTCAGCGTTGCCGGGGTTGTCGATCCCGACGCCAGGGACCTTGATCAACGGCGCCGGAGCGTTGTCGAGATAGGGAAGGCCATGGCAGTCGGGGCCGGAATGCGCCGCCACTTGCGGCAGGTTGGCCGGGTTCTGGTAGGGCTCCTTGCCCGGCAGGACGTTCGTGACCGTACTGGCACCCGGCCGCGCGCCGCCCACCGAAGGCTCGAGCAGTGTGCGCGCGTAGTCCTCGCCTTGCAGGAAACACGTGAGCTCGGGCGAGTACTTCGCCAGGAGGCTCGACGTCGGCTCGAGCAGGTCGAGCGTCTGCACCAGATTCGCGCCGTTTTCGGTGAACAGCTGGTCTCCGGAGATGCCCAGTGAGCTGAGCTCCTTCAGGAACCCGTCGAGCGCTCCCTGCTTGTCGACGACCGTGGCCCCGATCTTCGTCGCGTTGTCGAGAACGTGGAAGAAATCCGGCGCGACGTCCGCGTAGAGATTGGTGACCTGTGCGGTCTTGCCGAGGTCCGCCTGCACCGCAGGCAACTCGGGGTTCAGCTTTCGCAGGTACGAGTCCACATTGGCCAGGAAATCGCCGAGCTGCTCGCCCCGGCCCTGCAGCGTCGTCGCCAACGCGTTGAGAGTTGTGTTCACCTGGCTGGGATGCACGGTGTTCAGTACCGCCATGAGATTGCTGAAGACCGTGTTGACCTCGGTGCCGATGTGGTCAGCCCGCAACACGGCGCCGGGACGCAAAACACCTTTGCCCCCTGAAGGAGGTGTCACGAGGCTGACGTACTTGTTTCCGAAGGCGGTCGCCGGGCTGATCTCCGCGGTGGCGTTCGCCGGGAGCCTGCCGACCTGGCCGGGGTCGAGGTGCAGGGTCAGCCGTGCGGTGTCACCGGCGAGCTGGACGTCCGAGACCTCGCCGATCACGACTCCGTGGAACTTGACGTCGTTCTTGGGCGACATCAGGAGCCCGGCGCGGTCCGCCACCAGCGTGACCGTCGCGGTACTCGTGAAGGCCTGGTTGAACATGGCCACGACGAGAGCCGCGATGAGCGCGAAAACACCCAGCATCCCAACGCCGTACACCCTCGTCTTCATTGTCGCGTTCACCGCGGTCACCCCGAAATCCGCAGCGTGTCGTGGCCGCCGTACACCGCGAGCGCGACGGCGAGGTTGACCGTGGTGACTCCGATGAGAGAGGTGCGCACGGCCTTTCCGACGGCCTCCCCGACACCCGCGGGGCCACCGGAGGCCCGGTATCCGTGATAGGTGTGCACCAGGATCACGACGACCGCCATCGCCAGGGCCTGGATGAACGAGTAGAGGATGTCGACCGGTTTCAAGAACGTGTAGAAGTAGTGGTCGTACGCTCCGGTCGAAACGTCGTAGAAGAGCACTGTCACGGCCTTGTACCCGAGGTAGCTGAGGATGATCGCCAGCGAGTACAGCGGGATGATCGCGATGAACCCGGCGATCAGCCGCGTCGTCACCAGGTACGGCAGCGACGGCACACCCATCACTTCCAGCGCGTCGATCTCTTCGTTGATCCGCATGGCGCCGAGCTGCGCCGTGATGCCGGTGCCGACCGTCGCCGCCAGTCCGGCGCCCGCGATGATCGGCGCGGCGAGTCGCGTGTTGACATAGGCCGACGCGAATCCGGACAGTGCGGTGAGATCCACCTGATGCAGGCCCTGGTATGCCTGCACCCCGGCGTTGGTTCCCGTGAAGAAGGTCAGGAAGCCGGTGATGGCGACCGAGCCACCGATGAGCGCGAGCGCGCCACTGCCCATGCCGACTTCCGCGAGCAGCCGCACCTGCTCCTTCTTGTAGCGGAACAACGCCCGGTAGACCCAGGCGACGGCACGAACGTAGAACGCGCCCTGCTCACCGAGGCTGTCCAGCACCCGGATCGGCGCGCCCGCGGCGTGCTTCATCCGCACTGCCACGGAATCCTTTTCGGTCTCCATCATCTTCCCTTTCGCCCTAGTTCCCGACCAGGCCGAGGCTGTACGGCAACGCGGTGAGGAACAGGTTCGCGAAGAACAACAACATGAACGAGTAGACGACCGTTTCGTTAACGGCATTTCCCACGGCTTTCGGCCCGCCCTTGACCTGGAGCCCGCGGTAGCAGGCGACCAGGCCAGAAAGCATGCCGAACACGATCGCCTTGAACTCGCTATGCAGGAGCTCGGGGATCCCCACCAGGAGGTTGAGATTCGAGACGAACAACCCCGGCGTGGCGCCCTGCAGGCAGACGGAAAACAGGAACCCGCCGCTCAGTCCGATCAGGATGATCAGAGCGTTCAGCAGTGACGCCATGAACACCGACGCGAGCACCCGCGGGGCGACGAGCCGGTGCAGGGCGTTGATCCCCAGCACCTCCATCGCATCGATCTCCTCGCGGATCGTCCGCGCCCCGAGATCGGCACAGATCGCGGTCCCGCCTGCTCCGGCGACGATCAAGGTGGTGACGACCGGTCCGATCTGGGTCACGGTGGCGAAGGCCGAACCCGAGCCGCTGAGGTCGATCGCGCCGACCTCGCGCAGTACGTTGTTGAACTGGAAGGTCACCAGGCAGGTCAGCGGGATACCGACGAAGATCGCAGGCCCGATCGAGACCCGCGCGATGAACCAGGACTGCTGGATGAACTCACGCCACTGCCAAGGCCGCTTGAACATCACGCGTAACGTGTCGAGCCCCATCGCGAAGAACCCGCCCAGCGGGGCGCTGAGCCGCTGCAGCAAGCCCTTCTTCTGCCGGCTCGCCAGGTGGTCGTCCAGTTCGATGCGCGTGCGCGGGTCCACTTCGGACACATTGGCCGCCATCGCGATCAGCCTCGCCATTCGGAAAGCGGCAGGGTTCCCGTGACGCGGTTGCCGTCGCGGCCATGCCTGCCCGCCGGCGCGCCCACGCCGTAGAAAGCCCGGTCCGCTTCCGACATCGACTCGATGATCCCTCGCTGCGCCGTCTGGGGAAGCGTGTGCAGAATCCGCATCACCCGGTCCATCCGGCGCCGGACGCCGGCCCGCTCCGGCAAGCCCGGTGTCGGCTGCAGTTGCGGCACGATTCCCCGAACGTCCTCAGTGGACCCGTCGTGATGGCCGGCATCGGCGTGCGCCTGTTCCTCGGCGATCTGCGCCTGGTCCTTTTCCTCGGACATCCCGATCGGACCCAGCCGCCGCCCGTTGAGGAACTGTTCGACCACGGGCTCCTCACTGCTGAGCAGCACCTCGCGCGGACCGAACATGACCAGTTCCTTGCGGAACAGCATGCCGATGTTGTCCGGCACGGTACGGGCCACGTTGATGTTGTGCGTGACGATGAGGATCGTCGCGTCGATCTGCGCGTTCAGATCGATCAGCAGCTGCGACAGATACGCCGTGCGGACCGGATCGAGCCCGGAATCCGGTTCATCGCACAGGATGATCTGCGGATCGAGCACGAGCGCGCGGGCAAGGCCCGCCCGCTTGCGCATACCGCCGGAGATCTCGCCGGGAAGCTTCTTCTCCGCCCCGGCCAGACCCGTCATCTCCAGCTTCTCCAGCACGATGCGCCGGATCTCGGTCTCCGACTTCTTCGTGTGCTCACGGAGCGGGAACGCGACGTTGTCGTACAGGTTCATGGACCCGAACAGCGCGCCGTCCTGGAACAGCACGCCGAACAGCTTCCGCGTCTCGTACAGCTGGTGTTCGCCGCAGGTGACCACGTCGGTTCCGTCGACGAGGCACCGGCCACGCTCGGGCCTCAGCAGCCCGATCACCGACTTCAGGAACACCGACTTGCCGGTGCCGGACGGTCCCAGCAGGACGCTCACTTCCCCGGGCGGGAGGGTCAGCGTGACGTCCCGCCAGATGTTCTGCCGCCCGAAGGACTTCGTCAGTCCCTCCACGACCACTTCGACACCCACGCTCAGTCTCCTAGAATCGGCTGTCCGTCGGGCCGGCGCTTCAGTGGGTCACCCTGCCCGGCAACGAGATCTCCTGATCGCATCATCATCACGACGGTCCACTCCGGACCGTCCCATTAATGATCCGAGGAGTCTCAAATACTAGCCACCCATGTCACCCGAGTCAAAGAACGGGCCATCCGCGCGACCGGAGCGAAGCTATCGGAACACCCGGTCCACCACCAGGCTCTCCCGTCAACTCTGTCCTTATGGGTCATTTTCCGGACTTCCCCCGTCACAAGCCCGCGAGGAACTCGTTGGGGACACTCGGGCCATTTTATGAAATAACCTGTCCCGCAATTAACGCGCGCGGCGGGTGCCGGCCCAACGAGATTCGGGAGTGATCGGGGATGTCTTCAGCGTTGCGTGGTCCGGGAGCGGCCGGCGGGGCCTCCGCCGGCCGCGCGCCCATCGAGGTCCGTTGTCCTGCCGACGGCCGGATCGTCGGCACCGTCCCGGACATGTCCGCGGGCCAGGTGCGCGCTATCGCGGCCGGGCTGCGCGACGCCCAGCCCGAATGGGAGGCCCTCGGTTTCGCCGGACGCCGCCGATGGCTGGCCGCGTTCCGGGACTGGCTGCTGGACAACGAAAAACGCCTGCACGAACTGGTGCGGGACGAGACGGGGAAGGCCTGGGGTGACCTCGCCATGGGCGAGGTCACGCCGTCGGTCGACGTGCTCAACTACTACCTCAAGAACGGCGAGCGGTTCCTCGCTCCCTGGCACCCGCGACCCCACAGCCCGGCGATGCTGACCAAGCGGCTGACCGTCACCTACGACCCGCACCGGCTGGTCGGCGTGATCACCCCGTGGAACGCGCAGCTGGCCATGCAGATGCTCGACGTCCCGGCGGCGCTGATGGCCGGCTGCGCCGTACTGACCAAGGCTTCCGAGGAGACTCCGCTGGCCTGGAACGAAGCCGTCCGCGGCTGGAGTGAGGACCTTGGCGCGCCGCCGGTCCTGGACGTGGTCACCGGCCGGGGCGAGACCGGGGCCGCCATCGTCGACGCCGTGGACATGATCCAGTTCACCGGCTCTGTCGAAACCGGGCGCCGCATCGGTGTCCGGGCCGCGGAACGGCTCATCCCGTACAGCCTGGAACTCGGCGGCAAGGACCCCATGGTGGTGCTCGCCGACGCGGACCTGGACAGGGCGGTCTCTGCCGCTGTCTGGGGCGGGCTGTACAACGCCGGGCAGATCTGCGTTTCGGTCGAACGCGTCTACGTCGAAGCCCCGGTGTACGACGAGTTCGTCGCCCGGGTCGCCGAAAAAGTGCGGTCCCTGCGGGTCGGCATGGACGCGCCGGATGAGTACGGCACCGATATCGGCGCCATCGCCACGGCGAATCAGCTCGACATCATCGAAAGCCATGTCCGGGACGCGGTTTCGAAAGGCGCGAAGGTACTCGTCGGCGGCGGCCGGAAGGAGCCGGGGCAGTTCTTCGAACCGACGGTGCTCGTCGATGTCGACCACACCATGGACTGCATGCGCGCGGAAACGTTCGGCCCGACCTTGCCGATCATGAAGGTCGCCGACGCCGACGAGGCGGTCCGCCTCGCGAACGACTCCGATTTCGGGCTCGCGGCCAGCGTTTTCGGCGGCGACCGGGTGCGCGCCCGCCACGTCGCCCGGCTGATCGACTCCGGCTCGGTGAACATCAACAACGCGATGACCAACGTCTTCCAGCTCCCGGTGCCGATGGGCGGGCGCCGCGGCTCCGGTCTCGGCAGCCCGCGACTCGGCGGCGCGGAGGGCATCCGCAAATACACCCACCCGAAGCCTGTGATCGAGGAAAGGTTCCGCCTGAAGTCGGAACTGTACTGGTATCCCACCACGGCGAAGAACAGCAAGCTGATGAGCCGCGCCACGCGCTTCCTCGGCGCGAAGGACTGGAAACGCCGCCTCGGCAGGTGAGTCCGGTCGTGGGGCGGCCGCGCGGAGGCCGCCCCACGATCAGGACGGCCTTCGCCCTCCGGTGAGTCCCGACGTGGTCAGTTCGGTGAGCTGCGTGATGATCACGTCGACCGGCGGCGGCTCCCGGCCGGGGAACAGCCAGTCCCCGTGCACCGTGACCCCCAGGGCCATCCCCACGATCAGCCGCGGCGCGACCGCGGGATCGAGGGTGAACCCGCGGTCACGTGCCTCCACCTCGAAGACCTTCTCCAGCGCGTCGAGCAAGGGCCCCAGCGTGTGCGCGAGTTCGGGGAAAAGCTCCCGTTCCGGATCCTCGAAGAAAAGCGCCGCCAGCATCGAAATCAACAGCCGGCGGTCCTGCTCGCCGAACTGGAACATCCGCTCGTAGAACTGGTGCACCTCGGTCCGCAGGTCGAGCACCCCGTGCTGCCGGCCACCCCAGTCGTCGATGAACCCCTGGATGATGCGCTCGACCGGCTCGATCGCGGCTTCCCGGAACAACGCCGCCTTGGTCGGGAAATGCCGGAAGATGGTCCGTTCGGCCACATTCGCGCTGGCCGCGACGTCCAGCGTCGTCGCGCCCCGGTACCCACGTTCGGAGAACAATTCGCGCGCCGCGGCCACGATCCGCGCTCTGGTGGCGGGCTTACCGGCGCTCCGGCCGTCGGTACGGGAATTCAGCGGCGCCACGGCCGTCTTTTCCTCGGGTTCTCGTGCAACCACCGTGCCACCATAACCTTTGTCCCATTCCGGCCCGGCCATGCCGCGGCGTGGTGGCTCTCTCTTCATCACACCCCGCTGACGCGATGAGGAAACTCGTCGCCCCACTCCGCGATCATCCGCGCGCGAAGCGCCCGGACGGCGCGGTGCTGGAGCTGCCGGACGGTGGCCTCCGTCTTCTGCATCCGGTGCGCGGTCTCACGGACGCTCAGTTCGAGGCCGAACCGCAGCTCCAGACAGGTCCGCTGAGGGCCGGTGAGCTCGGCGAAACCCTGCCACATCAGCTCAGCCAGGTAGTGGTAGACCGCGATCCGCTCCGGGTCCGCCTCCGCGCTCCACTGTTCCGGGACCTCGTCCACCATGCTGCGCCGCCGCACATACGACGACTTGAGATGATCTCGCGCCATGTTCCGCACAATTGTCATGACCCAGGCCCGCAGGTCGACCCCCTGATAACGGACGTGATGAATGCTCGCCAGCGCGCGGGCGAAGGTCTCACTGACGAGATCCTCCGCCACAGCCCTGTTCTTCACGATCGACAAGGCGTACTGCATCACGTCGTCCCGGTACCGGGAGTAGATCTCGCCGAACGCCTCGAGTTCTCCATCCCGGCATTTGCCCACGAGCGCCCAAGCGCCGGTAAGACGGTAATCGGGCGTGGCCGGGCCGGCGCCCGGCCTCCCGGGCCGGCGGGTGACCACAGGGTTCGACGAAGTGCGCATTGCCATCACAGCTCACCGTTCGGAGTGCGCGACACCGGTCGCGAGTGAATGAAGGAAACAGGATTCGCCGGAAGCACGGATCCGCATTCCGGGAACAAACAAACGGAGGAAAGAACCGCCTGCGG
The DNA here is from genome assembly GCF_007713735.2 of Amycolatopsis acidicola. Taxonomy (GTDB): domain Bacteria; phylum Actinomycetota; class Actinomycetes; order Mycobacteriales; family Pseudonocardiaceae; genus Amycolatopsis_E; species Amycolatopsis_E acidicola. The sequence goes on along the minus strand of NZ_VMNW02000021.1, from coordinate 10,871 downwards.
CCCATCCGCGTGCGGCCGCGGCGCCGGACTCCGGCGTCAGCCGGAAAAACCCATCGGATCCCGAGGGAGCGGACGAGGTCTTCTCTTCCGATCCGGGCGCGCGGTCGGGGAACTCGGCCGGGGAACCGGCTCTACCTGTAGAGACAAGGTCTTCAACTCCAGGTGGTGCTCGCAGTCGTCATTGACAAGCGAGGCGCACCGCCCGCCGCCCGGGCGAGTGGGCACCGCCACGACAGGGGCGTCCCTGATCGCTCGCCGTAGTGTAATGTCAGTGGTCACTGTCGTCAACGCTCGTTCACGCTCGTCGGTCGGCGATGTCGGCTCATCAGGAGCCAGGATGGCCTGCTCTCTCAGAAAAGCGGGATCGACGGCCATCACGAACATCGTGAGCGTTCGTTGACTGTCACAGATAGGTGCCCGCCCGGCGCGCACCAGGAAGTGCCGACCCGCCAGGCCGTCCGGCCGAAAGACGCAGGGGATGCCGATGACCACGCAAGTAACACCGCCGAACCAAGAGATCTCGGTGCTCGACCCCGACACCTACATGAACGGGGACCCGGAGACCTTCGGCCTGCCACTCGACCAGTTCGACTACCTGAGGAAACATGACCCGGTCCATCTGCAGCGCTTCGACGATCCGTTCTACATCGACGAATGCTGGGTCCTGAGCCGGTACCACGATCTCTGGGAAGCCGACCGCGACCCAGGGTTGTTCGCCTCCGACCGCGGTGGTCTGAACATCTGGCGCGTCACCCCGATCGACCCCCACGCCGGCGGCCTGCCCGCCTGGAGCACGATGGACGGCGGCACGCACAAACGGAATCGCGGTGTCGTCTCGAAGACCTTCAACCCCGGTTCGGTGCGGAAGCTGCGCGAGAAATTCGCCGGCTACGCGAAGGACGTCGTCGACAAGGCACTCGACAAGCGGGTGTTCAACGCGGTCGACGACCTCGGTTACCGGATGCCGATGGAGGCCTTGGGCGACATCCTCGGGTTGCCCGCGGAGGACCGCGAGACGGTCTTCGGCTGGGTCGACAAGTTCGCCGCTCCGGTCGATCCGCGCATCACCCCGTCCACCGATGCCGCGATGGAAGCGATCATGAGTTTGTGGGCCTACAGCCACGATCTCGCGGAACGCAGGCTGGCCGAGCCCGGCGACGACGTCGTTTCGTTGATGGTCCAGGCCATGGCAGCGGGCGAAATGGACCAGGAAGAGCTGCTGGGCAACATCACCCAGCTCGCCAGCGGGGCCGCCGAAACGACCCGGGCGGCGCTGAGTCACGGACTGCACCAGATGCTGCTGCACCCGGATCAGATGCAGTGGGCCCGTGACCGCAAGGACGACCTGCCCGCGACCGCGATCGACGAGATCGTCCGCATCGCGGTGCCCTTCTCGCATTTCGTGCGCCGCGCCACCCGGGACGTCGAAATGCACGGCAAGACCATCCGCGAAGGAGACTTCGTGTGCTTGCTGTTCGCCTCCGGCAACTTCGATCCGGACGGTATCCCGGACCCGCGAAAGTTCGATCTCTCGCGCAGCCCGAACATGCACCTCAGCTTCGCCCGTGGCCCGCACACCTGCCTCGGCAAGCACGTCGCCGGGCTCGAAATGAAGCTGCTCTACGAAGAACTCTTCAGGCGCACCAAGGAGATCCGGCTCGCCGGCGACGTCAAATACGTCCGCGACGCGTTCACGCGCGGCATCTACGAACTCCCGGTCGAGCTCGTCCCGGCCTGATCCCGCCCGACCACCGGGACACGGAGAGGAACAAAGATGAAGGTTGTGCTCGACAAGGGTTTGTGCGCCGCGCACGGCGATTGCGTGGTGGCCGCACCCGAGGTGTTCGACATCGGCGATGACGACGACACGGCGGTCGTGCTCGACGAAAATCCCGGCGAGGACCAGCGTCCCGCGGTCGAAATGGCGGTCCGCGTCTGCCCGGTGAGCGCGCTCAGGATCGGGGACTGAACGGTGGAACGTCTCGTCGTCGTCGGCGGGGGCCTCGCCGGCCACCGGGCTCTTCAGTCCGCACGCAAGCTCGGCTTCACCGGCGAACTCGTCCTCATCGGCGCGGAACGCCACAAACCCTATGATCGCCCTCCCCTGTCCAAACAGCTGCTCGGTGCGGCCGGCGATCCGGACCGTTACTTCTACGACTGCGCGGACCTGGCGGACGTGGACTGGCAGCTGGGCAGCCCCGCCGTGGCGCTCGACACCGGCGCGCAGACCATCGCCGTCGAGGACGGCCGCTCCCTGAGCTATGACAAGCTCGTCCTCGCCACCGGCAGGCGCGCGCGCAGGTGGCCGGGCGAGGTTCCCGGCAGCGGCGTGTTCACCATCCGGGACCTCGACGATTCGCTCGCCCTGCGAGCGAGCGTGAACCCCGGCAGCCGGGTCGTCATCCTCGGCGCGGGGTTCATCGGCATGGAGGTCGCGGCCACGCTGACCCAGCGGGGCGTCCGGTCGGTATCGGTACTGGACGTGGCGCCGCATCCGATGCCGGTACTCGGCCCGGATGCCGCCGACCGCGCGCTGCGGATCCACCGGCGGCACGGCGTGGACATCAGGTGCGGCGTGACCGTCTCGGCCATCGAAGGCTCGGCACGAGCGGAGACGGTGCTGCTGGCGGACGGTACCCGGCTGCCGGCCGACATCGTCGTCGTCGCGATCGGGTCGGAGCCCAATACCGGGTGGCTCGCGGATTCCGGTCTCGAACTGTGGCGTGGCAACGTGCGCTGCGACGAATACTGTCGCGTCGCCGGTGTGCAGAACGTCGTCGCGGCAGGCGATGTCGCGGCCTGGACGCACCCCTGGCTCGACACCGTAGTGTCCATCGAGCACTGGGCCATCGCCAGGGACATGGCCGAGATCGCGGTGGAGAACATCCTGACCGGCGGAGCACCGCGTCCGATGGCGACCATCCCGACGTTCTGGTCGGACCAGTATTCGGTCAAGATCAAGTCAGCCGGGTTCCTCGCCCAGGCCACGTCGTTCCACGTCGTGGAGGAGAGCGACGACAAGCTCGCGTTGACTGTCGAAGCGTTCCGGGACGACCAGCTGGTCGGGGCGATCGTGTTCAACCGGAACAAGACGATCATCGGCTATCAGCGCCGGCTCGCCGGGCAGTTCGCCGGCAGCCGGTGACCCCCGCACTGTCCAGAAAGGAACGAACCGCCATGCCGCTTTTCGCTTCGAGCGAGGAACTCTACGCCATCCAAGGTCCTTTTCTCGAGAATCTGACCGTCCATCCGGTACTCGGCCCGAAGCTCGCCACGGCGGGCACGTCGTTCAGCCTGCTCTACTCGGAGCCGGACGCGATCTTCGGTATGGACTGCACACAGGACCCGCCCGTGTTCTCCGCCGGGGACGACGCCGCCGGCCGCGAGTTCAAGGTACGGATCCAGATGCGTGCCGACGACGGGCACAGGTTCTGGCTGGGCAAGCTCAAGGCTCCGGTCGCGCTGGCGACGCGGAAGCTGAAGGTCTCCGGCGCGATGACCGAGTTGATGGGGTTGCTGCCGATTCTCGGTCCGGTGTATGGAAACTACCGCGAGCACCTGATCGGCAGCGGGCACGAGTCGCTCGTGTGACCTCCGGAACCGCACGAATGGCCGGTCCCCCGGGAACACTTCGGTTCCCGGGGGACCGGCCACACGACACTTCACCGCACGACGAAGCCGGCGTCGACGGGAAGCGTCACCCCGGTCACGAACTTCGCCTCGTCTCCGGCCAGCCAGACCACCGCCTTGCTGATGTCCCCGGCCTCGACGAACTGCACCGGCAGCAGGTTCTGCGCCATGTCGGCCGCCGAAGGGTTCTCCTGGAAGAACTTCATCATGAAATCGTTGAGGACCATCGGCGTGGCCACACCCGTCGGATGGACGGTGTTCACCCGGATGCCGTGCTTGGCGTAGGCGTGCGCGGCGGAGCGCATCAGGCCCACGACCGCGTGCTTCGAGGAAGCGTAGGCGTAGGACGCCGCCGAACCGTCGCCACCGCGGCCCGTGAGGCCCTGGGTGGAGCTCGTCAGGATTATCGAGCCTCCCTTGCCTCCTTCGATGATCGCGGGCGCGGACGCGGCGATCGTGTGCCAGACACCGAACATGTTGACCTCGACGATGTCGCGGTAGACCGCTTCGTCGAACTGCTCCACTTTCCCGCTGCCGATGACACCGGCGTTGGCGACGACGATGTCGAGACCACCCAGTTCGTCGCGGCCTTCCCCGACAGCATCGCGGACGGCGGCGAGATCGCGGACATCGGCCTGCTTGACGACCGCCCGGCGGCCGAGCTCACGGACGAGCCTGCCGGTTTCTTCGAGATCGTCCTTCGACGCGAGCGGATAGGGAATGGTGTCGATGTCCGCGCCGAGATCGATCGCGATGACGTCGGCACCGGCCCTGGCGAGTTCGACCGCGTGACTGCGCCCCTGCCCGCGGCCCGCCCCGGTCACGAACGCCACTTTTCCTTCGAGGGAACCCATTACCGTCACCTTTCGTCTGGATGCACAGCAGGCTGTGAACGATCGTTCTCGCGCAGGCTAGCATTCGGCCAAGATTTCTTCCGCCCTCGTGGAGGTGAGATATCGCAACGATCAATCACGATCGTGGTGACGACCGCACCGGCAACTCCGCCCGCAAGGTGAACGATCGTAGACCGGAGATAGTTCTCGACAGTACGATGTGGACCGCCATGAACCCAAACTTTCCGACAGCACTGAGGAGACTCTTCGCATGCCCGAGGAAACCGCGCAGGCGATGCGCCGCAACAGAACCGCGAAGACACTCGCGGGCGTCATGGTCCGCGTCACCCGGGTGGCCACGCTGACTTTCGCCGCACTGCTGGCATGTTACGTACTGCTCACGGTCACCGGCGCGAATTCCGACAACAGCATCGCCGCATTCGTCGGCTCCTGCGCCCGTCCGCTCGCGCTGGGCTTCCGCACATTGTTCACGACCGATTCGAGCCAGGTGGACACACTGGCCAACTACGGCGTGGCCGCATTGTTCTGGCTGGCGGCCGGCATGCTCGTCACCCGCTCCATCCGCAAACTCTTCGCGCTCTGATGTTCCGGGTTCCCTTGCACAAGAACACGAAGACGACCGTCAACGAGCGTGACGGAAAATCGTGACGGGACGGTAGCCGTCTTTTTCCTTTCCCCGGGAAGCCGGTTTCACCGAAACAGCCGTTGACTGCCCCTTTATATAAGATACGCTTAGTCGCAATAATCAGGCACTCTCCCCGCGATGCAGGGATTCTCGATGATGCCGGTAGCCGTCGAGGAGGACGAGCTCTCATGAACGACGAAACCGCGGACCCGGCACGGGCACAGGTGCGGGACCTGGCCGGCGAACGATCTCTTTGCTCGGTGTTCCAGCGAACCGCCAGGCGAGTGGCGGATCGCGTCGCGCTGCGCCGCCACGATACCGACGACGAGCTGACTTGGGCGGACTATGACGAGAGGGTGCGGGCGATCGCAGAGGGGCTGCACTCGCTCGGCCTGCGCGCCGGGGACACGCTGGCGATCCAGCTGACGAGCCGGCCGGAGTTCCACCTTGTCGACACCGCGGCCCTCCACCTGGGTGCCACCACCGTCTCCGTGTACAACACCCTGCCGGTCGAAGAAATCGAGTACGTCCTGCGTGATTCGGCCGCGTCGATCGTCGTCACCGAAACCACGTTCCTGGAGAACGTGGACGAGGCGAGGCAGCGGGCCGGCATCAGCACTCTTGTCGTGGTCGACCCGGCTGCCGGCACGGCGGCGCTGTCACTGGCCGACGTCGCCGCGATGACGAGCCCGGGCTTCGATTTCGAATCGGCCTGGCGATCCGTCACCCCGGACACGATCGCCACTCTCGTCTATACCTCCGGTACCACCGGAAAACCCAAGGGCGTCGAACTCAGCCACCGATCACTGCTGGGCAACCAGCAGGCGCTCAACTCCGCGATCGGCATCGTCGACGGCGCCACCGGGATCTCCTATCTCCCCATGGCCCATGTCGCCGAGCGACATCTCTCGCACTACCGGGCGTTCGTCGGCGGGATGAGCATCACGTGCTGCTCGGACATCCGCGCGATCCCCGAGGTGCTTCGGGAGCTGCACCCCGGGTACTTCTTCAGCCCTCCCCGGTTGTGGGAGAAGTTCCGGGCCGCGATCCTGTCCAGGGCCACGCCCGAGACGGAGCCCAGCCTGCAGCGGATGATCAGCCTGGGCGCCGCGCTGGAACAGGCGCGGCGGGGCGGCGGGGACCTGGATCCGCGGCAGGCACAGGAACTCGAGGACCTCCAAGCGAGGGTGGGCAAGCCGATCCTCGCCGGCCTGGGGCTCGACCGGATCGAAGTCGCCCTCATCGGGTCCGCGCCGGTGAGCCCCGAACTCGGCGCGTTCTACCTCGCGCTCGGGCTGCCCTTGATCGAGGCGTACGGCATCACCGAATGCGGCGCCTTCGCCTCCTTCGGCCGTCCGGACGACTTTCGGGTGGGCACCGTGGGCAAGCCGGTCGACGGCTCCGAGATCGAACTCGCCGAAGACGGGGAGATTCTGGTCCGCAGCGCTTACCTCATGAGCGGCTACCGGAACCGGCCCGAACTCACGGCGGACGCGATCGACTCCGAGGGATGGCTGCACACCGGGGACATCGGTTCCTGGGACGCCGACGGATACCTCTCCATCATCGACCGCAAAAAAGAGCTGATCATCAACGCCGCCGGGAAGAACATGTCGCCGGCGAACATCGAGGCCAAGCTGCGGGAGAGCAGTCCGCTGATCGGTCCCGTCGTCGCGGTCGGCGACGGGCGGCCCTACATCGTCGCGTTGATCGTGCCCGACCCCGAGGCTCTGGCGCAGTACGCGAAGGCCAACGGATTCGGCGAGCTGTCGACGGCGCAGCTCGCCGAGCATCCCGACGTGCGCCGGCACATCGCCGACGCCGTGCGCGCGGCCAACTCCAAACTCGCGCGCGTCGAGCAGATCAAACGCTTCCGCCTGCTGCCCGTCGAGTGGAGCCCGGGCTCCGACGAGCTGTCTCCGACGATGAAGGTCCGCCGCAAGCCGATCCATACGAAGTACGCCGCCGAGATCGCCGAACTCTACGAGCAGGAACGTTACGCGGTCGACCCGGCGCGGCCCGGTGACCGGACCGAAGCCGCGGTGCACTGAGCCACGGGCCGCGAGAAAGGAAAAACATGATCACCGAATACGACGATTTCTTCTGCCATCAGACGATCGAGCCGATCGCCCACGTGTCGCAGAACGAGCGCAGCTGGGGCGAGCGCACCTACATCACGATCAGCGACCCGGAACGGTTCGCGATCGACGTCGGGATGTCGATGTACCCCAACAGCGACGCGATGGAGGCCTACGCGATCGCGACGGTGCCTGGGAAACAGTGGTCTTTCCGTGCCTCGCGCGATCTGTCGGCAGGCCGGTATCCCCTGTGGGCCGGACCGTCGCACATGGAGATCGTCACCCCTATGAAGCACTGGAAGATGCGTGCGGACCCCAACGAGAGCGGCATCTCCTACGACCTGGAGTTCGTCTCCCGCGGCGCGCCCTACATGATCCGGCAGCCGGAGGTACGGAAGAACGCCCGGCTGATCCACAGCGACATCTACGTGTTCCAGCCAGGCAGGGTCAACGGCACCTTGACCCTTGACGACAAGACGTTCGAACTGGATGGCGTGGGCGCGCACCGCGACCGGACCTGGGGCCTGCGCGCGGCGGGCGAGGGCGTGCTCCCACACGGGGTACTCGCCTGGGTGGCCGGGGACTTCAAGGACTACTCACTCGTGATCCATATCCGGGACCGCGGCGACGGCGTCCCGCAGGTCCGTGACGGCGCGATCTTCTCCGAAAACGGCGACATCTCTCCGCTGGTCGAGTTCGACCACGACCTCGAGTTCGACCACGACAGCCGGCAGTTCCTCAAGGGAACGCTGCGGGTCACCGACTTCGACGGCAGGACCTACGACCTGGAGATCGAGCCGAAGTTCCGGATGTACCTCTCCGGAGCCGGTTACGTGACCGAGCCGAGCAGGCGCCGGGGCCGCCAGGGCAACTCGTTCTGGCAGGAGCGCTGGGATCTGACCGACCCCGAGCAGGTGGCCAAGGTCGAGGGCCTGAACGACAACATCTCGGTGATCCGCTGCAACGGCGAAGAAGGCACCGGCGTGATCGAGACGTCGCTGGGCGTGCACCACCGGTACCAGGTCGCACCGGCGAACATCGTCTGATCCGGCACAGCACTCAGAAGTCCGCTCGCGGGGGAGGAGCCCTGTTCATGTCAGTGACGACAACCGGTCGCGCGATGGGCGCGATACGCCCATGACAGCCCGCACCGACCGCACCGGCACGGCTGGGCTCTCCTCAGCGGGCGATCCCGCCGACGGCAAGCAGACCTCGCGCTGGCTGCGCGGGCATGTGCCCGGCGAGCCCGGGATCTGGTTGTTCATCTTCGGCGATATGTGTGTGTTCGCCGTCTTCTTCGCCGTTTTCCTCCGGGCCAGAATGCAAGAGCCCGCGTTGTTCGCCCAGTCTCGCCCGGAACTCTCCATCGCGCTGGGCACGGTGAACACCGTTGTCCTGCTGACGAGTTCGCTGTGCGTCGCGCTCGGAGTCCGCGCCTACCGCCGGTCCGAACGCACGACCGCTGTCCGCCTGTTCACCGGCGCGATGGGCTGCGGTGCCGGATTCCTGGTCATCAAACTGGTGGAATACGCAACCAAGCTGGCGGCCGGGATCACTCCCGCCACGAACACGTTTTTCCTCTACTACTTCATCTTCACCGCGATCCACGCCGTACACGTGGTACTCGGCCTTGGCGGGCTCACCGTGCTTCGCGCGTTCGCCGGGAAGCACACCCGCGGCGTGCACGACCTTCGCGTCGTCGAAATCGGCGCGACGTTCTGGCACATGGTGGATCTGCTGTGGATCGTCCTGTTCCCTCTCTTCTACTTGGCGTCGTGAAACCATGATCTCGCTTCTGCGCGACCGGCTCGTCGTGGTGTGGGCACTCCTCGTACTGGCCACGGTCCTCTCCTTCGTCCTGGCGCACCGGCACGGATCACTCACCGACGCCGGCGTCGTCATCGCATTGGCCATCGCCTTCGTGAAAGTCCGTTATGTCGGGCGCGAGTTCATGGAACTCGACCGCGCGCCGCTCCTGCTGCGACTCGTTTTCGACCTCTGGTGCGCCGGAGCCGGCGCCATGGTGATCACGATGTTCCTGCTGGGAAGCCGCTGAACCGCCCGTCTGCTCTTGTTCAGCCAGGAAGGATCGGAAAGTTGTCAGAGCGCAGTCAAACCTTCGTCGTCTGGTGGGCCTTGGCCATGACCGCCACTTATGGTCTGGTACTCGGCTTCCTGTTCCACATGATTCCGCCACCGAGCCCGTCCCTCGGCGCGCAGGCGGTCGCCGACTTCTACCGGACGCACTCGACGGAGATCCGGATCGGCGCCACCATCTGTGGCTGGGTCTCCGCGTTCATGCTGCCACTCTCGACGGTCATCGCGACACAGATGCGCAGGGAGGAGAAAGGCCGCATCTGGTCCAACCTCACGCTCGTCGGTGGCGCGCTGATGTCACTTTTCCTCGTTCTCCCGACGATCTTCTGGGGCGTGGCCGCGTTCACGCCGACGCGTCCGCCCGAAATCACGTTGCTCATGCACGAACTCGGCATGCTCACCCTGGTCACGACCGACCAGTTCTACGTCTTCATGTGGGTGGCCGTCGCCGTGATCTGCTTCAAGACGAGCAACGTCCGGCATTCCGCTTTCCCCCGCTGGTTCGGCTACCTCACCGCGTGGATCGCGATCATGTTCGAGGCGGGAGCCATCTCCTTCATCCCCCGTGCCGGCGCGTTCGCCTGGGACGGTCTCTTCGTTTTCTGGTTCCCCCTCACGCTTTTCGGCGTGTGGATCGCCGCACAGGCTTTCCTGCTGCTGCGTGCTTTGAAGGGGCAGCGCCTGGAGTCCGCGCAGGCCCCCGTCAGCGTCGCGAGCACCGGTCCTGCCGGTCTTTCGCCCGTGGCCGGGCAGGCCTGAAGGAGGCGCCCTGGTAACTATCGGGGCGCCTTCGCTGATCCACAACAACGAGCTTTGCCGGGTGTTCGCCCCTGACATCGAGCGGCGTGTCCACGCTCGCCGGGACCACCATGTCGACTCGGATGTTCGCCGATGAACCCGGGCACGTCCCCGGCACGTGGACGGGGGACGTGCCCGGCCTGTCCCAGAATGCCGATCATCCCTCCGACGTCCGTGTCGGCCGTGGCCTCGCTAGGCACAACGTCGGCGACGCGGCGAGCCGGCGTGTTGGTCGGCAGCACGGCGCCGGGCGCCGCATCGGCGAGTTCGCCCTGAAGTGCGATCCCATCCGCCACTTCGGGATTGTGACCGAGGTTCCCCTGCTGCGCCCGGATCCGGCCGGGCGCGGCGTGCAACGTGGTCACGTCGGGTCGGTCAGGTGGGCACTCGCCCCGGTGGCGGCGAAGACCCCGGCGATGGAAGGGCCCCTCAGCCCGCCACCGACGACATCGACCGTCAGGCTCGTGACCTCGCCAGGCCGAGCGGGTGTGCCCAGGCACATGCCTGGCGCCGGATCTGTGTGGTGCAGAGGGATCGCGCGGGGCCGGGTGATGCCATTGACTGGGCCTGTTCCGCGCCAGCGCCGGACAACGAGAACAACGATGCTGCATCCCAACCTCGTCGTGACGGGTCGCGCCCACGGCAAGTCGGTCTTCGTGGACGAATGTGCGCTGACCCCGGTTCGGACGCCGGACCTGGCCGGCCTGGATCTCTTCCTGGCCTGGGGCACCCCCGGCGGCACGATCACCAACCGCTGGGAAAAACCCCGCCCCGGCCCCGGCCCCGGCC
>NZ_VMNW02000020.1 GCF_007713735.2 Amycolatopsis acidicola | reverse complement strand
CCGACACCTGGAACCGCTCAGCAGCTCGCCGTAGCGGCCATTCGTCGTCCACCACACAACGGGCCAGGCGCAGTCTGCCAGTCGGACTCAACGGGGCATTACGGTGTGACACGAGGACCTCCGTGGCGTGGTGCAGATTGTGGTGATCCACACCAAACCCGGAGGTCCTCCCTCACGCCAAGATCATCCGACTACGTGTCCCCACGTTCGCAACCTCCCGGGCCAGTACACCTAGCCCGACCTTCAGCTGCACCGTCACGATCGCCGCCCGCTGATCACCGGACACGGCACCGTGGACGCCGGCGTCGAAGGGGCTGAGCACGGAAGCGACCTGGTCGAGTCCGCCGATCCGCGCGACCGCGTCGGCGACTGCCGCGCGCGTGGCGGGGACGTCGACGCTCTGGCCTTCGGGGACCACGACGACGAGCTGCGCTGAGGTGCCGCTGACCTGGGGGAAGACACGGCCGAGGTAGTCGAGCGCGTCCTGGGATTCCGAACCGGGGATCGCGAAGGTGTCGTCCGTTCCCTGGCTGAACACCAGGGCGCCGCCGCCGGCCACGGCCAGAACCACCAGCCACACGGCGACCACGACAACCCGGCCCCTGGCCATGGCGCGGCCTAGCCGATACAGGAAGGACGACACTCGCAGACTCCTCACCAGCGTTGATACGCAATGTATCGTAATTTATGGTGTATCCGATGCACTACGTATCGGTTCACCCTGGCGGGTGGACCCGCGTCTGATCGTTAGAGTTGTCGAGGTGACGATGAGTGAGACCCCGAAGGAAACGCGCACGACGCGGCGCCGGGCCGAGACCCGTCGCCGGGTGATCGACGCCGCCTTCGAGGTCTTCACCGAGCACGGCATCCGCGATGCCCCGGTCGAGCTGATCTGCGAGCGCGCCGGGTTCACCCGCGGGGCGTTCTACTCCAACTTCTCCACCAAGGAGGATCTCTTCCTCGCGGTCTATGACCAGCAGATGGCGATCCGGCTGGACCGGATGCGCGCGGCGGTCGGCGAGGCGCTGCGATGTTTCGACCCCGATGCCGATGACCTGCGAGGAGTGATGACGCGGGTGGCGCTTTCGTTCATGGAGCCGCTCTTCTCCGATGAGAGCTGGTTCCTCCTCGCCGCCGAGTTCCGGGCCCAGGTGCTGCGGCAGCCGGAGCTGCGCGACGCCGCAGACGCGGTGAACGCCCGCTTCCACGAGGAGCTGGCGAAGATCACCGGGTCCCTGCTCGGGCGCGTCGGGATGCGACTGGCGATCCCGGCTCGTGACGCCATGATCGTGCTCGTGTCGTTGTATGAGACCGCGCTCGAGCGAGCGCTGATGGAAGGCATCGACAGCCCTGGGGCGAACAGGTTCCTTACTGACGCCCTGCCCCGCGTGATGTCGTCCCTGGTCGAACCGGCCTGATCGGTCAGCGCCGGGGGAGCCGGGCACCGAGTTGCTCGGCGGCGGCCAGGACAGCGTGGGCGTGGAGGTCGAAAAGCCGGATCAGGTCGACGCTGTCGCCACCGATTTCCTTGGCGATGAAGAGGCCGTCGGCTGCAGCGATGGCGTAGGTGGTGAGGAGGTGGATCGCCTCGTCGTCGAGGTTCTCGTCCATTTTGTGGATGATGTCGGCGACGTAGCGATGCGTGGTGTCGCGGACTTGCAGGAACACAGTGCGGGCGCTGGGTTCGTCCGGACGCCGTTCGAGCGCGAGCATGAGGCCAAGCCGGAGGAAGTCGGGTGCCTCGAGAAGCGCCTTTGCGACCGAGACCGCGAGTTCCACGACCTGCTCGCGAGCGGGGTGGCTTTCGGGGTCGGATAGTGACACCGCGTTCAGCCACGTGCGGAAGCTGCGTTCGATGACCGCGGCGATGAGTTCGTCCTTGTCCTTGAAATGCCAGTAGATGGAGCTGGCTGGTAATCCGCATTTGCTGCTGACGAGAGCGATGCTGGTGCCGTCGTAGCCTCGTTCGCCGGCGACTTCCACCGCGGCATCAAGGATCTTGCGGCGGGACTCTTCACCGTTGGCACGTCGGCGGCGGTTCGCGCGCGGGTCGGTCATCGGACACCTCCGCCTCCACTGTAGCGACCGCTACGGCAGTGGTTTCAGTCGTCCGGGATACCGTCGCCGCTGAGTGCCGGCACGGTGTCCTCGCGCTCGCGGAGCGAGCGGGAAGCTTGGTTGAACTGCGCCAGCTTGTCGATGATGGTTTGCCCGACGGGGGTGTGGCCCCAGATGCTGATGCCCTTGTGTGTGGTGGGCTCCCAGGTGGACTCGTCGACGGTGACCGGGTTCCAGCCGACCTCCCATTCGAAGCCGGACGGAGTCAAGGCGTAGTAGGACAGTTCCTTGTCATTGGTGTGCTGGCCGACCGAGAGCGCCATGTCGAAGCCGAGTTCCTTGACCCGTTGGTAGGAGCGGGTCATGTCGTCGAGTTCGGCGACCTGGATGTTGAGGTGCTGCACGCGGGTGCGGACCGGGTCCAGGCGCAGACCTCGCGTCGCGGCGAGCGCGATCGAGTGGTGGCGCTGGTTGACGCGAAGGAAGCGGATCTTGAGCTTGACGCCGCTGATGGTTTCGTCGATATAGTCCGACAAGCGCGCGTCGAACACTGTGTCGTAGTAACCGCGAAGCTGCTCTGGTCTCGTGGTGGTGAGGGCGACGTGGCCCATGCCGGACTCACCCGTGACGAACCCGGCGGTGCGCAAGGCCAAGGGGCGGCCCGACCGTACGGGCGCGGTGAAGATCTCCTGGACGAGGCCTTTGGGGCCGGGGAAGCGCCAGAGGCGTTCCACTCCGCGCAGGGCGGCTTCCTCGGCGCCGGCTTCTTCGATGGGCACGCCGCGGTCGGCCACTCGTTTGAGGATGTGGTCGAAGGTGTCGTGATCATCGATGTGCCAGCCCAGCGTGGTGACGTCCTCGGCGGGCCCCCATCGCAGGAGGAAACGGCAGTCGTGGTCATCGAGCCGGAATCGCAGGGTGGCGGCGTCGAGTTCGTCGACGTGCAGGCCGATGGCGTCGCGGCCGAACCGGAGCCAGTCGGTGAATTTGTGCGTTTCGATGACCAGATAGCCGAGGTGGACGGCGCCGAACACGTTCATGCGGTCGTTCCCAGGAAGGTGCGCAAAGTGGCGTTGAACCCCTCCGCCCGTTCCCACTGAACCCAGTGACCGGTGTTGGCGACGAGCAGGAGGTCGCAGTTGGGCATGGTGCGGGCGAGGGTGTGGCCGCCGGCGGGGCGGTTGACCTTGTCCCGTGCGCCCCAGATCGCCAGGGTGGGTGTCCGGAGCTGGGAAAGTCGCGGGTCGCGGGTGAAGTCCATGCGCCACAAGGTTTTCAGCGACGACGGGCGCCGCAGCGGTGGATCGGCGACGACCTCGGGATCGATGCTGGCCTGATAGCGCTGCTCGATCGCTTCCTCCGGAACGGTGCCGCCGTCGAACACCAGGTAGGTGCGGATGAATTCCTCCAGCTTGGCCTTGCTCGGCCCGTCGCCCCGGTAGTAGTTCAGCAGCTTCTGCAGCCCGGGCGTGGGCAGCGAGCGCGTCGTGCCGACACCGCCGGGTCCCATGAGCACCAGCCGTCCGACCCGGTCCGGAGTTTCGAGCGCGAGGCGAAGGGCGGCGGAGCCGCCGTAGGAGTTGCCGACCAGATGCGCGGACCGCAGACCGAGTTCGTCGAGTAACCCGCGGACTGCGGTGGCCAGGTCCCCGAAGGGGTCGCTGTGGTCGAGGCTTTTCGAGGAGCGGCCGTAGCCCGGCAGATCGGGCACGATGACGCGGTAGTGGGCGGAGAGGGGTTCGATGTTGCGGACGTAGTTGGACATCCCGGAAGCACCGGGGCCGCCGCCGTGCAGTAGGAGCACCGCCGGTCCATCGCCGGCTTCGGCGACGAAGAGGTCGCGCCCGCCGACGCGGTAGGTCTTCTCGGACAGGGTCATGACGCCGTTACCTCCGGATGCTTGGCGTGTGGTCGTGTGGTCGGCCGGAGCCCACCTGGGAGAGGGGGCAGGGACTGTGCGGGGGAAGCGGCGGCGTAGACCACGCTGTCCGGCCGGACGACGAGCGCGGTCGCCTTGTGCTCGGTCATCCAGGCGGTGAGCACCCCGCTGGTGTCGACGACAGCTCCCGGGCGGGCCGGTGAACCGGCAGGGAGGACTTCTAGCCGGTTGATCCCGCCCCACTCCGCCGCGGGCCCGCGATGCACCAAGGTCCAGTGGCTTGCGGTGACTTCATCGAGGAGCACTGGCATCCCGGCCGCGTCGAGCACGACGGGCTGGGGAATCTTGCGGCCGCTCGCGGAGTGCTTGCCCGCGGCGATGAACCCCTTGCGGTAATGGCAGTCAGGCACCCAGACGCTGTCGTGCAGGAGTCGTTTCAGAGGGCGGATTCGTTTGATGGTCCGGAATACGATGTCCCGGAGCTTCGTGACGGCGGGGCGCCGCTCAGTGATGATCCGCCCGGCGAGCACAGCTCGCCGGGTCACCGCCCGCACATGCGGCTGCCGCTCGGTCTCGTAGGAGTCCAAAATGGACTCGGGTAGCGCGCCTCGGAGAACACCGCTGAGTTTCCAGGACAGGTTGCCGGCGTCGCGCACCCCGGCGGCCATGCCTTGGCCGATCCACGGGGGCATCACGTGCGCGGCATCACCGGCCAGGAAGATCCGGCCGACCCGCCAGCGCGACGCGAACCGAACGTGGTGGCTGTAGACGACAGCGCGCAGGATCTCCACGTGTTCGGGGGTGATCTCGTAACGGTTCAGCAGTCGCCACACCGCTCGTTCCGTCACCAGCTCCTTCTCGTCCTCGCCGGCCTGCACCGGGAACTCCCAGCGGTGATGTCCCAGTGGCGTGGGGCAGTCCACGGCCGGCCGGGTGGGATCGCAGCGGAAACGCAGGCGATCGTGCCCGGGCCACGGCTCGAGCATTTTCGTGTCGATCACGACCCAGCGGTCTTCGTAGGTCCGTCCCTCGAACCCGACGCCCAGCTGGCCGCGGGTCGGGCTGGACCCGCCATCGGCGGCGACGACGTACGTCGCCGTGATGCGGACGAGCTCGTCGCTGTGCAGGTTTACCAGCATGAGCTCGACGTGATCCTCGCGCTGGAAGACGCGGACGCACTCGTGTTCCAGCCGGAGCTCGACGTTGGGATATTGCCCGGTGCCCTCACGGAGGACCTCCTCCAATGCCGGCTGGTAGATGAACAGTTGTGGCGGATGACCATGGCCGCGAGAGGTCAATTCCGCGCTGATGAAAGGTCGCCCGTCCCGGTCGACGAACTCGAGCGGGCTGTCGGCCAGCATGTCGCGCTTGAGTCGCTCAGTCAGCCCCGTCCGCTGCCAGATGCGCACCACTTCTTCATCAGTGGAGATCGCCCGGGCGCGGGAGTACACGGTGGCGTCGCGCTCGATGACCGCGACCGAGAGTCCCTCGGCGCCGAGGAGGTTGGCGGCGGTGACGCCGGTGGGGCCGTACCCGATGACGGCCACGTCGTAGTGCGGGTGCTCGGTCACGACGGTGTGCCTCCGAGAGCTTCCTGTAGTGATTACTCCAGTAGTTGCTGGAATGGTCGCTACGGTAACGGTGGCGGCGGGAGACGTCAACGCCGTAGGCGAACCCGTTGTTCGCCGTCGTCCTCGTTCACGGGGGATCGACGCTCGCGTGCCGGATCGCCGCCGCGACCCGGCGCGCGAGCGTGTGTCAGCTGTTCCAGAATCCGCACTGGTGGTTGGCGGCCATGTCGCTGACGATGGCCGGGCCGCCGGTGTTGAACGCGACTTCCCGCGGGGCGGAGGCTGAATAGTTCGGCACGGCGGGCAGCCCGCGTGGTGCGAGGTTGCCGCTGCGCGCGAGCTGGGACCAGTAGGTGATCATGTCGCCGGCGAGTCGTTGTTGCCGGGGGTTCAGCGGGTTCATGGTTTCCGAACCCCAGAGGTAGGGCAGCTCGGAAGAGTGCTGTGTCCCGAGCGGGAAGGACGAGGGCACCAGTTCGTACGAGCGCAGGGGTGCTGTCTCGTCCCGGAACTCGTAGACATAGGTCGGCACGTGTGCGGACAGCGAGCCGGCCAGGCTGATTTCGGGGCAGGCGCGCTGGCTGTCGGTGCCGACCGCGGCCAGCGTCGCGCCTGGCACGTCACCGACGGGATAGCGGGCGAGCACCTCCGGGGCTTTCGCGCCGTAGGTCGCCTGGATCGTGCTGGTGTACTGGGCGGCCGTCACGGGACGGTTGACGAGGTCGTTCTGTTCGTAGATCCCGGCCCGGTTCTCATGGGCCACCCCACCGATGAGCACCGGCACCTTGTTGAAGGTGCCACTGGCGAAGGCGTCCTTCGGGCTCGCGGGCAGCACCCCGGGTTCGATCACCTGGCGCCACAGCCCGTATTTCTGTTGCGCGTCAAGGATGTCCGACGCGGGTTTCCCGCGCAGGCAGGCCAAGACGGCTGCCGGGTCGGCGTTGTCGCAGCCGAGTGCGGTGACGAACGCGGCGTTGCTCTTCTGGATGTCCGCCCTGGGGTATGCGGTGCCGCAGGAGGCGCCGCCGCTTTCCACCACAGCTGTGCTGAACAGACCGGTGGCCTGGGGGGAGGTGAGCAGGTAGCAGGTCGACCCAGCGCCGGCGGACTGACCGGCGATCATCACTTTGCCCGGGTCACCGCCGAAGCGGGCGATGTTGTCCCGGACCCAGCGCAGCGCCAGGATCTGGTCCTGCAGTCCGTAGTTCCCGGAGGCGCCCGCCGGACTTTCCTGGTCGAGTTGTGGCAGTGTCAGATAGCCCATCGCGCCGAGCCGGTAGTTGACGGTGACGACGAGCATTCCGCCCTGCTGCGCCATGGCGACGGGCGCGAAGTCGCGGCCGGCGCCGTTGACGAGTCCGCCGCCGTGGAACCAGACCGCGACCGGCAGTGCCGCGCCGTCGTGCGCGCTTGCCGGTGTCCAGACGTTGAGGTCGAGGCAGTCTTCGTTCGTGCTCCCCGCGGCCAGGCGCCAGGCTTCGGCTGTCTGTACGCAGTCGGAGCCGGGCTGGGTGGCGTCACGAACTCCTTGCCAGCCTTGGGAAGGCTCGGGTGGCTGCCAGCGCCGCGGGCCCACGGGTGGCTGTCCGTACGGGATGCCGTTGAAAACGCGGTAGTCGCTGGTGACGGTCCCCCGCACGGCACCGTTGGCCGTGTGTACCACCGGGTCCGGCCGCGGAGTTCCGGCGGTGGACACCGTCGCCGTCGCGGTGGCGGCGACCGCCACCACCGCGAGTCCGAGCCCGAGTCGCCTCGCCCATTGTCGTGTCGTGTTGGCGTGCATGGACCACCCTTTCGTCAGCGGAGGTTGAAGTGGAAGGGCCAGCCGTCGGGGTAGACCTGGTTCCAGTAGGAGCACTGGTGGTCGGCGGCCATGTCATTGACGATGGCCGGGCCGTCGGCGTTGAACACGATCTCGCGGGGCGCCGACGGGTTGTAGCGCGGGGCGGGAAGCGTTGCGGTGCGGGCGAATTGGGCCCAGTAGGCGATCATGTCGTGTGACAGTTTCTGTTGCGTGCTGGTGAGCGTGGGCGTGACGTCGGTTCCCCACAGGTAGGGCAGTTCGGCGCTGTGTTCGTCGGCGAGGGAGAACGACGGCGGGACGGAGGCGTGGTACGGCGCGGTTTCGTCGCGGAATTCGTAGACGTAGGTCGGGACTCGCGCGGTGAGTGCCGCGGCGTTGGTGAGGGTGGCGCAGCTGAAGCCGATGTCGGTTTTGAGGGCGGCTTCGGCGGCGCCGGGTGCGGTGTAGTTCTGGAGCGGGTAGCGGGCGAGGACGTCGGGCGCCCGGTCGCCGAAGGTGGCCTGCACCGACGCGGTGTAGGCGTCGGCGCTCACGGGTTTGCCGGCGACGTCGTTTGCTTGGTAGATGAAGAACGCGCCCTCGTGGGCGGTGTTGCCGATCAGCACGGGGACGTGGTTGAACTGCCCGCTGGCGAAGGCATCCGGCGGCTGTACCGGCAACGCGGTGGTGCCGACGACCGGGTACCAGACGCCTGATGTGCCCTGGGCGGCAAGGATTTCCCCGGGTGTCTTGCGGCGCAGGCAGGCGATGACATCGGGTCCATCGCAGCCGAGGGTGGTGATGAACGCGGCGTTGGTGGCCTGGGCGGCGGTGCGGGTGTTCTGCCCGCAGGTGAGGCCGCTTTCCACGACCGCGCTGCTGAACAGCCCGGCGGCCTTCGGGGACGCGAGCAGCATGCAGACCGATTCACCGCCGGCGGACTGTCCGGCGATCATCACCCGGTGCGGATCGCCGCCGAAGCGGGCGATGTTGTCCTGGACCCAGTGCAGGGCCTGGATCTGGTCCAGCAGTCCGTAGTCGCCGGACGGGGTGCCGTTGTCGGTGTCCAGCTGCGGGGTGGTCAGGAAGCCCATCGCGCCGACCCGGTAGTTGAGGGTGACCACCAGCATGTCGCCCTGGTCGACCATCTGCACGGGCTGGTACTGCGCGCTGGAGCCCGAACGGAACGCGCCGCCGTAGATCCAGACCGCGACCGGCTTCCGTGAGGCGGGGTTGGCATCGGCCGGCGTGTAGACGTTGAGGTACAAGCAGTCTTCGCTCATCGTGCCGTTGCCGGGCTGCTCGCAGGCGGGCGGCGGCTGGGTCGCGTCGCGGACGCCGTACCACGACGAAGGTGGTTGCGGCGGTTGCCATCGCAGGTCACCGACCGGCGGCTGGGCGAACGGGATCCCTTGGAAGGCACGGTAATCCGTGCTCGCCGTACCGCGAACGGCGCCTTGCGCGGTGTGTACGACCGGGGATGGTTCGGCGCTCGAGGTCGCCGCCGTGGTGACCAGCGCGGCGGCGAAGGACGCCAGAAGGACGGTGAGACGGCTGAATCTGGGCAGCATGAACAGAGCCCTTCCTGCCGGATGATCGAATCCTCAGTGGACTGCCGGAAAACGGTGCATCTGAAGTTAAATCCGGTGCGCGGGCGAGCGTCAACCAAGTCGCGCTTATGTGCCGGGTGGCTCCTGGTTATCGCTTCGGCGGTCGAGGGCGCGCAGCTTGGGCCACGCGGCGAGGCTGATGGCCAGCGTGGCGATCCCACCGATCAGCAATCCCCAGCGGGCACCGTAATGTTCGCCCACGGCGCCGACGACCGGCCCGCCGATCGGGGTGGAGCCGAGCCACGCGAGTGCCCACAGCGCCATGACGCGGCCCCGCATGGCGGGCACGGCGCGTAGCTGCAACGTCGTTTTCGCCAGGGAACTGAACGCGATGCCGCCGTAGCCGACCAGCACGAGAATCCCGTACGCCACAACGATGTTCGGCGCCAGCGCGGTGGCACTGATCGCGGCGCCCCAGCCGATCCCGGCGACGGCCAGCGTCGTCAGCCGCTGCCCGGTTCTGGAGGCGGTCACCAGGCCGCCGGCCACGCCGCCGAGGCCCATGGCGGCGGTCATCGTGCCGTAGGTGGCGGCGTTGCCGTGAAAGGTGTGCTGCGCCAGCAACGGCAGGCTGACCGGGAACTCCCAGGCGAGCGCTCCCGCGACCGCGATCATGACGATCGGCAGCAGCAGGTCCGCCGATCTCGCGACGTAGCGCAGCCCTTCGCGTACCTGGCCGGGCCGCCGGTCCTGGCGCGGATGCTGGGCGATCGCCCCGGAATCCATCAGCAGCAGGGAAAGCACGACGGCGGCGAAGGAAACCGCGTTGAGCCCGAAACACAACGCGAGCCCCAGTGCCGCGGCGATCACCCCGCCGAACGCGGCGCCGAACAGCCTCGCGCCGTGCACCGTCACGGAGTTGAGCGTGACCGCGTTGACCAGCAGTGGCTGTGGAACGAGGTCGGGGACCAGTGATTCCCGCGCCGGGTTGTCGAACAGGTTGACGCAGCCGAAGCACAGCGCCAGCAGGTAGACGAGCGGCATCGAGATCGTGTGGGTGGCGATGAGCACGGTGAACGTCAGCGAGATCAGCGCGGCGATCGTCTGCGTGACCATCAGGACGCGGCGGCGGTCGAGGCGATCGGCGAGCAGCCCGCCCCAGGGCGCGAACAGGAACATCGGCCCGAACCGGACCGCGGTCACGAGTCCCAGCTGGGTACCGGATCCGGTCAGTTGCAGCACCAGGAAGGACTGCGCCACGGACTCCATCCAGTTGCCGCAGACCGAAACGGTCTGGCCGAGGAAGAAACGGCGGTAGTTGCGTGTCCGGAGCGCGTCGAACCGCAAGGTGTTCAGCATCGAACCTCGCTCGAGATAAGGGAAAGCCGCCTGCGCGCGGGAAGGCGGCGGCGAGTTGTGGCAAATCGAGGGGGAGAGAGACCGCGGTCCTCGCCGGGGCGTCCGGTCAGCTCGCGGCGGGTTCCACCGGTGGCGCGAGCCACCGGATGCCCGCTGTCGCGCTGTCCGAGCGTTGCGCGTAGGTGGCGGCGAGTTCTTCGACGAAGCTGTGGATGGCCGGGGTGCGTTCCTCGCCGGGGCGGGCGGCGATCGCTGTGGTGCGGGTCAGTGGCATGTCGGTGATCTCGACGGCGACCATGCTGCCGTCCCGGATTTCCTGCGATACGGAGATGGCCGGCACGATGCTCAGCGCGCCGTACTGCCGCACGGCCTGCTTCATGACGGTGACGTTGCGGGTCTCGATCGCGGGCACGATCGTCGCGCCCACTTTGGCCGCCCACCGTTGCGCGAGGTTCCACGTCCGCATCCCCGGCGCGTAGGCCGCGAAAGGGTAGTTCCCGATCGCCGCGGGGCGGTCCTTCGGCGGGATTTTCACCAGTTCGTGGCCGGCGGGGGCGACGAGGTACAGGTGCTCGTTCATCCGTGCGAGCGTGGTGAGCGAGGGGTGTGTGGGGGAGCGGTCGAAGGCGAGGTCGACTTTCCCGGAGGTGAGCATGCTGACGATCTCCGCGCGCGAGGCCGACTGCCGTACCCGAGCGGAAACGTGCGGGTGCCGGGCGTGGAACGGTGCCAGCATCGGCAGCAGCACGTACTGGATGAGGTCCGAGGGTGCCATCACCCGCAGTTCGGAGTCGTTCGGGGGAGCGAGCGCCGCTTCCAGGTCGGCGGTGAGCGCGTCCAGGCTTTCCATGGAGCGTTCGCAGAATTCGAGGATCTTCTCGCCCGTGGTGGTGAGGGTGACGCCGACGCCGGAGTGTCGCTCGAAGATCGGCGTGCCGAGCATGCGCTCGATCTGCCGCACCCGCTGGGAGATCGCGGGCTGGGTGAGGCAGAGGATCTTGCTGGCCTCCCGGAACGAGCCGGTGGCGACGATCGTGCGGATCGCGTGCAGCTGGTCGAAGGTGAGCCCGTGCAGGAGCCGGTGCTGGTCAGGGCCTGGCGTGCTCACGGGCGTCATTGCCTCCGGTACAAGAAGTCTGCTTTCGTCACCTTACCTCGCGCCCGGGGCGGGCCTGCCCAGGAAAACGGGCAGGCCCGCCCCGCGGCCGGGTCACACCTTGATCAGGCCGGACTCGCCTTCGATCTGCACGGTGGTGCCGAATTCGGCGGACAGCCGCTGGTAGCGCTCCAGGATGCGTTCGGCGTCCTCGCCGTGGGCGGTGAACGGGCGCCCGTCGGTCAGTGGCTGCTCACCGTGCCCGACCGGTCGCCGGATGTCGACCTCCTTGCCGACCTTGCGGCCGCATTCGACCGGGTGCAGCCGGATCGAGCTGAGCTGCCCGCCCTCGAGTTCCACGTCGAGCACCGCGGAGCTCCACCACGTTTCGTTGCCCTGGTTGAGGCCCGGGTGCAGGGGATGGGTGGCCGGGGTCAGCGTCGGCAGCCGCTCGATGTCGTGGCCCCACGTCTCGAACGCGTCGTAGGGGACGCGGCGGACGAATTCGGACTGGGCGAAGAAGTTGCCGAGGCCGTAGATGATCGGCTTCCCGCGGTAGATCTCGATGCCGAGCGTCTTGTGCCAGCCGTGGCCGATGAAGATGTCCGCGCCTTCGTCGATGCAGGCGTGCGCGAACTCCTGGACGAACTTGGGCGGGGTGTTGCCGCGGGGGCCTTCGGACACGCTGAAGTGGTGCGCGACGATGACCAGGTCGGCCATGGTCGCGGCCTCGCCCACCGAGCGCAGGTTGCCGGCCAGGTCCCATTTGTTGCAGCTGGAGAGCACCTCGAAGTGGTCCGAGGGGCGCCACAGGTTGGAGCCGGTGGTGGACTGGTCGGTGGGCATGGCGAGGCTGAACTCGCCCGGCTCGGCGTTCATCAGCAGCCCGCTGGAGCCTTCGGCCCCGGCCTTGGTTTCCCGCAGGATCCCGAGCGAGCCGCCGATGGCCTTGAGCTGTTCGGCGGCCTGCTGGTCGACGAGGTAGCGCATGATCGGCCGCAGCGGGTTCACCCCGGCCCGGCCGGGCAGCGAGGCCTTGGGCTGGCTGGCCCATTCATGCGACTTGTTGCCGGAGGTGACCGAGATCAGCGCGACGCGGCCCTGGCGGGTTTCCCGGTACTTGGGTTCGCGCGCCTCTTCGAGGTCGCGGCCGGTGCCGGCGTGCGTGATGCCGACGGCGTCGCAGTGCCGGATCGTGGCGTGCACGCCCTTGGACCCGAAGTCCATGCTGTGGTTGTTGGCCAGCGAGGCGAGGTCGACGCCCGCGGCCCGCAGATCGGCCGCCACCTGGGGATCGGTGAGGAAGTAGCTGCCGACCTGGTCCCCGCGCGCGGGTGCCTCGACCTCGGAGAAGTGGCCGAAGTTCGTCTCGACGTGCGCGTAGGTCAGCTCGGCCGAGCGCAGCCGCGCCAGCACCTCGTCGAACTCCGGTTCATTGTGGACCG
This sequence comes from Amycolatopsis acidicola, assembly GCF_007713735.2. Taxonomy (GTDB): domain Bacteria; phylum Actinomycetota; class Actinomycetes; order Mycobacteriales; family Pseudonocardiaceae; genus Amycolatopsis_E; species Amycolatopsis_E acidicola. The sequence goes on along the minus strand of NZ_VMNW02000020.1, from coordinate 106,025 downwards.
CGAACGGGCGGGTGACCATGCACTCGCCCGCCACGGTCAGGGACATGGGTCGTTCCGAAGACATTTACCACTCTCTCCTGGTTTGGTTCTCCCGCAAGGGGTTCCGAAGTCGCGAAGGGGATCCTCCTTACTCAACCGAGCCGCCGTGGACGCCGTCAAACGAGATCTTCTTATGGGTTCGGCGGTTTCCCGTTATCGCCCGGTGGTGATTAGCGTTGCTTTTCGCCACCCCCAGCAACTCTGCGTTGACCGGGGCAAAGGCTGTTGATTGAGTGACTTCCGCGTGCTCCGAGTTGAAAGGCAGTCGACGATGACGAGAATCTCCCAGCGAGCGCGGTACGGCGCGGTGGCGCTGGCCCTGCTGACTTCGGCGCTCGCCGCGTGCGGAAGCAGTACCCCGTCGAGTCCCTGGGCGAGCAAGGAATCCACACCGGGCTCACTCGACCAGCTCGTGGCCGACGCCAAGGCGGAGGGGGCGCTGACCATCTTCACCCCGATCGTGCAGTCGGAGGTGGAGGAGTGGACGAGCGCCTTCACACAGAAGTACGGGGTCAAGGTCAACATCCAGCGTCAGGCGTCTTCGACGCTGGCGACGACGTTCAGCACGCAGCAGCGGGCGAACAAGGTCGAGGCGGACATTTACCAGACCTCGAACCTGGGTCAGGTCAACGAGTACATCGACAACAAGTGGTTCGCGAAGTACACGCCGCAGAGCGCGAACCAGTTCCCGGCCGACCGCACGGTTCCCGGCTACGCGTACCCGTTGTACGAGACGACCGGCGCGATCGCCTGGAACACCAAGACAGTGCCACAGTCCACTCAGGACAAGTTGGCGGCCGACCCGTACGAGGGGCTGCTCGATCCGGCGCTGAAGGGCAAGATCGTGCTGATCGACCCGGGCGTCGGTGGTTCGGGGATGGCCTATTACGCCAATCTCGCGGTGAACCTCGCCGACCGGTACGGCTGGGGTTATCTGGAGAAGCTGGCCGCGCAGCAGCCCGCGGTCACCACCAGCATCCAGACGATCTCGCAGCAGGTTTCGGCGGGCACCTACAGCGCCACGATCTTCGGTGACGACGCGATCTTCGGCCCGCTGGCCGCCAGCGGCGCGCCCGTGCGGTTCGCGTCGATCTCGCCGATGAACGCCAGCCAGTTCTATCAGGAGATCCCGTCGAAGGCCCCGCATCCGGCGGCGGCGAGGTTGTTCGACGAGTGGTCGGAGAGCCTGGCGGGACAGCAGGCGATGAGCGTCGCGACCGGTGGCCGCTCGACGATCGAGGGCTGGCAGGAGAACCGGCCCTTCGTCTCGAAACTGCCGTGGTACAAGGCGCCGGACCAGGTGTGGGTGGACTGGCAGCGGGACGAGCGCTTCTCCGGTGACCAGCTGAAGTCTTTCGTGGAGAAGTGGAACCAGACGTTCCACGTGTCGTCATGACCACGACCCTGCAGAACGCCACGCCCCGGCCGCTCGCGGCCCGGGGCGTGGCGGTGACCGGCCGCTCGCGCTCGCCGCAGGACCTGCTCCTGCTGGTGGCCACGTGGGTCGTGGTGCTCGCGCTGATCGCCGGACCGATCGTCTACATCGTGATCGCGGCGTTTTCCACCGACGCCACCGATCCCTCCGCCGGGTTCACGCTCGAATCGGTGGCGAAGGTGTTCGCCACCGGGAAGATGCTCGGCCTGCTGGCCAAGTCCGTCGGCTTCGCGCTCCTCGTGGGTGTGCTGTCCACCGGGCTCGCGACCGCGCTGGCGTGGACCACGGTCCGGCTGGACCTGCGCGGCTCCCGGCTGCGCGAAAACCTGTGCATGGGCTCGATGTTCATGGCCCCGTTCGTGACCGCGGTGGCCTGGGTGTGGCTCGCCACCCCGGAAACCGGGGTGATCAACAAGGCGCTGCAGTCGCTGGGTGTGCCGAGCTGGCTGCAGCCGGACATCCTTTCCGTGCCCGGCATGGTGTTCGTGCTCGTCGCGCACTACGTGCCGTACGCCTACCTGTTCGTGTCCGCGTCGATGAGCCGGATCGACAGCCGGATGGAGGAGGCGTCGCTGTTGTGCGGGCGCGGCATGGGGTACACGACGTTCCGCGTCGTGCTTCCGTTGCTGCGCGCGTCTTTGCTGTCCTCGGTGCTGTTCGTCGGCATTCTCGCGCTCGGTGAGTTCTCGGTGCCGGAGATCCTGGGGCAGTCGGGTTCGTTCACGCCGCTGTCGGTGAACGTCTACAAAGCGCTCTACAGCGAGAACCAGGACCTGTCGCTCGCGGCGGCCATCAGCGGCGAGCTGATGATCGTGTGCCTGCTCGGGCTCTTCCTCTACGGCCGCTCAGTACGGAACGAGACGAAGTTCGTGTCGGTGAGCGGGCGCGGGCATACGGAGACGAAGAACAAGCCCTCCCGCGTCACCGCCGCCGTGGTCTGGGTCGTGACCCTGGCCTACGGGGTGATCTCCTTCGTGATCCCGCTGATCGCGATGCTGCTGATGGCGTTGTCGAAGTACCTCGCGCCCACGATCGCCGACATGAACCTGTCGCTGAGCAACCTGTGGGATGCGATCGACACGTCACAGGTCTGGACCGCGACGCTGAACTCCCTCGCGCTGGCGATCGCCGTGCCCGTTCTGTCGATCTTCGTCGGGGTCGCGGTGGTGTACCTCGCCGACCGGGCCAAGGTGCGCACGGCACGGGCGCTCACCTACGTGGCCACGATGCCGCTCGCGGTGCCAGGGCTGGTGATGGGCACCGGCCTGTTGCTCATGCTGATCGGCACCCCGCTCTACGGCACGCTGCCGTTCATCGGGATCGGGCTGGTGTCCATCTCGATCACCCACGCCGTCCGGCTGGTGTCCAACGGGGTCCAGCAGATCGACCGGTCGCTGGAGGAAGCGTCGCAGGTGTGCGGAGTCTCGCCGCTGAAGACGGTGTGGTCGGTGCTTGTGCCGCTGATCCGGCCGTCGGTGCTCAGCGCGTTCATCCTGATTTTCGTGCTGACCCTGCGGGAGCTCAACGTCGCGGTCATCCTGTCCACATCGGACACCGGCGTGCTTTCCGTGGTGGCCTGGAACGACTCCAGCAGCGCACTGACCAAGGCGGCCGCGGTGGGACTGCTGCAGCTCGTCGTCATCTTCGCCGGCATGGGCGTGTTGCGCGGCCTGTTCCGGCTCGCCGAGAGGAAGAAATGACCAGCGTCGAACGGCGGAAAACGACACTGTCCGAAGAGGACCGGCGTCCCGCGCCCGTGCTCGAAGTGCGGGACCTGGAAGCCCATCACGGCAGCAACCGGGTCGTCGCCGGGCTGGACCTGACCATTGAACAGGGCGAGTTCGTCACCCTACTCGGGCCCAGCGGGTGCGGCAAGACCACCACGCTGCGGTGCGTGGCCGGGCTGCACCGGGTCAGCGACGGCACGATCTCGCTCGGCGGGAAGGTGGTGGCGACGGGGAAAACGCACGTGCGAGCGGAGCGGCGCTCGGTCAACATGGTCTTCCAGTCCTATGCGCTGTGGCCGCACATGACGGTTTTCCAGAACGTCGCCTACGGGCTCAAGGCGCAGCGGCTGCCCAAGGCCGAGATCACCGAGCGCACCGAGGAAATGCTCGAACTCGTCGGCCTCAGCGGCTACGGGCCGCGGCCGGCCACCGGCCTCAGCGGCGGGCAACAACAACGTGTCGTGCTGGCACGCGGCCTGGTCACCAGGCCGAAACTGCTGCTGCTCGACGAGCCGTTGTCCAACCTGGACACCGAGCTGCGCACCCGGATGCGCACGGAAATCCATGCGCTGCAACGACGGCTGGGCCTGACGATGCTCTACGTCACGCACGACCGCACCGAGGCGCTCGCGCTGTCGGACAAGGTCGTCGTCATGCGGAACGGGATCGCCCAGCAGGTCGGCAGCCCGGACGAGCTCTACGACCGGCCGGTGAACCGGTTCGTCGCCGAAGCGCTCGGGCCGGTGAACGTGCTGCCGGGCGAAGCCGTGAGCGGCGGGGCCCGGCTGACCACGGTGGACGGATCCCCGGTTGTGCCGATCGCTTCACCCGGTGTTCCTCCATCGCCGGGCGACGCCATCGATGTCCTGGTCCGCCCGGAGGCACTCGTCGTCGGACCCCGGTCCGCCGACGGGATCCCCGCCGAAGTCACCCTGGTCGAGTACCTGGGCAACCGCACCGAAATCACCTGCCGCAGCGGAAAAGAGACGTTCAAGGTCGAGCTCGCCCGCCGCCCCGGCGGCATCGAGGCAGGCGACGAAGTCACCGTGCGCCCGCACGACGGCGGAGCCGCGCCCGCGTGGCAGCACCGCGAAACCCTGTGAGCCGAGGAGAAACATGGATCTGCAGCTGAAGGACCGCGGCGCCGTGGTCACCGGGGCCAGCGCGGGCATCGGGCGCGGCATCGCGGCCTGTCTGGCCCGCGAGGGCGTGCGCCTGGCGATTGTCGCGCGGCGCGAGTCGGTGCTCAACGAGTTCGCCGACGAACTGGTCGCCGAAGGGCTCGCCCGCCCGGCCGTCATCGCGGCGGACGTCACCGACGACGCGGAGCAGGAAACCGTTCTCGCACAAGCGGAAGCCGCGCTCGGTCAGGTCGACATCCTGGCCAACAGCGCGGGCGGGCGGCGCCCGTCGGGACTGACCGCGTCCGACGAGGAGTGGGAGGTGGCGATGACGCTGAACTTCACCGCCCAGCGCAAGCTCACCAAACGGTTCCTGCCCGGGATGCGCTCCCGCGGCTGGGGCCGCATCGTCTACATCACCGGCAAGTCCGAGCCGCCGCGTGTGAGCGGCGAGTTCTGCGCGAAGGCGGCCATGCACGCCTGGGCGAAGGGCCTCTCGCGGGAGGTGGGACCGGACGGGGTGACGGTGAATTCCCTCGCGCCGGGCCGGATCCTGTCCGAGCAGATGCTGCGCAACTACACCGACGCCGACCGCGCCGAGCACGTCAAGGACATCCCGCTCGGCCGCTACGGCGAACCCGGGGACATCGGCAGGCTCGTCACGTTCCTCGCCTCCCCGGCGGGCGGCTACATCACCGGCACGGTCATCCCCGTCGACGGCGGGCTGCGGAGGTACCAGTTTTGAGCATCACCACCGAAGTCGCGCCGACTCACGCGCGGGCGTTCGCCGAAGCCGTCGCGGGCACCGGCTGCACGCACGTGTTCGGGCTGATGGGCGACGGCAACATGCACCTGTTCCTCGCGCTGCGCAAGGAAGGCGTGGAGATCGTCGAAGTGCGCCACGAGTCCGCGGCGGTCGCCATGGCCGAGGGATACGGCTGGTCATCGGGGCGCACCGGGATCTGCTCGGTCACCCACGGGCCCGGGCTCACCCATGTCGCCACGTCGCTGCTCGTCGCCTCACGCAACCGGTCGCCGCTCGTGCTGATCGCGGCCGAAACCCCGGCCGGATATCAGGGCGCGCAGACGTTCGATCAGGAAACGTTCGTGACCTCGTGCGAGGCGGTCTACCGGCGGATGGAGCCGGGGGAGCATCCGGGTGAGGTGCTGGCGGAGGCGATCGCCCTCGCCGAGTCGGCGCGGCGGCCCGTCGTGCTCGGCGTCGCGGCCGATCTGCTGACCGCGCCGATGCGGGCGTCGTCCGGGGTGCGCGCCGAACGTCCTTTGAGGACTGTCGATGACCTGGCGGCCGCGCAACGACTTCAGGAGCTGCTCGCTTCGGCGTCGCGGCCCGTGCTGATCGCGGGTAAGGGCGCCTTCGACGCGGCGGAGTCGATGCGGGTACTCGCCGACCGTTTCGGCGCGGCGCTGGCGACAACCCTTCCCGCCAAAGGACTTTTCGACGGCCACGAGCTGAACCTCGGCATCTCCGGCGGACTGTCGCACCCCGCTGCCGAGCGTGTGCTGCGCGAGGCCGATCTGGTGATCGCGGTCGGGGCGAGTATGGGGCGCAGCACCACCCAGGCCGGACGCCTGTTCGCCGACGCCCACGTCGTGAAGGTCGTGGACGAACCCGGCAAGGGCGAATTCCTGCTCGCCACCGCGGCGGGCACCATGTCACGCCTGGTGGAACTCAGCACCGGCACGGCGAAGGAGCCCTGGTTCACTCCGGTCGGCCCCTCCGCCGAGTGCTGGCAAGAAGATTTGCGCGACTACGCGCCGCAGATCGCCGCCGGCACGGTCGATCCACGGCGTGCCGTCGCCCAGATCAGCACCGAGATCCCCGACGACGCGATCGTCGTCATCAGCAACGGGCACTGCTCCGGGTTCGCGGCGGCGTTCACCGACGCGCCACGCAACGGCCGGTTCTTCGCGGCCCAGGGATTCGGTTCCATCGGGCAGACCCTCACCACCGCCATCGGCGTCGCGCTCGGCGCGCCGGGCCGGAAAACCGTGGTGTTCGAGGGCGACGCCGGGTTCATGATGCACGCGCAGGAACTCGACACCGCCGCCCGCGCGGGCGTGGACCTGACGTTGTTCATCCTCAACGACGAAGCGCTGGGCACCGAATACCAGCGGCTGCGCGAGGAAACCGACGACGCCGCGGCCGCCATCGTGCCACCGCCGGATCTCGCCGCGCTGGCCGAAGTGTTCGGCATCCGCTCCGCGACGATCGCCGCGGAGAACGGTCACGCGGCGGCGCGGGCCGCGCTCGCGCCCGGGCTCGCGGTCGTGGACGTGCGCACGTCGCGCGCGGTGCTGAGCCGCCACATGCGGCTGCCGGGCACGAAATGAGCGTCAGGCCTGAGCATGGGTGAGCCGGTCGAATTCGCGATGCAGTTCACGGTCACCGAGCCGGTCTTCACCCGAGCCCATGCGGACGAGCTGATCGAGCTCGGTCGCATGGCCGACGGGTACGGCCTGCACTCGATCGGCATCGGGGACACCGGGTTCCGGCTCAGCGATGCCGTTTCGAGGACGACCCTGCTGGCGCTCGGCACCACCCGGGCGCTGGTCGGCCTGCGCCCGACGAACCCGTGGACCCGGGACCCGCAGATCGCCGCCGCCTTCCTCGCCACGCTCGACTCGATGACCGGCGGGCGGGCGTTCATGGAGATCGCGACCGGTGATTCGGCCGTGCGCAGCATCGGGCGGAAACCGGCGACGCGGGCGCGCCTCACGGAGTACGTCGCGTGCGTTCGTGATCTACTGGCGAACGGGCGGGGATCGTTCCAGGGCAGGGAAATCCGGGCCTACGGCGGTGCGCGCCCGCCCGTTCGCATCTCGATCGGCGCGGAGGGGCCGCGCATGCTGGAGCTGGCCGGCGAGATCGGCGATGCCGTTTCCATCGGCACCGGCGTCACCGCGGAGGTCGTGAGCTGGTCGCTCGACCGGGTCGCGCGTGGTGGCCGGGGCGCGGAGCCGTGGTTCACCGTGCGCAGCGCGCTCGACGACGATCGGGAGGCGGCGCGTGCGCAGGTCCGCGCGTCGCTGGCCTCGATCCTGCACCACAGCATGCGCCACGGCGTCGAAGACCGGCTGGTGCCGGAGGAGTTCCACGCCGCGATCCGCGACTACGTACGCGGCTACACCCTGGCCGAGCATCAAAGCACTGGTGGCGCCAACGAACGGCTGATGGAGCGGCTCGGGCTCACCGGGTTCGCGATGCAGCGATGGGGCTTGGCCGGGGACGCCGCGGACTGGATCGAGCGCATCGGCGAACTTCGGGCCAACGGCATCCGCCGGATCTGGCTGGCCAACCGCGGCCGGATGCCGCAGCTGAAGCGGATGCTGCGGACTTTTGGCGAGGACGTGCTGCCCCGCGTCCGCTGAGACACGAACGGAAGGTAGTCGATGAGGATTACACGTCGTCAATTCGGTTACGCGGCAGGCGTTTTCGCCCTCGGCGCGGCCGGTGGCTGCGCACGGAGCAGCACCGCCGAAAGCGGCAGCACGAACGATCCACAGCTCCCGCTCACCGTCGCCGCCACTTCGCCGTGGATGGCCAACCAGGTCGCGCTCACCAGCGACGGCACGATGTTCCTTGGCCTGCCAAGGTTTCCGGGCCACGAGCAGACGCCCTCGGTCGCCCGCCGTGGCCCGGACGGCGCGATGACGCCCTTCCCCGGCAATGGCTGGAACGAATGGAAAGCGGGCGACGACGGGCAAAACGCCTTCGTCTACGTCAACTCGCTGCACATCTTCGCGGACGACACGGTCTGGGTCGTCGACCAGGGCGGCCTGCGGCCCGACGCGTCACCGCCGGAACTGTCGACCCCGAAACCGGGTGCGCAGAAGGTGGTCCAGCTCGATCCGAAGTCCGGGAACGTGCTGCGGGTCCTCCGTTTCGGCGCCGACATCCTGCCCGCCGGCGCACAGCTCAACGACCTGCGGATCTCGGGTGATGTCATCTACCTGACCGACTCGGGCGTCGGCGCGCTCATCGTCCACGACCTGGCCACGGGCAAAACCCTGCGCCGCCTGTCGGGGCACAAGGAGATGCTCGCGGTGGAAACCCCGGCGCCGACCACATCAGCTGCAGCGGGCTCTGGGCAGAACAAGCACAAGACCCCGAAGAGCGACATGATCGAGCTGAGCGCGGACGGGGTTTGGCTCTACTGGGCCGCTCCCACCGGCCCGTTCCGTCGCATCAGGACAGACATCCTCCGTGACCCGTCCGTCTCCGACGACGCGCTCGCCGGGCAGGTCGAGCAGCTGGCGAACATCCCGCTCTCAGGCGGGTGCACGATCGACACGAAGGGAAACCTCTACCTGTCGGACATCGACAACAAACGCATCCTCCTCCTACCGCCGTCGGGCAAAATCGTCACCCTGGCCACCGACAACCGCCTCCTCAGCCCCGACGGCTCGTTCATCGGTGGTGACCGCACGCTGTACGTCCCCGCCCCGCAAACCCGGCTCACGCAACTGTTCGGCAACCCCAGGGACCTGACCACCCAGCCGTTCCAGATCCTCTCCCTGAGGTTGCCGGAAACCTTCGACGGCACCGCGCTCGGCGATGCGGTGACCGGGAGGCGGGTTTGAGACAGGCGATCTCGGCGGCGATCCGGGAGGCCATCGCCAGCGGGGAGTTCGCCCCGAACCAGCGACTGATCGAGGATGATCTCGCGGTCCACTACGGAACGACGCGCGCGGTGATCCGGGCCGCGCTGACCGACGTCCGCTCTGACGGCCTCGTCGTGCGCTCGCCGCGGCGCGGTGTGCGGGTGCGGGCCGTGCCCGCCGAGGAAGCCCTCGAAATCGCCGAAGTCCGGATGGCCCTCGAACCCCTGTGTGCCGAATACGCGGCCCGGCGCGCCTCTGTTTCGCAGGTCGACGAGGTGCGCGGACTCGGCAAGACCTTGGCCGACGCGGCCGACCGCGGTGACTGTGTCGGCTTCGCCTCGCTGGAGCGCGACCTCCGCCGGGAGATCGTCGCCGCCGGCGGCCAGCGGGTGGCGCCCGGCCGTCGCGGTCGACGAAGTCAAGGGGCCGCTCGGCCAGCCCGGTCCGCTGCCAGACGCGGACGACTTCCTCGTCGGTGGAGATCGCGCGAGCGCGGGAGAAGATGGTGGCATCGCGGTCGACGCAGGCCACCGAGAGCCCGTCGGCGCCCAGCAGATTGGCCGCGGTGACGCCGGTAGGGCCGTAGCCGATCACAGCCACGCCGTAGTGCGGGTACCCGGTCACGACGAGATGCCTCCGAGATCATCCTGTAGTGACCACTCCACTAGTTACTGGAGTGGTCACTACGGTAAGCTTCGGGGAGTGCGGCATCAAGGACGGTTCGTTCCGGTGAAACCGGCAGTGCCGGTGCGACTCAGGCGTCGGGTGGCGCGATGAGGGCCGCGACGAGGCGCGGGAGCTCGTCGAGGATCGCGCGTTCGAGCATGGTTTCGTAGAGGGTGACGATCGTGATGACTGCACTGCGCGGGTCGACGGCCAGGCGCATGCCGAGGCGGCCGAGCATGTCCTGGAGGATGACGGCCAGGACGTCGTGGAATCGGGTTTCGGTGGCCGCCGTGCAGCTGCGGATTCCGGCTGGCGGAGGGGTTGGGCGCGGAACTCGGCCTTGTGCAGGTACCAGGTCTCGTCCGCGGCGAACGACTCCATGAACAGGACGCCCGCCTGTCGCAACACCCGCGTGACCGCGTCCGCGGACGCCGGATCGACGGCCAAGGCCGCAGTCCGCGCCGACGCCGTCGAAGCCCGCGACTCCATCCAGGCCCTCGCTATCGGAGCCCGCGAGGTAGCGGACGGAAATGCCCAGCTCGCAAGCAAACCCGCCGAACTCGCCCCCGGCATCGCCGCCGCAGCCAGCGGCCCACGCCAGCCCGACAGCGGGGTCCAGCAGGCCAGCACCGGCGCCCGGAAACTCGCCACCGGAGCCGGCCAACCCGACAACGGCGCCAAGGAGGTCGACGACGGCGCCCACGACCTCGCCACCCAGCCGGACAAGGGCCGCGACCAGGTGCCCGGCTACACCGACGCCGAACGCGCACACCTCAAGACCGTCGCGGCCGACCCGAGTACCGCCACGACCGGCGACACATCGATCGGCACCCTGGCGCTCACCCTGTTCGCGGCGCCGGCCTCGTGGGCGCCGGCACTGGCCAGCTACATCGTCACCCGCGCCGTCCCCGGCGCCGTGCTCACCGTCCGCGAACCCACGCGGCGCATCATCCTGCGCCCCGCCATCCCCGGTACTACCGCCGCCGCACTGGCCACACTCGCCATCACCGTGATCGCCGACCCCGTCCTGAAGCGCGGCTTCGCGGGCAGCGGCGGCTTCCTGTCCATCGCGTTGCTGGCCGCCTCCGCGTTCGTCGCGCTCAACCAGGCCAATCGACCCTGGTCACCCTTGATTCCGGCATGACCCTGTTCGACGGAAAGGACGACTAACCATGAGCCGCGCCCGGCGCATCGACACACACCAGCATCTCGTGCCGCCCCATTACGCGGAGTGGATGCGAGACAAGGGAATCCGGCCCGGCGGCGTCGACCTGCCATCCTGGTCGCCCTCGGCCGCGCTGAAGTTCATGGACGGCCACGGTATCCAGACCGGCATCCTGTCGTTGTCCACGCCCGGTGTCTACTTCGGTGACGCCGCCGAAGCCCGCCGCTGGGCGCGCGAAATCAACGAGTACACCGCCGGGGTCGTCACCGGCCGGCCCGACCGGTTCGGGTTCTTCGCCACGCTGACCCTGCCCGACGTCGAGGGAGCGCTCACCGAAGCCGAATACGCACTCGGCACCCTGAACGCGGACGGGATCGTGCTGCTGGCCAACAACGACGGCCGTTACCTCGGTGACCCGGGATTCGAGCCCCTGCTGAAGTTCCTGCACGATCGCCAGGCGACGGTGTTCGTCCATCCTGGCGAGCTGCCCGCCCCGGAAGTACCCGGCATCCCGACGTTCACCGCGGACTTCCTGCTCGACACCACCCGCACCGCGATCAGCCTGATCCTGTCCGGGGCCATGGCGAAATACCCCGGGATCAAGCTGATCCTCGCGCACGCGGGCGGGTTCGTGCCTTACATCTCCTACCGCATCCTGCTCACGATGATGAGCACCAAGAACAAGGCACAGCAGGCCTGGACGCTGCTCGACCGGAAACACCAGGTGCCAAGGCAGCTCGCCGTGCTGCGCCAGTTCTACTACGACATCGCGCTCTCGTCGTCGCCAGCGGCGCTGCCGAGCCTGCTCGCGGTGGCCGACCCGGACCACATCACGTACGGCAGCGACTTCCCGTTCGCCCCGGCGCCCGCGGTGACATTCCTGAACAAGACTTACGAGCAGTACCCGCTCGAGGACAACCAGCGCGCCGCGATCGACCGAGGCAACTCCGAGAAAATCTTCCCCCGCCTGAAAGGCTGACCAGGTGAGTCAGCCTTCGGGCTGCGCGGGCAGGTCGGCCGCGGCAATCGAGGAGGCCTCGTCCGCCGCGATTCCGAGTGCGCGGAGTACGAGCTCGGCGGCGGAGCTTCCCGCTTCTCGCCAGCCTTGGTGACCTTCCAGGACCATCCACATGGCACTGACCGTCGCGCCGCTCAGGAGAGAGGCGATGCTCAGTTCCATCGACTGCGGGACGGTGTAGCGCCCGGTGGAGATACCCGTGTGGACATCCCGCATGGGGGGTCCGGTGAGGATGCCGCGCAGCGATTCGTCAGTGAGTCCAAAACGGACGAAAAACCTGCCCATCGACGGGTTGTCGTGCGCCTGCCGCACCAGCAGGCGGATCCCGGTGGCGAGCCTCGCCGGTGGGTCCTGCACGTTCGCGCCGTCCAGCGCGCCCTTGTTCTTGGCGTGGATCTCGACCGCGAGATCTTCCAGGATCTTCTGGAACAGGTGCTCGACGGATTGCACGTTGCGGTAGAGAGTGCCGCGGGCGACCTGGGCTTCGTTCGCCAAATCGCTCATCGTCAGGTCAAGGCTGCCCCGCTCAGCGAACAGGCGCATCGCCGCCGCGCTGATCCTTTTCTCCGTCGCGTTCACGGACCACCTCCGGCCACGACAGTACAGCAATGCTCATCGATGTCTCATAGCTGACACTATTGACTTCAATTGAACATGTGTGTTCAATTGAGGGGCATCCAGCGGAGGAGGTCGGACATGTCAGGGAAGACAGTGGCCGAGGAGCGGGTTCCGGTCTTGATCGCCGGTGGCGGGCCGGTCGGCCTCGCCCTCGCTCTCGAGCTCGAGCACCACGGTGTCGAAGCGTTGCTGATCGAGCGCAGTCTGGAGACCACTCGCCATCCGAAGATGGACGTGACCAACGGGCGCAGCATGGAGCTGTTCCGGCGGATGGGCGTTGCCGGCGACCTGAGGAAGGTGGCGGTCCCGGCCGATCATCCACTCGTCGTCACCTGGGTGACCCGGCAGACAGGGTGGGAGCTGGCCCGTTTCGCTTACCCCAGTGTGGACGACCGCTACGAGGAGATCCGTTCCCGCAACGACGGCGCGCAGCCGTTGGAGCCGAACATGCGTGTCTCACAGGTCGTCCTGGAGCCGGCGCTCAAGGAGCTGCTGCAGTCCCGTGGCCGACACGTCCGGGTCCGGTACGGGTGGGCCCTCGAGTCGTTCACGCAGGACGACTCGGGCGTCGATGCCGTCATCACGTCGACCCGGACCGGCGAGACCCGTCGAGTCCGGGCCGCCTACCTCGCGGGATGCGACGGTGCGGGCAGCCGGACCCGGCAGGGACTCGGAATCGGACTCGACCGCGTCCCCCTCCTCCGGCTGTTGGTCAAGGAACTGGGTCCCCTCCGTGCCGCTGGCATGGCCGTGCGCCGGCTCGCAGGGTTGGGCGAACGGCCGATGGACGGCCGGTTCTTCCTCGTGCATTTCACCTCACCCGAGCGGGAATTCTTCGAGCGCTTCGGCACCGCCTGGCACATCCAGTCGCCCGAGGGATGGACCTTGATCTCCCAGAACGATCGCGACACCTGGACCATGCACGCGCCACTGGGCATGAGCGTCGACGCGGAGAAAATCGACCCCGAACGGTTCCTCTTCGAGCGTCTCGGACGTCCTGTTGCCTGTGACATCCTGCAGGCCAACGCCTGGACACCGCAGTTGAACGTCGCCAAGCGCTTCGGCCACGGCCGAGTGTGGCTCGCCGGCGACGCCGTGCACCAGGTGACGCCCACCGGTGGCTACGGCATGAACACCGGCGTCGGTGACGCGGTCGGGCTGGGCTGGGCACTGGCCGCCCAGGTGCAAGGTTGGGGTGAGCCAGGGCTGCTGCGCGCGTACGAGGCGGAGCGCAGGCCGGTGGCGGTGCGCAATCGGGACGCGGCGGCTCGCCACACCGTTGTCCGCGGCGCGATCATGGCGGCGTTCCGGGCGGCGATCCACAGCGAGAACTGGCGTGGTGAGCGCAGCCGCCGCCGGCTCGGCCGCGAAATCCGGGACCTGGGGAACCTGGAGAACGAGGCACTCGGTATCGAATTCGGTTACCGCTACGACAAATCGCCTGCCGTCTGGCCCGATCCTGGCACTCCGCCGATCCAGACCAGCGACGCCTATACGCCGTCGACCTGGCCGGGGTCCCGCCCGCCGAGCCTTTTTCTCGCCGATGGCCGCGCCATATTCGACCTCTTCGGCCCCGGTTTCACGCTGTTGCGCTTCACCGGCACCGACGTCGCATCACTCACCGGCGCCGCCGCGGAGCGAAACGTCCCGATCGAGGTCGTCGACATCCGCGACGACCACGCGCGCCGCCTCTACGAGCGCGACCTTGTGTTGATCCGGCCTGACCAGCACGTCGCCTGGCGCGGAGACACCCTTCCCGACTCGCCGCTGCGGCTCATCGACCGAGTTCGCGGCGTCGCCACCTGAGAGGAACATCCCCCATGAACGCCCTGCTGTGGGTACTCCAGATCCTGCTCGCCGTCGTCTTCGCCGCCGCGGGAACCCTCAAGCTGACCCAGCCGCGTGACCGGCTGATCGACACCCTCGGCGAGTGGGTGCAGGACTTCCCAGCCCCACTACTCAAACCACTCGGACTCGCCGAACTCCTCGCCGCGGCAGGCGTCATCCTCCCTGCCGCGACAGGAATCGCGCCGATTCTCACCCCGATCGCCGCGCTCGGGCTCGTCGTCGTCATGCTCGGCGCCATCGTCACCCACGCCAAGCGGTCCGAATACCCGAAAGCGGCCGTCAATCTCACGCTCGCGGTCCTCGCGGCCGCCGTCGCCTGGACCCGGTTCGGCCCCTATCCCCTGTGAACCCGGAAGGAGCGCCAACGATGGATGAGCACCACGATGTCCACACCGGACTGCACAGCGAACACGGCGGGCAGCCCGGTGAACACCCCGGCCGGGCCCGCAACCCGGTGATCAAGGTCGCCGACCTCGCCTGGCTGGAATTCGAGAAGCCGGACCTGGCGAAGGCGGAGCGATTCGCGCACGCGTTCGGGTTCGTCACCGCGCTGCGGACCACCGGCGAGCTGCACCTGCGCGGCAGTGACCCCACCGCCCCCTGCGTGGTGATCCGGCACGGGCCGCGGGAACGATTCCTCGGCCCGGCGTTCCGTGCCGCCGAGGCGACCGACCTGCGGCGGCTGGCCACCGCGACCGGCAGGGAGGTGACCCGGCCACCCGACACGATCGGCGGGCGCATGGTCGAACTACCCGATCCGAGCGGGCTCCGGGTACGGGTGGTGGCCGACCCCCACCCGTTGTCCGCGCTACCGGCGCAGCCGGCACACACCTTCAACTTCGGTCACGACCCGCACCGGATCAACGCCACCCAACGACCGCCCCGCGAACCCGCCACGGTGCAGCGGCTCGGACACCTGGTGCTGCAGTCAACCAGCCACCGGCAGACCCTGGACTGGTACCTGGAGTACCTCGGCATGATCGTCAGCGACTTCCTCTACTTCCCCGGCCAGCGCGAACGCGGTCCGACGATGAGCTTCATCCGCTGCGACCGCGGCGGCGAACCGGCCGACCACCACACCCTCGCGCTGACCCTCGGGCCGTCTAACCGCTACGTACACTCCGCTTACCAGGTCGCCGACCTCGACGCCCTCGCCGCGGGCGGGCAGTACTTGCGCGAGCACGGCTACCGGCACTCGTGGGGCATCGGCAGGCACATCCAGGGCAGCCAGATCTTCGACTACTGGCGCGACCCCGGCGGGTTCATGGTCGAGCACTTCTCCGACGGTGACCTGTTCGACAACACCCTCGAGCCCGGCTGGGCGCCGATGTCCGCCTCAGGGCTGTCCCAGTGGGGCCCCGCGGTCACCCAGGACTTCCTCGGCATGCGTCCCGGCAGGGAATCGCTGCGGGAACTGCGCTCCGTGCTGACCGCGCTGCGCGAGGACAACGAGTTCAACCTCAACCGCCTTCTCGGCCTGCTGAAAGTAGCCCGCTCATGACCACCTCCATCCTGCGCACCGCCGACACCTGGTGGGTCCGGACCCCCGCCGGCGCAACCAAGATCGACACGCCCGCGGTGACCACGGGCGAACTGCTGGCCGACCGCACCGCCATCGCCGCCGCGGCCACGGGTCCCACGGTTCCCTTGGACAGCCTGGAACTCCACTCACCGGTCACCGCCCCGTGCCGGGTCGTCGCGCAGATGACCAACTTCCGCTCCCACGTGGCCGACGCCGGGATGAACCCGGACACCGTCCCGCTGACGTTCTTCCGCAAGAGTTCCGGCTCGATCAGCGGCCCGCACGCCGACATCATCAAGCCGCCGCACGTGCGCTTCCTCGACTACGAGGTCGAGATCGGGCTCGTGATCGGCCGGCAGATCCCGGTCGGCGCCTCGCTCACCGCCGCGAACCTCGCCGACCACGTGGCCGGACTGGTGGTCACCAACGACGTCAGCGCCCGTGACCTGCAACTGCCCAAAACACAGTTCTACGAGTCGAAGTCCTATCCCACCTTCACCCCGACCGGCCCGGCGCTGATCCTCCTGGACGCCGACGAACTCAACCGCTTCGGCGACCTCCGGCTGACGCTGACCGTCAACGGTGAAGTGCGGCAGAACGCCACCGTGCGCGCGGACATGATCTACCCGCCGTTGGAAGCCCTGCGGGCGCTCACCCGGTTCCAGCAGCTCGACGCCGGCGACCTGGTGCTCACCGGCACCCCGGTCGGCACCGCGCTGTCCGCCCCGCCGAAGCCGGTCGAGCTGATCGCGAACCTCCTGCCCGCCGCGGTCAAGTGGAAGGCGTTCTTCACACGGCAGGCGGGCAACCCCAAGTACCTCAAGCACGGCGACGTCGTCGAAGCCACCGTGGCCACCGACGACAGCGCGATCGACCTGGGCACCCAACGCACCGTGGTGAGTGATGCCCGATGACCAACCTGCTCTGGCCGTACTACGCCGCCCCCGCCGACCTGGCCACGATCGAGGCGATCCCGCTCGCCGAACGCGGACTGCCCGCGACCACCTACGACGTCCTCCACCGCGCCGCGACCACATGGCCAGAGCGCCCCGCGCTGTCGGTGCTGCCCGACGCCACCGGCTGGCAAGAGCCGGCCACCCGCACTTTCGGCCAGCTGCTCGACGACGTCAACCGCGTAGCGAACCTGCTGCACCACCTGGGCGTCGGCCGCCGCGACGCAGTCGGGCTGCTCGCCCCCAACTGCGCCGAGCTGATCACCGCCCTGCTCGCGGCACAGACAGCCGGGATCGCCGCCCCGATCAACCCCGGCCTCGCGGCCGAGCAGGTCGGACAATTGCTGCGACGCTCCGGGGCACGGGCGCTCGTGGTGGCCGGGCCCGAACTGGACGCAGCGTCATGGGAGGCAGGTGAGCGGCTCGCTCGCGAAGGCGCCGTCGACACCCTCCTTGTCCTGCAACCCACCGGCGCCACAGGCCCCGCGCCCGCGCTGCCGCAGATCGACGGCGTCACCCTCGGCTACCTCGCCGAGCTCGCCGCCGACCAGCCCAGCGCCCAACTGCTCGCCCCGGCACCGCAGGCGAGTGACCTGGCGGCCATATTCCGCACCGGCGGCACCACCGGCACCCCCAAACTCGCCGCCCACACCCACGCCAACGAAGTCACCGACGCTTGGATGATCGCCGCCATCACCCTCCTCGACACGGAATCGGTGATCTTCGCCGCGCTGCCACTGTTCCACGTCAACGCCCTCGTGGTCACCCTGCTCGCGCCCCTGCTGCGCGGCCAGCACGTCGTCTGGGCCGGGCCACTCGGCTACCGCGAACCAGCCCTGCACGCCCACTTCTGGCGCATCGTCGCTCACTACCGGGTCGCCTCGATGAGCGCGGTCCCCACCGTCTACGCAGCACTGGCGCAAGTCCCGGTCGACGCGGACATCTCCAGCATGCGCTTCGCCATGGTCGGCGCCTCGGCGCTGCCACCCGCGGTACGCGAGGCGTTCGAGGACCACACCGGCATCCCGCTGGTCGAAGGCTACGGGCTCACCGAAGCCACCTGCGCCAGCGCCCGCAGCTTCCCGGACACACCGCGGCCCGGCTCAGTCGGCCAGCGCCTGCCCTACCAGCACGCCAAAGCCGTCCGCATGGATGCCGACGGAACCTGGCACGACCTGGCCCCTGATGAGATTGGGGTGCTGGTGATCAGCGGGCCCACGGTGTTCCCCGGCTACGTCGTCGGCCACGATCACCACGGCCCGATGCTCGACGGCCACGGCACGCTGCGCGACAGCTGGCTCGACACCGGCGACCTCGCCCGCGTCGACGAGGACGGGTTCATCCACCTCACCGGACGGGCCAAGGACCTCATCATCCGCGGTGGCCACAACATCGACCCGGTCACCATCGAGGACGCGCTGCTGGCCCACCCCGCGGTCACCGCAGCTGCCGCGGTCGGCAGGCCCGATCACCGGTCCGGTGAAGTCCCCGTCGCCTACGTCGTCCTCGCTCCGGGTACGCCCGCCACGGGGGACGACCTGGCGCAGTGGGCCGCCGGCCAAGTGGCCGAACGCGCGGCCGCGCCCAAAGCCGTGCACATCCTCGATGCACTGCCGGTCACCGACGTCGGCAAGCCCTACAAGCTCGCCCTGCGCGCCGACGCCACCCGCCGGGCCCTCGCCGACGACCTCGCCCACCTGCCCGTCACCGTGGAAGCCACCGTCCAGAATGGATCGATCACCGTCACCGTCCGCACACCGGGCGACATCGACGAGAACGCAGTGCGCAAAAGCCTGGACAACTACTCGATCCCCTGGCGACTCATCCGGAACACGCCCTGAACGGCTGCTGCCGGACGGGGGCGATCACGCTGGACGTGGCATCGCGCGCGGGCACTTCCCGGCCGGGCAAGCAGCGTAGGTTCAGGGAGTCAGTGCAAGACCCGTCATGACGAGGGGTTTTGTGCTGGGGCGTCCTGCGCCAGTCCGGCCCGATCGGTCATGTCGCCGCGGAGATGGGTATCTCCCGCCAATGCGCGTCGAAGTGGGTCAACCGCTACCGGCAGTTCGGTGACGCCGGACTACCGATCGGCCCCGTGCGTCCTATCGCCAGCCCACCGCAACCCCTGCGCCCGTGGTGGTCGAGATCGAACGACTACGCAGGGAGCGTAAGGACTCCGCGCGCCGGATCGCGCTGGAGTTGGCTACGGGCGGCATCTTGATCCCGGTCCGCACTGCGTCCCGGCACCTGGCGCAACCAGGGCTCAACCATCGCCGGCTCCTCGACCCGGCCGGGCACAGCGACGCGCGCCCCGGCCGGTCATCGCCCGTCACCCCGGTCACATGGCTCATAGTGAATGTCAAGAAAGTCGGCCGGATCCCAGACGGTGGCGGGTCCACGGCCGCGCCAGCGCGCAAGCCAAAAAGGTCAACTGCGGCAAGAAACGCGGCTAACGAGCCTGCTACGCCGCGGCGCTCCTGGTGGCGTCGGTCTTCGCCTCGCAGAACATGCTGTCCTGCTACCTCTACTCTCGGGGGCGTGACGGGATGTTTTGGAGTCGCCTCGTTCGCCGCCGGGCTCTTGATCGTGAGCGTGACGAGCGCCGAGATCTCGCAGCCCTACGCCGAGGTATACCGCGACCCAGGACCAGGATCCGCCGCCGACTACGACCAGCGCGGGGGCGATGAACGGGGTGAAGCCGCCCGCGATCGCGCCGGCCACCTGGTAGCCGACGACCGCGGCGCTGGCTCAGGCAGCGGGGTTCGGTCCGTGACCCGAAGGCGCCGGGAAATGGCCGGCGGGTTTGTGCACAGGGCAGCCGTGCTCGCATCGACGGCCCCTTCGTCACGGGTATCCATGTCATTTTCCGGCGTCCACAAAGGAGTGAAGCGCTGCGTAGTTCGAGTGATGCCGGTGACGGACGTCGAGGTGCGGCGGCGCTCGGGCGTGGCCGCTCAGGTCTCGAGCTGCTTCGCGATCGCCCTGCCGGATCCCACCGCGATCGCCACGCTCGTGAGCGTCGGGTTGCAGGCGGTCGCCGTGGGGATGACGCCATTGCCTGCCAGGAACAGGTTTTCGAATCCCCAGACGCGGCCCTCCGGATCGACCACACCGGTGCCGTCGTCCGCCGCGGACATGCGGTAGCTCCCCTGGTAGTGGATCGAACTGCCCGCCGGCTGGAGCGTGGGTGCTCCGCCGGGGACCGGTTCTCCCATCCGGGAGACCAGGCCCAGGACGATCTCGACCGCGCGGTCGACCGCCGCGTGATCGCGAGCGGTCAGCTCGTAATGGATGACCGGCCGGGGCATGCCGAACGCGTCCGTCTCGGTCTCCGAGAACGTGACCCGGTCTTCCGCCCTGATCTCCTTGGTGGTGAAACAACCCAGCCCCACGACCGGCCGTGCGTCCCCGTCCGCCGTGTCGCCGAAGCCCATCGGGGAGGCCTCGCGCTGCATGATCTGGCCGTGGAACGGATAGCCGGGCTCGTGGAAGGGAATCCAGCTGACTCCCGAGAGCATCTCTCGCTCGTGCTCCGCCGTGCTTGCCGCAAACTCGCCGTCGAGCAGAGCCGGGTCGAGGTGGATGCCGCACATGATCTGCGGCTGGTCGTTGAGGTGGCGCCCGAGCGCGTCCGGCCGGATTCCGGACGCCCACAGCAACTGTGGCGTGCGGAAGGGATCGCCTGCCACCGCCACAGCGTCCGCCGTTACCTTCGTGACGTCCCCGGTCCGGAGATCGCGAAGCCGCACGCCGATCACGCGATCGCCGCTGATGATGAGGCGCTCGGCGAGCGTGCAGTCCCGGAGTTCGAATCGTGGATGCCGGTGGGCGAGGGTGCCGAGGATCGTGTCGGTACCGACCCACCGTGGCCGGCCCGAGGGCGTTGGTTCCGCCGCGAGTGGCATCGGCTGCACACGCCGGTCCCGCGGGCGCCCTTCGTCGAAGACATTTCCCAGCTCGCGCTCCACTGTGGACCGCAGCTGTGTCATGGGGTAGGCGTCCTGGGTGACGTGCAGGAGCCGTTCGGCTTCTTCGAACAGGTCGTTCATCTGCCCGGCCGGGAGGAAACCGATTCGTTCCGAACCGCCGGGGCGGGGACAGGCTCCGGTCCAGTGGACGCCGAGCCCGCCGACGTTGGCGGACATGACCGCCGCGGGCATGCCGGAGAACGGGTTCCCGTAGGAGCGGCCGTTCGAGATGTAGGAAGTGCCAGACCGGGCACCGGGCCGGGCGAACGGCCCGGACGCTTCGGGGTGTTCGCCGGGAATCTCCGACGCCGCTTCCGCCGCCGTCCGCTCGTCTCCCACGAGATTTCGCACGGAGCCGCCGAGCGTGCCGGCCAGCCGGGGGCCGGCTTCGACCATGAGGACGCGGGCCCGCGGGCCGGTGTCGGCGACGGTGCGGGCCACCGCGCTACCCGTCGGCCCGCTCCCGATGACGATCAGGTCGAAGCCGGTCACAGGACTCCTCCTCGAGCACTCGCCATGGTCAGGCACCCGTCGCGACGGGAACTATCAGGTAACTGCCGCGGTCGCCGCCGGTGTGCACGACATGCCTTCCGATGTTGACCGTGTCGGTGTGTGCCATTACATGTGTGCCGGGCGGGTACGCGAAGGTGTCCTTGCCCGCCACCGTCAACCGCAGGCGGTCACCGCGGGCGAAAAAGGTCGATGAGGGCCAGATCTCGACGTCGACAGCGACGACTTCGCCCGGTGTGATGAGGCTGCGTGCGGTGTGGCTGTGCACCGGGCGGTACGGGGTCGATGCCGCTTCGTCGAGCGCGCGATGTGATGCGCGCAGCCAGCCGAGCGCGACGGGGCCGTCATCGAAGATCGAGAAGAATCCGAAGCGCGACACCTCGCCGTCGGCCGTGATTTTGTCGAGAGCGAGAAAGAGGTCGAGGTCGTCGGCGTCGGGTGCTTCCACGAACAGGTGTGCGGCCGAATATCCGGTGAGTTCGGTGTCCTTGTCGAACACGTGCTCAAACAGGACACGGTCAGGCGCGCCACCGGACGTCTCGTACGTGGCGGTCGCCTGCACTCCGGGAAGTTCTGCCCCGAGTGTCGCGGTGCGGGCGTCGAGATAAAGGCGTTCGTAGGAGATTCCGGGCGGCGGCCAGCTTTCCGCTTCGCGCCATTGGGCTTTGCCGAACCGCTCGCGAACTTCCCAGCGGACCCGGGGCCAGGAAAGGACTTCGTCGGAGGTTCCCTTCAGGAAGTGGTCGAAGAAAGTCCGCAACCGGTCGACGTTCTCGGGCCGGAACTGGTATTCCCATTTCTTCTGGCCGTGCACTTCGAGCCATTTCAGCGATGAGGCGATCTCGCTGAAGCCCTGGATCGTGCCGCGGGTGTGCAGGCCTTGGTCCGACCAGCTCGCGACGACGTAGGCCGGCACCTCGACCGAGGCGAGGTCGGCGCGGTTGTCGGCCCAGTACCGGTCGAACAGCGGATGCTCGCCGATCATCCGGAGGCCGTCCTCCGTGTCGTTCATCGAGTACCGGGTGTTGCGAGTCCACCAGTTCCGGTTCAACCCGTTTTCGAAGATCCCGCCGTGGTAGACCGCCTCGCGGTACCGGTCGGAGAACCCCTCCCACGGGCTGATCGCCGCCAGGTGGGGAGGTTTGGTGGCGGCGGCGAACCATTGCACGATCGCGAAATAGGACACGCCGGCCATGCCGACTTTCCCGTTCGACCAGTCGCGGGTCCCCAGCCATTCGATCGAATCGTGGATGTCCTCGGCTTCATGGATGTTCAGGTGCCCGCGCATCCGCCCCTCGGAGTACCACGTACCGCGCGGGTCGAGGTACGCGACGGCGTAGCCGTGTTTCGTCCAGTAGGCGGGGTCAGGCGCCTCGAAGACGCAATACGGGGAAATCCAGGACGGGTCGACGTCCGCGCCGTCGAAGAACGTCGCCGGCACCCGGTTCTTCCCGTATGCGCTCCAGCCGATGATGACCGGACAGTCGTCTCCCTTTTCAGGGCGGAAGATGTCGGCTTTCAAGCGGACGCCGTCGCGCATCGGAACATCGATGTCGTAGTCGATCCGCATTCCGGATTCGCTCACTTCGCGATGTTCCGGGGGTGCGTAGCCGAGTTCGGCCGGGCTGGCGCCGGTCTTCATGATCAGCGGGCTGGAGGGGGACAGGTCAGACGCGTTCATCTACATCTCTCCCGTGTCGATCAAGAGCGATCGATCGCAGGATATGACCAGAAGCTGCAAAAGTACATCAAAATCCGGAGGTCACCTGCTCGGCGTGATGTGCGGTGTCAGCCATTCGGAGCCTTGACCTGCTAACTTTTCGAGTGGGTGCGACGAGGAGTGGTTGAGGATCGACAACTTACGTTGCGTATAAGCGAAAGTGGTGTGATACTCATCCGAGTCGACCCCATCAAGACAGCTTCTGCTGCTGGTGACAACGAAGTCCCGAGAGGTCTTGACACCATGAATCTCCAGTCCCTGGCCCGTGCGCGTCGGGCAGCCATCGCCATCGGTCTCACCGTCGCTTCGGTCTTCGCCCTCGCGGGCTGCGGGAGCGACGATGCCGACGGGAAAGTCCAGCTCACCATCGCCATCCAGTCGCAGGACGGTGGCAGCGACTACTACACAAAACTCGTGGACGCGGTCCAGAAGCTGCACCCCGACGTGAAGCTGAAGACCGTCGAATACCCGTCCGATCAATTGGGCACGGTCCTGACCACGCAGCTGCAGGCAGGGAACGCGCCCGACATCATTTACGGTTCGCCGGGGACGGGGAACACCAACTCGCTGGGTTTGTACGCCGGGAAAGGGTATCTGGTCGATCTCGCCGACAAACCGTGGGCGACATCGTCGATCCCGGACAGCAGCAAGTCGCTGTTCTATTCGGGGAACAAGCTTTTCGCGATTCCGCTGGACACGGTCGTCGTGCCGCTCACGGTCAACAAGACGGCACTCGGCAAGGCCGGCCTCGCCATTCCGGACACCTATGACGAGTTCCTCGCCAGTTGTGGTGCCGCCCGCTCCGCGAAGACCGCGATGCTGAACGTCGCGGGCGCCTTCCCGGCGAACGCCGGATTCGTCGGTCTCGAGATCGCGGCGAGCCGGGTCTACGCCCAGAACCCGGCGTGGAACGACGACCGCGCGGCCGGCAAGACGACGTTCGCCGGTACCCCAGGGTGGATCAGGACTTTCCAGGTCATCCGGCAGATGTACGAGAACGACTGCATGCAGAGCGGTGCCGAAGGCGCCGGTGGGCCCCAGATCTTCCAGAGCGTCGCCTCTGGCCGCACACTCGGCATGTTCGGTCCCTCGGCTGTGGCGGCGAGCTTACAGACGGCGGACTCGAAGAACACGTACCAGTTCACCGCCTTCCCGCCCGACACCGCCGGCCAGGAATACGTGTTCGCATCGCCGTCCGACGCTTTCGCCGTCAATGCCGGGAGCAAGCACAAGGAACAGGCGATCAGTGTCCTGCAGGATTTTTCGACCGTGGACATCCGCAATCAGTTCGCGAACTGGGCGGGAAACGTTTCGCTGGAGACCACTCTCCATGGCGCCCAAGTCCCGGCGGCGTTCAGCGAAATTTCCGCCCTGCTGACGAATCCCGCGAAGTCGGGGCCGCTGCCCAGCTTCTCCTGGCCGAACGGAAACGTGTACCAGAAACTCGGGGAGGGGGTTCAAGGACTCATGACCGGACAGGTCAGCCCCGAGGAGCTGGCGAAGCAACTCGATTCGGCCTGGGACGGCAGGTAGCCGGTCCTCCTCGCGATTGGCGAAAAGATGATGTCCAGCCAAGCTGAACTCGCGGATCGCGGCGCCGTCTCCGAGGCCGGCACCGGCCTCGGAGCCCGGTCCCGCGTGACCCGAAGGTACAACCGTCGTCAGATGGCGAGCTGGTGGTGGACGGCCCCGGCGTTGCTCCTGGTGCTCGGTTTCGTCTACGTCGCTTTTCTTTTCGGTGCCTTCTTCGCCTTCACCAACTGGAGCGGTCTCGGCTCGTTCGACTTCGTCGGATTCCGCAACTTCGTGACCTTCTTCGAAGACCCGGATGCCTTCGCGGCATTGGGCAGGACGCTCTTCCTGGCGGCCGTGTACGTCGTCGCCACCAACATCATCGGGTTCGGGCTGGGGCTGGCACTGAACCGCACTCTGAAGACGCGGCACTTCCTGCGTACGCTCATTTTCGCGCCGGTCGTGCTCAGCCCGCTCGCGGTTTCCTATGTCTGGCTGTACATCTTCGACCAGGACGGGCCGCTCAACGGCGCGCTGGAGTGGCTCGGCCTCGGTTCGTGGACGAGGGCGTGGCTGGGTGACCCGGACCTGGCGATCTGGGCGGTCGTCATCGTGCTGGTGTGGCAGCACATCGGACTCACGATGGTCATCTATCTCGCGGGCCTGGCCGGGATCCCGCCGGAGATCGAGGAGGCGTCCGCGATCGACGGCGCGAGCGCCCTCCGCAGGCTCGTGCACGTCACGCTGCCGCTGTTGCGGCCGACGATCGTCGTCGCCTCGACTCTGCTGCTGGTGCGCGGTCTGAGCATCTTCGACCAGGTGATCGCGCTGACCGGCGGTGGACCGTACGGCGCGACCGAGACGCTGGCGACGCTCATGTACAAGACCACCTTCTCACTGGGTGAGTACGGCTACGGTGCCGCGATCACGATGATCCTCACCATCCTCATCGCCGTGTTCGCCGTCCTGCAGTACAAGTTCCTGCGCGGAAAGCCCGAGGAAATCTGATGTTCCGATACACGCGCAAGAGTCTCGCGCTGGAGACGGTGGTCTTCGTGTTCGGGCTCGCCCTGATGATCCCGTTCTACTTCCTGGTGAACATCTCGCTCAAGACCGACGACGACGCGCTGGTGTCGTCGTCGGTCGCGCCGCCGAACCCGCTGTCCGGAAGTGCTTACGGCACGGCGTTTCTCGGCCAGGACACCCGGAACATCCCACTCGGGCTGCTGAACAGCGCGATCATCACGGTGGGCGCGCTGATCGTCCTGATCGCGCTCGGGTCGATCACCGCCTACAGCCTGGACCGGCTGATGGGCCGGTGGAGCAATCTCGTTCGTGGCGTCTTCTTCCTCGCTGTGCTGCTGCCGACCCAGCTCGGTGTGATCCCGGTCTACGTCATCATGCGCCAGACCGGTCTTGCCGGCACCCACGTCGGAATGATAATCCTGTATTCGGCCCAGTTGATGCCACTGGCCGTATTCCTGTATTCGGGGTTCGTCAGGTCTGTTCCGCGGGAATACGAGGAAGCGGCGCAGATCGACGGATCCGGCAGGTTCAACACCTTCGTCCGTATCGTGTTCCCGCTCCTTTCGCCTGCGACCGGAACGGTGGCGATCATGTGCGGGCTCATCGTCTGGAACGACTTCTTCAACGCGCTCATCTTCATGAGCGGCAGTCCGAACGCGACGGTTCCCGTCGTCGTCTACGGCTTCGTCGGCACCCAGATGACCAACTGGAACGTCGTCTTCGCGGCGGTGGTACTCGCGATGCTCCCGGCATTGGTGTTCTACCTGATCGCGCAGAAGAAGTTCATCCAGGGATTCGCGGGCGGAATCAAGAGCTGACCGCCCTGTTCCGCCCTTCACCGAAAAGAGGAGCCGAAGATCATGACCGGACACTCCGTGAAACGCGGCGTGAGTCTCTACTCCTTCCAGGAGGAATACTTTCTGCGGCAGCTGGGCCTGGAGCAGTGCATCCAGAAAGCCGTGTCGATCGGTGCGCTGGGCATCGAGACCATCGCCGAGCAGATGATGCCGGGCTTCCCGAACCTGAGCGACGAGTTCTACGCGCAATGGCACAAGTGGGTCGCCACCTACGGGTTCACGCCGACCGCGCACGACATGTTCGCGGAGCTCAAGCTCTACAAGGACCGGCCGCGGCCGGTCGGCGAAATGGTCGAGGAACTGCGTCTCGACATCGACCACACGGCGAAGCTCGGCGCCTCCATCATCCGGATCCTCGCCCTCACCCCGCCCGAAGTCGTCGACAAGGCAGCCGGTTACGCCGCCGAACGAGGCATCAAGCTGCTGACCGAAATCCACGCGCCGCATCGCTTCGATTCGCAGTGGATGGAGGACGTGATGGCGGTCGCGGAGAAATGGGGTGGCGAGGTCGTCGGCCTGATGCCCGACCTCGGGATCTTCGTCGAGCGGCTGCCCAGGGTCGTCTGGGAGCGCGGCATCCGCGACGGTGCGGATCCCGGTTTCGTCGCCAAGGTCATCGACGTGTACGACAGCGGGGCCGATCCGAGCTCGCTCCCGCAGGAGGCCGCCGAGCGCGGCTTGTCGCCCGCGACCGTTTCCGTCGCCTTCGCCGCGACCCGGTACATCAACGAGGATCCGCGCGGCATGCTGGACTACATGCCCTATATCCATCACATCCAGGCGAAGTTCTACGAGATGGTGGATGACGAGCACGAATATTCGATCCCGTACGACAAGATCATCGCCACCTTGGTCGAAGGGGGCTACGACGGCTATCTGTCGAGTGAGTACGAAGGGAACCGGCACATCCAGGACGCGTTCGCGGTCGATTCGGTCGAGCAGGTCCGGCGGCACCACGCCATGATGGCCGCTCTCCTCGGCGAGGGAGGGGAAGCCTGATGTTCGATCGGTACATCCTGGTCCCCGGCTCGCTCGAGAACGATCTCGATGCGGGGGAAGTCGTCGGTTTCAGAGTGCGGGTCCGGGCCGGTTACTACCGGGGTTTCCGCCTCGCGATGCTCGAAGAGCTCCGGGTCACCGTCGACGGGGTGACGTACGGCCGAAAGGACGTGACGCTGGAGGTCGGGAAGGGCGCGCCGCGGTCCCTCGACGAGCTCGAGACGGAGTTCGAGCAGGCCTGGGAGTTCGGCGAGCCGGCGACCCTGCACGTCCGCCTGGCCGGTGGCCTGGCACCCGGGGCGCACGGAATCGAGTTGTACGAGCGCATCCGGATCTCCTACTTCCCGAAGCCCGCCGAGTACACGCTCGCCGGCGTTCAGGTGGTGGCGTGATGTTCGACCGGTACATCGTGGTGCCCGGCAGTCTTCGCAACGAGCACGAGGACGGCAAGGCGACCGGGTTCTCCCTCGGCGTGCGATGCGGCTACTACCGCCGCCTCAGGCTGTCGATGATCGAAGACTTCCGGCTGACAGTGGACGGCGTCGCGTACGAGTCGGACGATGTTCGCTTCGCGCTTCCAGGACAGCGTCCGCGGACCTTGGCCGACATCGCCGGGGCTTATGACGAGGCGTGGGAGTTCGGTGACGTCGCCCGCGTGTGGGCAGCGAAGGAGGGAGGG
The DNA here is from genome assembly GCF_007713735.2 of Amycolatopsis acidicola. Lineage (GTDB taxonomy): Bacteria > Actinomycetota > Actinomycetes > Mycobacteriales > Pseudonocardiaceae > Amycolatopsis_E > Amycolatopsis_E acidicola. Next base: position 78,016 of record NZ_VMNW02000020.1, on the reverse strand, counting down.
CTGGCCCCAGGCGCGCACGCCATCACGTTCACCGAGCAGTTCAGGATCTCGTATGCGCCCGCGCCCACTGTGCTGACGCTCAGCTGTGTGCACGTGATCGCGTGAGTCCGTCACCGGACACGCCGCCGCGCGTCCGCGGCTCCGGCGATGATACTGACCAGCGGCGCCTGCGGGTCGCGGTCATCGGGTACGGGAACAGCGCTGCCTGGGTCCATTGTCCGTTGCTGCGGGCCGCTCCGGATTTCGACCTGGCCGTGGTGGTGGCGACGTCGCGCCGGGCAGAGGAGCGGGCCAGGGCGGACGGGCTTCCGGTCGTGCGAACGGCCGGCGAGGCGGCCGCGTTCGCCCCTGAGGTCGCGGTGGTGTGCGTGCCGGATCAAGCACACGAGACGTTCTCGCTCGAGGCGATCGCGATCGGCGCCCATGTGTCGGTCGAGAAACCCTTTGCCCCGGACCGGGTTGCCGCGGAACGCGTCCGGAATGCCGCGCGGCGGGCGGGTTTGCGGGTTTCGGTGTTCCAGAACCGGCGCTGGGACGATGACTTCCTGACCGCCGGCGCGCTCGTCCGGGCCGGCGGGCTGGGAGACGTCACGAGATATGCGCTGCGTTTCGCGGACTGGCGCCCGGAACCTGGGGACGGCTGGCGGGATCGCGCCCGTTCCGGTCAGCTCGACGGGAAACTAGCGGATCTGGGCAGCCACCTGGTCGACCAGGCGGTCTGTCTCTTCGGGCCGGTGCGGGACGTCTTCGCCGACGTGCGCCGGATGCGGCCAGGGGTGACGGTGAACGACGATTGCACGCTCCTCTTGCGGCACGTGTCCGGTGTGGTCGGTGAGGTGATCGCGAGTGCGGCGCGGCCCTGCCTTGCTCCCCGCATCGAAGTCCAGGGGGCCCTTGGCGCCTACGTCAGCTATGGACGTGATGGTCAGGACACGCAGTTGCGTGACGGTGTCCTCCCCGGTTCCGCGGAATGGGGACGCCGCGGCCGGGAACCGGGCACATCGAGCCTGATCCGGCCAGGAGCCGGTGCCGTCGATGTCGAACGTGTTCCGGGGAACTGGCTCGCCTACTACGAACAGTTCCGGGAATTCGTCGTCCGTGACGGGCCTGCTCCCGTCTCGATGGCGGATGCGCTGCACGTCATCGAGGTGCTCGAAGCCGCATCGGCATCCTCGGCGCGGGGGACACGGGTGTCTTTGCCCTGGCCGTCATCAGGCGCCGCGAGCTGACGTTCCGAATCCGGGGATGTGCCCCTCCGGCACCTTCCGTCTGTGGGAAATCCGTCACGACAGTGAGGTGTCAGCAAGATGGTGAGACCGATCGGGTCCAGGGGCCGGGCGTCCGGGCGCCCGGCGTTGTTCGCTCTGGTCACTTGTGCCGTCGTGGCTCCGCTCGCGACAGATCTCTATCTTCCCGGGCTCACCTCGTTCGCCGCCGACCTGGGGGGAGGGGCCGTCGCGGCCCAGGCGAGCCTGACTACGTTTCTCATCTCCTTCTCGATCGGCTTCCTGGTCTGGGGCCCGCTCAGCGACCGGGTCGGCCGCCGCCGTCTGCTCATCGGCGGGGGTCTCGTCTTCGTCGTGGCGACGGCGTTCTGTGCACTGGCGCCGTCTCTGCCGGTGTTCCTCGTCGCGCGAGCGGTGCAAGGCCTGTTCGGCGGCGCGCCCACCGCACTGTCCCGTGCCGTCGTCTCCGATGTCTATCGCGGGCGCGAAGCCGCGGCCAAGTTCGCCTCATTGGCGATTTTCGGCACCGCGGCGCCGGTGCTCGCGCCCGCCATCGGCACTGTCGTCCTCCTGCTCGGCGGTGACTGGCGTGCGATGTTCTGGTGTGTAACCGCTTTCGGGCTCGTGATGGTGGTGGCGACCGTGCTGTCGATCCCGGAAACGCGATCGCTGCACGACGAGTCCGACCATGATCGCCTGTCGACGCGGGCGGCCGCTCGCGTGCTGGTCAAGATGCCGGTCTACCGGCTGGCCTGCGGTATCACGATCACGATTTCCGCGGTGTTCTTCTCGTACCTGGGCGCTTCGGAGAGCATTTCCGTGGGCTTCTTCGGCATGGCCGCCGCGAACTACGGCACTCTCGTCACCGTCAACGCGCTGTCCGGCAGTCTGGTCGCGATCGCGTACAGAACCTACTTCATCCGGCGGATGAGCACGGTCGCCGCGCTGAGACTCGGCGCCTTGGTCAACTTCGCCGGCGCGTCGGTGGCGCTGGCCGGGATGGTGAGCAACCTTTCCTGGCTGGCTTGGTCGGGGTTCTTCGGGTTGCTCGCCGGCAATGCCATCGTGTTCCCGACGCTCGTCTACCTCGCACAGACCGCCGGTGCGTCGATTGGTGCGGGAGGTACGGCGGCGGCGGGGAGTGGTGTCGCGCAGTTTCTTATCGGAGCGGCCATCGGGCAGTTCGCGGTGTCGGCGTCCTCCGGCGGCTCGCCCTCGGTGCTGGGCGGGATTCTCGCGGCGATCTCGTTGCTGGGAGTCGTGTATGCCTTCGTGACCCGGGCGCCGCGTTCCGGGCACCTGGCCCGGATCGGCGTTTCGACGAGTCCGGCGGGGCGCCGCTGAAGTTCCGGCTCACGTCCGATGTGGACTGTCCAAGAGGCCGATGTCCACCGGGACAGACGCCGTCCCGGGGCCGGGCAGGCGACGGCGAACGAGGAAGAGGCCGCCCACGGAGACAAGGCAAAGGGCTGCCGCGACCGCGAATGTGCCGAAGAGCGCGCCGGAACCGCCGGCGGCGATGACGACGCCACCGAGTGTCGGACCCGCGAACGCGCCGATGAAGGACGTGCCGTTGGACCAGCCCAAAGCGGCCGCCCTGGCCGGAACGGGAAACGCGCCGGAGGCAGTGGTGTGGACCAGGTTCATGGTCGAATGCCCGCCGATGCCCATGAGCGCCACGCAGATCGCGGCGACGGCGAAAGTGGTGGGGAGCACGAGTATCCCGGCGAGCCCCAATACCGTGCATGCCCCGGTGGCGATCGCGACCAACGCGCTGCCGAGGCGGTCGGCGGCCCAGGCACTGAGGAACGAGCCCGCGACCGCCGCTCCAGTGAGGGCGAAGGTCAACACCAACGCGGCGTCGAGCGAGAACCCGAGGTCGACCATGGCTTGCGTCGCCCAGACGTTCAGGCCCTGCCAGGCGACCATGCACAGGATGACCGATGTCGCGACGAGCAGGGCGATCCACTTGGGCCCACCGGAGAACAGTGCGGCGAGCTTCCGCCGCCCGGTCCAGTCCCGGCCGGCGGTGCCGTCGTCGGCGGCCGGGATGGGGGTACGCCCGACGACGAAGAGCACTAGCAGGCTCAGCCCGGCGCCGATGAAGAACAAGGCCCGCCAGCCCAGCGCGGGCAGCACCGGGATGGCGATGAGGGAGGCGGCTACTCCACCCAGGGGCACGCCGGCCATGGTCACGGTCACGACGAGCGCGGCCCGCTCGGCAGGTGCGTTGTCCCGCGCGATGGTCATCGCCGTGGCCAGCGCGGTGCCGACCCCGAAACCGTTGACCAGACGGGACGCGGCGAGTGTCGGTGCGTTGACCGACAACGCGAAAGCGAGCGCGCCGAGCCCGAAAACCGTGATGCCGAGGACGAGTGTGGTCTTGCCCCTGGTCATCGAGCTGAGTATGGGCGCGAGCAGGGCGCCCACCATCGCGCCGAGATAGACCGTGCCGCCGATGAGGCCGGTCTGCTGGCTGGTCACGCCGAGGGTGCTGTCGGTGACCAGCAGCGGGACGGCGGCGCCGTACACGATGAGGTTGTAGCCCTCGATGACGGTCACGATCATGCAGATCACGACGATCAGTGGCCGGTGCGCGGGGGCATGGGCTGAGGCCAGCTTCATCGGTGTCCTCTCGGGGTGGCTCCCGCCGGTGGGAGACGTCGGGGTCACATGCTGAACCGGCGCGGACCTCGCTGAAACAGATCCGTCCCGGAAACCGGGACAGCACGGTCCGGGAGCCCGGCTGGGGTCCGTAGGGTCGGGGACCTGCCAACGAAGGCGGAGACACCAGGAGGCGCCCATGCTCGATCCGGCGGATCTCGGCCCCTTGCTCCACCCCGCGCCCATGCCACTCGAAACCGGCTGGGAGCGGATTGCGGGCGGTGCCCTGCATGTGGCCGTGCGGACCGATATGCACGGTTGCCGCGGCGAGATGCTGGAATGGTGGTTCCGGTGGCGGTGTGACACCCAGAAATACGTCTGGTGGCATCCGATCGACCACGTTTCCAGCCGCTGGCAGGGAATCCTGGCCGAGGACACGCACGTCGGGAGCGAACACGTCATCCGTGAACGGTTCTCCGGGCTGCCGGCCCAGGACCTCATCGTCCAGTTCACCGAACCCACCGAGTTCTTCGATGCCGATCAACTCGCGAAAGCGCGCGAATCCGGGGCAGTGTCCGGTGTGGTGGCCGGGCGGACCGGCGACGCGCGGCCCGATCCACAACGAACCGAGGACGGGCGTGTGCTCGGCGGCCGCCTGATGCACGTCGCCAGAGACACACCTTGGGGAATGGCGCTGCGAAGCCATTTCTTCGTCGGGATCGACCTGCCCGGCCTGGGTCTGTCGCGTGCCGAGGTGGAGCGGGAGGTGCCCGACGAGCTGGCGCCGGCCTTGCTGCGGCACGCCTACGACGAATTCACTTTCCTGTCGCGGTTCCTGCCTTCCCTGTACGTGGCCGAGCACCGGGACGTCGCTTCGCCGCCCGCGCCCTGGTGAGTCAGGAACCGAACCCGCCCGGCTGTACAGCGGGGTTGAGGCTCCGCAGGCCACGCACGGCGTCCGGCAGCTTGCGGGTGAACACCTGGCTTGGCATGACGACCGCGATAGCCTGCAGCGCGCCGGTCGGCCCGACGAATGAGGTGGCGACGGCGGAGATCCCGGCATCGTGCTCTTCGCGGTCGAGCGCGATGCCGCTTTCCCGCACGTGATCCAGCTCCGCGAGAAGGACAGCCCGGTCCGTCACAGTCGCTTCGGTGAACCGCGCCAGCCGGGGTGGCAGGAGTTCGCGGACCCGATGCTCAGGGAGCCGGGCGAGTAAGGCCTTGCCGATACAGCTGGCGTGCAACGAAAAGCTCCGGCCGACCTGGGTGACGCCACGAAGTCGCGCCGGTGAGGCGATCTGGTCGACGACGACGACCTCGCGCCCGCTGAAGATCGCGAGTTCGACCCGCTCCCGGACCTCGCGGGCCAGCGCGACCAGATCGGGCCTGTTCGCGGCCAGCAGCCGCAGGTGTGTGTTCATGCCGAACTTGAGCAGGCCGGGGCCGAGCTGGTAGCCCGCCTGGCCGGGATCCGGAGAACGCACCACGTAGAGGACGCGTTCCAGGGTCTGGAGTACCCGGTGCACCGTCGAGCGGGGGAGACCGGTGCGCGCGCTGAGTTCGGTGATGGTCAGGCCGTGGCGGCTCTCGGCGAGCGCGTCCAGGACCACCGTGACGCGGTCGAGATCGGCCATCGGCACCCCTTCGTGTTTCGCAGTGGACTTCGCCGGTTCCGGGGTGATTGAACCACGGCGCAGCTCCGCGGCGCCGAATCTGCTGTCCCGGAAATCGGGACGGTGTGCGCACCCGCGCACCGTGCCGGCCCCTATCGTGCGGAGGTCGTAAGAGGACCTCGGGGAGGATCGAAGTGGAGCTGTCCCAGGCATTGCCGCCGCGGGTGGACGTCGTGGTGGTAGGTTTCGGGCCGGTCGGCAAGCTGCTGGCGATCCAGCTGGGGCAGCGCGGGCACGAAGTTCTGGTGGTCGAGCGGTACGCGGGGAACTATCCGTTGCCGAGGGCGGTGACGCACTGTTCGGACTTCGCCCGCATCCTGCAGTCGGTCGGCCTGGCCCCGTCGGCCATCCCGGAGATCACCGAGCCGTATGACGATCTGTACGTGTGGCGCAACGGCGACGGTGACACGCTGGTCGAGGTCGACTGGAGCGGACGCGGGGAATCCGGCTGGTACAACACGTACTTCTTCCACCAGCCGACGCTCGAACGTCGTCTCGACGAACTGGCCGGGGCGCTCCCGAACGTCCGCGTACTTCGTGGATTCGAAGCGGTCGGACTCACGCCGCATGAAGAAGGGTGCACTGTCCACACGCGTCGGGCGTCCCTCGAGGCGCGATGGGTGGTGGGTGCCGACGGCGCCAACAGTCAAGTCCGCGAGTGGGCAGGGCTGGAGTGGCACGACGAGGGCTACTTCTACGACTGGCTCGTCGTCGACGTCAAACCCGGGCCCGGGCTGAGTTTCCCGCATGTGGCCGCCCAGGCGTGCGACGTACGGCGGCCTTCGACGATGGTCCCCGGCGGGCCGGGCCGGCGGCGGTGGGAGTTTATGCGCCTGCCGGCCGAAACGAGGGAAGAACTCAACGACAGCGCCAAGGCGTGGGAGCTGCTGGAGCCGTACGGGGTCACTCCGGACAACGCCGAGCTGGAACGCCACGCTGTCTACACTTTCCAGGCAGGCTGGGCGAAGCGATGGCGAGCCGGCCGTGTGCTGCTCGCCGGGGACGCGGCGCATCTCATGCCACCGTTCGCCGGGCAGGGGCTGGGTGCCGGGGTGCGGGACGTGATGAATCTGGCGTGGAAGCTCGACGCCGTCTTGCGCGGGCTGGCGCCGGAGGCACTCCTGGACAGCTACGGCAGCGAACGCCGCCACCACGTCGAGGCCTTCGTCCGGTTCTCCATGACGCTGGGCCAGGTCATCTGCATGACCGACGCCGACGAGGCCGCCGCCCGCGACCGCGGTCTCATCGCCGAGCGGAGCGCGGGATCACCGCCGCCGGCGCCTCCTCGGCCGGGGCTGGGACCTGGAGTCCATCGTGGACAGTGGGGTGGCGCGCTCGCCCGTCAAGGCCGGGTTCGCGTGGCCGGCGCCGCCCCGGAATTCTTCGACGATGCGATCGGCGGGCCCGGCGCGCTCGTCGCCCGGAACTCGCGTTCACTGGCGGGTCTGCCGGCGGACGTTCGCTCAGCCCTGCGAGACCTGCGGGTCCGTCCTGTCGCCCTGTCCGGTCCGGATCCCGGCGATGTCCCTGTCGTCGAGGATGTCGACGGAACCTACGCTGCCTGGCTCGATGAGCTCGGTGCCGACGTGGTGCTGGTGCGCCCGGATTTCCACGTCTTCGCGACCGGCGGCGAGACATCGGCGGCAAGCCTTGCCGCCGACTTCGTCGGCCTGGTTCACGGAAACCTCTGAGATGGGGGAGATCACCGGGTCCAGGTTCTGGTCACCGTCAGCGACCGGGCCCGCCATGTCTCTTCGTCGACGACCAGGGTGTACTCGCCGAGGGTGTGGAGTTCCGGGGCGGGCCCGAACAACCATCGTGTGTAGTGGGCGCGTGCCGTCCAGGTTCCGTCTCCGCCGGATTGGACGATCAGGTTGCTCACGTCGTGCCGGTGGGGAGCCGGGTCTGTCCACAAGCGACTGAAAAGCCGGCGCGCCCCCGCGGTGTCCGCGCTGTGGTCGGCGGGAAACCGGATCCGGGCCGTGCCGAGCAGGTCGACGGCCGCTTCGACGTCCTTGCTGTCCGCGATCTCGACGTAGGTGTGCAGCAGGTTGGCGATGTGGTGCCGGGCCTCCGCGCTCATCATGTCCTTGATTCAATCATAAAGGTTCTAACCTTTAGTGAGCTTTGTGAGCGAGGAGGCAGCCGCGGGGTCAGCGAAAACGGGCCGTTTCGGACGGGCGGACGCCGAAGCGGCGGCGGTAGCTGGCGGAGAACCGGCCGAGGTGGGTGAAGCCGCACTCGTACGCGACGTCCGAGACCGGCCGGCCGTCGCGCAGTTCGCGGTGTGCTGTTTGCAGGCGGACTTCCTGGACGTAGGCCATGGGGCTCTTGCCGGTACCGGCCTGGAACTGGTCGTGGAGGGTTCGCGCGCTGCACCTCGCCGCCCCGGCGAGATCGGCCAGCGTGAGTGGCTCGGCGAAGTGCTCGTCGATGTAGTTCAGCGCCAAGCGCAAGGCGCGAGGGCGGCGTGGCTCGGCAGACTGCCTTCGCAGTGAATCGGAGTAGTTGTGCTCGTGCGCGACGAGCAGGGCCTGGACCAGGGTGCGGATGTACTGGGCGCGCATCGTGGGCTGGTCGAACAATCCGCCGGCCCGGTCGGCGTCGGTCAGCAGTGACCGCACCAGCCCCGCGACGCCCTTGCCCGCCGGGCTCGTGAGGTCGAGGCCGAACCCGAACCGCAACGGTTCGTCCGGACCGGTTCCCAGCAGGAGAGCGAGTTCCGCGTCGACGAGATCGCGGTCCAGGCGGATCCCGATGGACGGCGTGCCCGCCGCTGACGGGGTCAGCCGCTGGGGGACCCCAGGGGGCATGACAACAGCCAGCGACGGGCTGTTGACCAGTGCCTTGTGCCCCGCCCGCGAGAGCACGGCACCGGCCGGGGCCAGGTTGAGGAAGTAGCAGCCGTGCGAATGCCTGGGTGTGATGCGCACGTCGAGCCCCGAGCGCAGGTAACCGATCGCGAACCCGGGACCGGTGACAGCGCTGAGTTCGTACACCTGCTCCTTCGCCGGCACCGCGGCGGCGGTGACCTGGGAAATGCCGTAGGTGCTGTTGACCCCGGCCAGAAAGTCGTCCGGGTCGGTGGACCGGACGCGCGAGAACCGCGCGAGTGTGCCCGCCTCTCGAGCAGGGCGGAGGACGGCCGACGTCATTGGGACCTCCCGGTGATCGGGACCCAACTTATGATTTTAATCAGCAGAAGTCAATGGTATAAAGTTGTATGCCGCTGCTGACCGAAGGCTCCCTTGCCGCTTCGAGAAACCTCACGGCGCGCCTGCTGGACCGGATTCGCGCCATGCCGGGCACCACGCGAGCAGAGTTGGCGGCACACACCGGCGTCAGCCGCTCGAACATCGCCGACCGTGTCGCCGAGCTCGTGGAGCTGGGCCTGGTCGTCGAAGCCGGCACGGGGCGCTCGACTGGAGGCCGCGCACCGGTGCAGCTCGCCTTGAACGCCGGCGCCGCCGCCGTGGTGGCCGTGGATCTCGGCACGAGCGGGTTCGAGGTGGCCCTGACCGATCTGGGAGCGAACGTTTTCGCGCATCGCGCGGTGAAGTGGCAGATCGAAAAGGGCCCTGAGGCAACACTGCGGCGTGTGGAACGGGAGATCGACCGGATTCTCCAGGACAACACGAAGCGGCCGATCGCCGGTGTCGGCGTCGGCTTCCCGGGCCCCGTCCGATTCCCGGCCGGCCGGCCGACCTCGGCGCCGGGGATGCCGGAGTGGGACGACTATCCGATCGGCGACCGGCTGGCCGGCCGGTACGGTGTCGAGACCTGGGTGGACAACGAGGCCAATCTGATGGCGCTCGGCGAACTGCGGCGGGGAGCGGCGCGGAAAACCGAAGACCTGGTTTTCGTCAAGCTGGGCAGTGGCATCGGCGCGGGGATCGTCCAAGGCGGTGAGGTGCGCCGCGGGCATCTCGGCGGGGCCGGCGACATCGCCCATGTCCCGGTCGGTGCCCGGTCCGCCTTCCCCTGCTGGTGCGGGAAAGCGTCCTGCCTGGTCACGGTGGCCGGCGGTATCGCACTGGGGCATTCGGCGAAAGCCTTGGCGCAGAACGGAGAATCGCCGATATTACGACAGCGGCTCGGCGGTCGCACGCCGCTGGCCGAAGACCTGCTCGCGGCAGCTCTCGCGGGTGACCGGGCCAGCGTGGAGGTGCTGGAGCTCGCGGCCGAACAGCTGGGCCGCACCCTGGCGATCGTGGTGAACCTGCTGAATCCCGGGCTGGTGTTGCTGGGCGGTCGCGTGATGGGCGCGGCCGATTTCATCCTGCCGGTCGTGCGGCGCACCGTGTACGCGAGCAGTACTCCGCTGGCCACTCGCGAAATCCGGATCGAGCGCTCGGATCCGCTGGGGCACTTCGGTATCGTCGGCGCGGCGTGCACGGCGATCGACGCGCTGCTCGGTCCCGACCGGCTGGGAACGTGGTCGGCGGTTGCGCCGCGGTGACACGCGAATCCCGGTCACCGCGGCGCGGTCGCGCCGTTCACCTCAGAGAGGCCTGACTGATCAGGTTGTCGCCGCGGCGTCCGCGGAGCACCGCGAGCGCGAGGATCGCGGCCACCAGCGCGGCACCGGCAGCGAGGAAGTAGGCCACCGAATAGGCCTGGCCCAGTGCGCCGAAGGCGACTTCTTTGAGGGGATTGAGCGGAATGGCCTGCCCGCCAGGACCAGGGATCGTGGCAGGCACCGCGTTGGCCCCGAGAGGCCCGGATTGCACCGCGCCGACAGCAGACGCGAGCTCTCCCTGAAGTGCCGGCGCGGCATGTGCCGGCGCTGAGTAGAAGGTGTCGACCGCGGCGCGCAGGGAGGCATCGTTCGCGACCGTGGTGGTGATGGACTGGGCGGCGCGGCTGAGCGCGACCGCTCCGAGCACGGTCGGTGCGAGCGTGAAACCGAGGTCTCGCACCATGTTCGTCGTGCCGCTGGCCATGCCGGCGAGTTCCCTCGGCACAGTGTTGACCATCACCGCGGTGACGGAACTGACGGAGAAGGCGAACCCGCAGCCGACCAGGCAGAGGGGTACGACCAGCGGGAGCAGTGACATCGAGCTGATGGGGACGGTGCCGAGCCAGATGTCGCCGACCGCGATCAGCCCGAAGCCGAGTCCCAGCACCAGGCGTGGGTTGTAGGAGGCGAGGGCCCGGTGGATAAGTGGGAAGAGCGCCAGCCCCACACCGTTGAGGAGGACGAAGGCCACTGCGGTTCGCAGTGGTGAGAAGCCTTGGATCGCGGACAACCGGATGCTGGTCGAGTATCCGGTCCCGAGGTAGGCGAACATGCCCAGCAACGTCGTCACGGCGGCGATGGCGAACGGCCGGTGAGTGAACAGATCGAGGCGCAGCAGTGGAGCGGGAGAGCGGCGTTCGACCAGGACGAACGCCGCGAGGAAGGCGGCGGCCAGCACGAAACCCGTGATGACGAGAGGATGTGCCCACCCGCTGGTCGGGCCTTGGATGACCGCGAGCAAAAGCGCGAAGAGCGCGATCGCGATCGTGACCTGACCGGGCCAGTCGAGCGAGCGGCCTCGAGCCGCCGAGGAGTCCTGGGCTTGCGTCCCGGCTACCGCCGCGACGGCGAGGGAGAGCGCCAGGCACACCAGAAAACCCCAGCGCCACCCGGCGTTCGCGTCCGGGCCGAACGAGAATCCGGCAAGCCAGCCGCCGAGGACCGGGGCCACGAAGCCGCCGGTGGCCAGCGCGACCGACCAGACCGTGAGGCCCCGCGAGCGGTCTCCGGGCGTGTGGCTGCCGGCCGTGACCATCGCGAGCGTGCTCGGCAGGATGGCCGCGGCGCCGATGCCACACACGATCTGGCCGGTGAGCAGAACCGTCATCCGCACGCCGGTGGCAGTCCCCGGACCCGGTGTCAGGACGGCGATCAGCAGGCCGAGGCCCATCAGCAACGAGCCGTAAACGACGAGACGCTTGCGCCCGAACAGGTCACCCAGCACACCGAAGGTCAGTTCGAGCAGTGTGACTGGCACCAGGAAGGCCGCCGAAACCCAGGTGAGCTGAGCCGACGTGGTGTGCAGGTCCTCCTGGAAGAGGCCGTTGAACACGGTGGGGATGGCCATGGTCACTTGCACGACCCAGACCCCGAACGCGGCCGAAAGCAGAGTGCCCCGGTGCAGCCCGCGGCCCGCGGCCGGGGCGGGGCTCTCCGTTGAGTCCCTGGCAACCATCGAAGGAACCTCCTGTGCGATCCGTTTCCGGAAAAGGGGCCGGACCGAAGGGTCCGGCCCCCGAAGCTAAGGAAGCCCCTCGTGGCGCGCTATCCGTGCCTGGCGGGCACTGTCCAGATCAGGCACACGCCGTGGGTCACTGGTTGCTGAACGCGGAGTCGAAGGCTGCTTCGGGCAACGGCCACAGCAGGGACCGGATGTGCCGCACGGCTTCGGCCGCGCCGTGCAGCCGGTCCATACCGGCGTCCTCCCACTCCACCGAGATCGGACCGCGGTAACCGATCGCGGCGAGCGCGCGGAAAGCGTCCTCCCACGGCACATCGCCGTGACCGGTCGAGACGAAGTCCCAGCCGCGCCTCGGGTCACCCCACGGCAGGTGCGAGCCGAGGATGCCCGCCCGTCCGGACGGCGGGCGAACCCGGGTGTCCTTGCAGTCGACGTGGTAGATCCGGTCGGCGAAGTCGCTGATGAACCCGACGGTGTCGATTCCCTGCCAGAGCATGTGCGACGGGTCCCAGTTGAAACCGAAGGCCGCACGGTGGCCGATCGCCTCGAGGGCGCGGACGCTCGTCCAGTGGTCGTAGGCGATCTCCGAGGGGTGCACTTCGTGCGCGAAGCGGACGCCCTCGTTGTCGAAGACGTCGAGGATCGGGTTCCAGCGCCGGGCGAAGTCCTCGTAGCCGTCGTCGATCACGGACTCCGGGACCGGCGGGAACATCGCGACGTACTTCCAGATCTTGGAGCCGGTGAAGCCGACCACGGTGCCCGCGCCCATCCGCCGCGCGACCCTTGCCGATCGTTTCATGTCCTCAGCAGCGCGCTGCCGGACGCCCTCCTGATCGCCGTCGCCCCAGACGGACGGGCGGAGGATGGCCTGGTGGCGGAAGTCGATCGGGTCGTCGCATACCGCTTGCCCGCCGAGGTGGTGCGAGATGGCCCAGACCCTCAGGCCATATTTGTCCAAAATGGACATACGATGGTCAAGATATCCGGGTTCTTCCTCGGCACGCACGAGATCGAGGTGGTCACCGGACGCCGCGATCTCCAGGCCGTCGTATCCCCACTCGCTCGCGAGACGCGCGACCTCTTCGAACGGCAGGTCCGCCCATTGCCCGGTGAACAGGGTGACCGGCTGGCGGGCTGGGGCCTTCGTCATCTGCAACCTCCTCGTTGTCCGAGGTAGTTTAGCTTATTTCACGCAAAACTGGGAGTCCTAAAGGTCGACTGGTCGATAGGTTTTGCATAAAAACTATGTTAGTGTCCGGTGGAGTTCGAGAGGATTGAGGTGTTCATGAGCAGGCTTCGCGTCGGGATCATCGGGACGGGCTTCATGGGGGCGGTCCACGCGCGATCGGCGACCGTGGCGGGTGCCGAGGTGGCCGGGTTCGTCGGCTCGTCTCCCGCCAAGGGTCGTCGCGCCGCCGACGACTTCGGTGCCGGCGCGGGTTTCGACTCGGTCGAGGCGCTGTTGCGGCACGGCGTGGATGTCGTGCATGTGTGCACGCCGAACGCGACGCACGCGGAGCTCTGCCGGCAGGCGCTGGCGTCCGGCGTGCCGGTGGTCTGCGAGAAGCCGCTGGCGACCGACCGGCTCGTGGCGCGGGAGCTCACGGAACTGGCCGCGGAACGGGGGCTGATCGCCACGGTGCCGTTCATCTACCGGTACTACGCGTCCGTGCGGGAGGCGCGCGGGCGGCTGCGTGCTCCTGGGCACCGGCCGCCGTGGCTCATCCACGGCAGCTACCTGCAGGACTGGCTCGCCGCCCCGGAAGCGACCAACTGGCGTGTCGATCCGCGACGTGGCGGCGCCACGCGGGCTTTCGGTGACATCGGCGTGCACTGGTGCGATCTCGCGGAGTTCGTCACCGGCCAGCGGATCACCCGCGTGCAGGCCTCCTTCGCCCGCGCCGTCCAGGCCCGGCCGCTCGACGGTGACGTACGTCCGGTGCAGACCGAGGACGGCGCGGTCGTGATGTTCGAGACCGACGCCGGTGCGCTCGGCTCGGTCGTGGTCAGCCAGGCATCGGCGGGCCGCAAGAACGCCCTGTCTTTCTCCTTCGACGGGCCCGATGCCAGTTATGCCTTCTGCCAGGAGAACCCCGAGTCGTTGTGGATCGGCGGCCGGGACACGAACCAGATCGTGATGCGCGATCCCGCCCGTGCGGGTGCACCGACGGGCCGGTCCGCTTCGCTGCCCGCCGGGCACCCCCAGGGCTACTACGAGTGTTTCGCCGATTTCGTCGCGGATACCTACGCGGCCATCACGGGCGAGCCCGTGGAAGGTTTGCCGACCTTCTCCGACGGGGTGCGCGCCGCCGAAATCACCGACGCCGTCGTCACCTCGGCGAAGGGCGGCGAGTGGGTCGAAATCGGCGGGCGGGTCGCGCAGTCGGCCTGAGCGCCCGGCCGCGTCACGCGGTCCGGGACGCCGGCGGGAACGAAGCCGAACTGGCGGGGGCCGCGGCCAGGAAGTCCATGTGCACGTCGAGGTCGAACGGCTCGGTGAACTCGTCCTTGCGGGCTTTCACGCCGTGGGGGGCGCCGAGCGGCAGCCACTGGCCGAGCATGACCGGGTGCAGCAGCTCGTCGACGGCGAGTGCCGCCGCACCGATGACCCCTTCGTAGTGGTCGAGCGTGACGTTGGCGATGGCGAGGTTGTCGGTGGCCAGCGGCAGGGACCGCCGGGTGATCGCTTCGGCGACCGTGTCGCGGAAGATCGGCCCTGCGTGTGACATCGACCCGGCGAGGTAGACCGTGGAGGGGTTGAAAACGCTCACCACGTTCGCCAGCTGGGCGCCGATGAGCTCGCCCGCCCTCTTGATCAGTTCTCCGGCCGCCAGGTCGCCGTCCGCCGCGGCCAGCGCGAGATCGACGACGTTGAGTGCGGGCGTCTCCGCCAGCAGTTCGGCCAGCCGGACGCTGCGACCGGTGAGCGCCGCGTTCCGCGCGTCGATGGTCAGGGCCCACCCGCCGGCGAACGCTTCCAGGCAGCCGAACTTGCCGCATCGGCACTGGCGCCGGGACTCCTCGGCGACGATGGTGTGGCCGAAGTCGCCCGCCGAACCCCGCGCGCCCCGGTGCAGCCGCCCCCGCGAGATCAGCCCCATCCCGATGCCGGTGCCGGCCTTGACCAGCAGCAGGTTGTCGCCGGCCGACATCCGGGTCGCGCTCCAGGCGCCCAGCGTCATGAGGTTCACGTCGTTGTCCACCCAGGCGGGGACGCCGAAGTGGTCTTCGATGCGTTCCCTGATCGGGAAACCGTCCCAGCCCCGCATGATCGGCGGCGCGACGGAGACTCCGCGGGCGAAGTCGACCGGCCCCGGCACGCCGACGCACACACCCCAGAGCCGGCCACGAAGGTCCGGGGTGAGCAGCTCCGCCGCGATCCCGAAGAACGTCGCCAGTGATTCCTCGGGACCGGTTTCGATGTCCCAGATCTTCCGGCGGTCCACGAGAATCGTCCCGTCGAGGTCGACGACGGCGGCGTGGACCCTGGTCGCGCCGAACACCATGGCGAGCACGACGGCCTTGCCCTTCGCGATGCACAACGTGCGCGAGGGGCGGCCGCCGGTGGACGGCGCGTGCTCCCCTTCGGCCAGGATTCCGGCCTTCATCGCGTCGTCGACCCGCTGCGTGACGATCGTGCGGCCGAGACCGGTCTGGCGGACGAGCTCGGGCCGTGTCACCGCCATCCCGCTCCTGATCATGGTGAGGATGAGCGACAGGGTCTGGGTGTGGTCAGCCATTCAGCGCAGTCTCCCCGCGCCAGGACAGCGGCGCGCCGGGTGCCTGCTCACGCGTCATTGTGTTCACCTGGCGCCTTCTCCCCGAGATAACTCGACATGATGAGCTTACGGTCCTTCAACAGGCTCGGGGCATCCTGGGAAAGCACGACGTCGCCGTGCACGAGCACGCAGCCCCGGTCCGCGGTCTCCAGCGCCATCTGCACGTGCTGCTCGACAAGCAGTACCCCGGTTCCGGTCTCGGTCGCGACCCGCCTGAGGATCGGCAGGAGCCGCTTGACGATCACCGGTGCCAGGCCCAGGCTCAGCTCGTCCACCAGCAGGACGGCCGGACGGCGGGCCAGCGCGCGCCCGAGCCCGAGCATCTGCTGCTCGCCGCCAGAGAGCAACGCGGCCCGGCGCCTGGCCAGCTTCCTGAGCGCGGGGAAGTGATCGTAGGCGAGTTCGCGGTCGATCTTCTGGCCGCGGTGCCGTAGCCGGAAGTGCTCGTCGACGGTCAGCCCGGGGAAGATGCCGCGGCGGTCCGACATGTGCACCAGTCCGGCGCGGGCGACTTGCTGGGCGGAACGCTGTCCGATTGTCTCGCCCCGGAACAGGATCTGCCCGGAGTGGGCCGGAAGCAGCCGCGAGGTCGCTCGCAAGGTCGTGGTCTTGCCGGCGCCGTTCGGGCCGAGCAGGGCGACGATCTCGCCGCTGCCGACGCGCAGGCTGAGGTTCCGCACGACGGGCGCGGATGTGTAGCCGACCGTGAGGTTCCGGACCTCGAGAACCGGATCGGTGCTCATGCCGGTACTCCTTCCTGACCGAGATACGCGTCGATGACGATCTCCGAAGACCGGATCTCGTCCGGTGTGCCGGTCGCGATCAGCCGTCCGAGGTCGAGGACGTAGATCCGGTCGCAGACACCGAGCACCAGCCCCATGTCGTGGTCCACCAGCAGAATCGACGATCCGGCGTCGACGAGTGAGCGCAGCCGGGTGCCGAGCTCCTCGCTCTCTTCGGAGTCCAGGCCTGCCGCGGGTTCGTCCAGGCACAGCAACTCGCCGCCCGCGGCCAGCGCGCGGGCCACGTCGACGCTTTTCCGCTGCCCCTGCGTCAGCGAGTCCGGCAGGTCGTCGGCCAGGTGGTTCAGCTCGAGCAGGTCCAGCGCGCGCTTGACCGGTTCGTGGCCGCGGCCACGCCCGGTGAACAGCTCACGCCAGTAACCTCCCGAACCGGGTCGCACGGCGCCGACCTCCAGGTTTTCCCGGACCGTGAGTTCGTCGTAGAGCTCGGCGCTCTGCCACGTTCTCGCGAGTCCCTTGCGTGCTCGCAGGTGCGGCCGCTCCCGGCTGAGATCGACACCGCGCAGCGCGACCCGGCCGGTGCTGGTGGTGAATCCGGTGAGCGCGTCGATGAAGGTCGTCTTGCCCGCGCCGTTCGGGCCGATGAGACCCACGAGCTCGCCTTCGCCGATCGACAGGGACACCTCGTCCAGTGCGCGGTTTCCGCCGTAGTCGACGCTGAGGCCGTCCGTCCGGAGTATCTCTTTCATCGTGCTCCTCCCTGCACCATCGGGCGCTCGGTGAGCCCGTCGGCGGAAACGTCCGAAGATCCGCGCAGCGCCCGGCGGAGCTTGCCCGGCCACTTCGGTTTGCCGGCGAGCGCGATCCCGTCCGGGTTCATGACCACGGTCAGGACGAGCATCAGCCCGGCGATGGCGGTCTGGACGGTGGTGCTGATGCCCAGGAAGTGGTTGAGCGAGTAGCTGGCCAGGCCTTGCGTGATGAGCATGCCGCCGATGAGGGCGCCGCGGATTGTGGTGATCCCGCCGAGATAGGCGAACGCGACCAGCGTGAGCGTGTTCGCGACGCTGAAGCGGGTGGAGTCCACGGCGTTGAAGTTGTAGCTGTACAGCACTCCCGCGAGCGCGATGACGACGGAGGACAGGGCGAAGGCGATCAGTTTCGTTCGCCTGGGCGAGATCCCGGCCGCCGCGGCGGCCCGTTCGTTGGACCGGACCGCGAGCATCTGCTTGCCGAGGCTGGTCCGGCGCACCGCGGCGACGAGGACTGCCACCGCGACGAGCACGAGCAGGCAGCAGACGCCGAACAGCGGACTCGGCAGCGCCCCGTCGATCCCCGCGACCGGTGAACGGGCGCCGATGTCGAAACCGAACAGCGTCGGTTCCGGCACCGGGGACCCGGAACCGGGCGCTCCCCAAACCGGGTTCTGGAAACCGAACGTGATCAGCGCGTTGGCCGCGGCCAGTGTCAGGATCGCCAGCTGGACTCCGCGCACCCGCAGCGCCGGCAGGGCGACGACCAGCCCGACGACGGTCGCGCACGCGATGCCGACCAGTGGGGACCAGGGCCAGCCGATCCCGGCCTGACTGGCCAGTTTGGACAGTACGAGCCCGCAGACGCCGGCGAGACCGTACTGGAACAGGGAAGCCTGGCCGACCAGTCCGGTGAGCAGGACCATGGACAGACACGCCACGGCCCCGATCAGGGTCAGGATGAGTGCCTGGCGGAAGTCGTAGGGAAGCACGAACAGCGCGATCGTGATGATCACGCTGCCCAGCAGGGCGGGCCGGAGGACACGTTTCGGCGCGGGTGCCGCCGGAAGGCGGGGCTCCACGAACGTCCCGCGGTCCGGCAGGCTTTGCCCGCGCAGCAAGAGTGCCGCCGCGATCACGAGGAAGTAGATCAGCTCCACGATTCCCGGCGCGGGAAGGCCGTTCGCGGTCGGGAACCAGGGCTGCGACTGGGCCGCGGTGACCAGCGAGCTGATCACCCCCATGCCGATCCCCGCGGCGCCCGCCACGATGAACGACGTGAACCGTGCCAGCAATGCCGCGCCCAGAGCAGGAACCACCGCCATCGCGATCGTGCTGGGATCGAGCTGCGTCAGCGGAGCGACGAAGATGCCGAGCCCGCCTGCCACGACGGACGCGAGAACCGTGTTGAGCAAAGCGATCCGGTTCGCCGCGAGCCCGGACAGCGCGGCCTCCGCCTCGTTTTCCTGCGCGGCCCGGGTCGCCAGGCCGAACCGGCTGTAGCGGTAAAGCGCCGCCAGGCCGGCTGTGAGCAGGACGACGAGGCCGAGCAGGACGAGGCGGTTGCTCGGCACGACACCACCGAACATGCTGATGGCGACCGAGGGGATGGCGCTGGGGGCCGCCTTGCCCTGAGTTCCGAAGACCAGCACCACATATGCTTGTACGACAAGGAAAACGCCTACCGTCGCGACCAGTTTGGCCAGGGCCGACTGGGTGCGGATAGGCCGGAGCACGCATACGTGGAACAGCGCACCGAAAAGAGCGCACACCACCAGGGTGTAGAGGACCGCGGTCGCCACTGGCACGACCTGGCCGGGGCCGCCGGCGACGGGCAGCGCGGGAAAAAGGAGATAACCACCGGTGCGCAGGCCGTAGAAGACATAGGCGCCCAGCATCGCGATCGCGCCGGCCGAGATGTTGATCGTCCCGGACCCGCGGTAGGTGAGGACCAGGCTCAGCGCGATCGCGGCGATGAGCGCACCGCTGCCGAGGCCCAGCACGATGAACAGCATGATCTGTGCCATGAGAGCTTCCTGACTGATCGGGCAATCCGGGGCGTCACTGGGTCTGTTGCTGCCAGTCTCCGGCGGTCCACTTGCCATCGCCGGCATAGGTGTAGAAGCGGTCGGTCAGCCCGGAGAGGGCGGGGCTGCCGGGAACCGATCCGAAGTGGACATTCGGTGTACCCAGCAGGACGCCGCCGGTGTAGGCGGCGAGCCCCTTGGCGACGCTGTCGGGGGTGACCGCGTCCGGGCCGATCTGGTTCAGCACCTTCGCCAGTGTGAAAGCCGCGCCGAACGCGGCAGGAGCGCCGATACCGGTCTGCGTGCCGGGGGCGTACTTCGCCATCACGCCCTTGTAGAAGCCCACCTGCCCGGTGGTGTCGTCGGCCTGCAACAGGAGTGTGGACGACTCGTACGCCCACTTCGGATAGTCGCCGATGGCCTTCTGGATGTCCTCGGTCGCACACAACGACGAGCCGAGGATCGGGAGGGTTGTGCCGATCTGCTGCAGGGAAGTCGCGGCGGCGGTGCACGAGGAGGTGGTGACCACGATCGGCACGATCGCGTCCGGTTTCTGGCTCACCGCCGAGGTGAAGGTGGCGGTGAGATCGGTGCTGCCGGCCGGGAACGTGACGACGTCGGCTTTGATGCCGTTCTTCTCGAACAGTTCCTTGCCGATCTGGGCGATCTGCAGGTCTCCCGGATTATCGCTGCTGACGACCACGAGCGACTTGTACCCCTTGGACTTGGCGAACGCCGCGGTGCCGGGAAGGGCTGCGATGGAGCTCGGGTTGAGCGCGTAGGTGTTGGCCGCGGTGGCGTCCGGACCGGGGTTGGCGAGCGTGACGAGCGTCGGCTTCTTGCCGTCGATCGTCTGGTGCACCGCCTGGCTGCCGACGTTCAGGCCGCCCTGCATGATCACCGAGATCGCGGGGTCGTTGAGGAACTTCTGCGCGCACTGCTGCGCTTCTTCTTCGGACGATCCGATCTTGCAGACCTCGAGCTGCAGCGAAGCGCCCTTGATGCCACTCTGCTTTTCGTTGAGGTAGCCGAAGGCCGCTTGGATGGCGGCGCTGACCTCCGGGTCCGAGACGGTCCCGCCTTCCTGGTTGATCAGGCCGATCTTGATCGTCTTGCCGCCGGTGGCCGCGCCCGCGGTCCCCCCGCTGAAGGAGGCGCCGACCGAATCATCGATCACCGTCGTGGTCGGCGCGCTTGTCGTGCCGCCGGTCGCGGCTTCCGAGCAACCCGCCAGCGCGAGCGCCGCGACCATGATTCCGATGAGCGGGATCTTGTGACTGTTCATCCTCACCTCGTTGTGCCGGGCACGCCACGGTGCCGGGTGGATTCGCGTCAGCGGGCCGGCGGGATCCAGGGATCTCCCACCTGCGGGCTTGGCGAGTCAACTTATGTGTAGTTCATGCAAAAAACAAGACCTATTGCGTAACAGGGATCACTGTTGATCACTTAGAGTAGGCAATCGTCGACATTCTCGGTTGTGTTTAGCTTAAAATGTGCATAACCTGTTGAGTCTGGTTGCAGTGCGGCGCCTGAAGGAGAACTTGTGAGCGACATGCACCCGCCGTCGCGGGAAACCGGAAAGCCCGGCTCGGCCGACATCGTCGTGATCGGCAGCGGCCCCGTGGGCAGCGCGGCCGCCGTCCGGCTGGCCCAGCTCCGGCCGGAGGCTTCGATCCTGGTCATCGAGGCAGGCCCGTGGCTTCCGGGAGTACCGGGAACGAACATCAAGAACATCGCGGATCTGGAGGAGCGCGCGTCGCTGCAGGTGGCGTCGCAAGGGCCGGTCCAGCGCACCTACGGGATCTCGCCGCTGGAGGACCGGGCCCGTGGGCGGGCCTTGCAGGATCCCGAGGCGCTGGCCCGGCCCGGCACGTTTCTCCTGACTTCGCTGACCGGCGTCGCCGGCGACATGCGGGCGGCCGCGATGTCGGCGAACGTCGGCGGGATGGGTGTCCACTGGACGTGTGCGTGCCCGGCGCCCTACGGCTCGGAACGAGTCGGCCTGATCCCCGACAGTGAGTGGTCCGCGCTGCTGGCGGACGCGCAGGCGCTCCTGCGGGTCACTCAGAACGCTTATCCGGTAAGCAAAGCCGGGCAAAAGGTCCTCGACGGCCTTCGCACCGAGTACGCCGCGGCCGCGCCCATCGGCCGGCTGCCCGCGCCCATGCCGCTCGCGGTCCGGGCGGGTGAGCACCGGGAGTGGACCGGGCCCGCCGCGATCTGGGCGCACCTGCCGGGCGGCGCGAACGTCCGGCTGCGGGCGGAAACACTCGCGACCCGGCTGGTCGTCGACGGCGACGAGGTGCGTGCGGTCGAGGTGCGCGACCAGTCCTCGGGTGAGGTCTGGCAGATCAGGACGAGCCTCGCGCTCGTCGCCGCCGACTCGTTCCGGACGCCGCAACTGTTGTGGGCGTCGGGAATCCGGCCCCGCGCGCTGGGCCGGTACCTCAACGACCACACCCAGGTGATGGGTCTGGTCGACATCGAACTGGACGAGCCGGACGAGCGCACCCGGGGCGGGGACGACCCGGTGGCGGGCATCTACTGGATCCCGTTCAGCGACGAGGTGCACCCTTTCCACGGGCAGGTCATGCAGTTCGACCTGTCACCGGTCCCACTGTCGGAAGAGGAGCAGGCCGCTGGCGTGAACCGGGAGTCCGTGGGCCTGGGGTACTTCGTGCAGAAGGATCTCCGCGCGGAAGACCGGGTCGTCTTCTCCGACGAGACCCGGGACTTCTACGGCATGCCGGCGATGACGATCGAGTACGGACTGTCCGAGACCGACGAGAAGAACATCGAACGGGCCAAGATCTTCCTGCGGCGCAGCGCCGCGGCGATCGGCAGGCTGCGCGATCCGGATCACCAGCTGATCCTGGAACCCGGAAGTTCCCTGCACTACCAGGGAACCGTGCGGATGGGCGCGGCCGACGACGGCACCTGCGTCACCGACGACACCTCCCGCGTCTGGGGACTGTCGAACCTGTACCTCGGCGGGAACGGGGTCATCCCGACCCCCACCGCCGGAAACCCCACCCTGACCAGCGTCGCGCTGGTGCTGCGGGCCGCCGAGGCCGCGGCGAAGGGACTGCCGGGGCTGGACTGACGTCCGTGCCCGGCGTCGAGAGCAAGCGGAAAGGACGACGATGCTCGCAGATCAGCTGGTCGAGCCCGTGCCGATGCACGTGTCCGAGCGGGGAGTGGAGGTAAGTGTGCGGATGCCCTGGTACCGCGCGCTTCCCCTGTGCTCGGTGCTGAACCTCCGGCTCACCATCGACGGAACGGAGATCCCGCGGGAAAAGCTCCGGTTCGGGGTCAACGGCGCCGAATACACGGAAGCCGGGCTCGCGGAGGAATGGCAGCAGTGGTGGTACGTGCTCGACAGCGCGCGCATTGTCGCGGTCGAGACCACTGTCGGGCCCGGAGAGCACGAGGTGGAGGCGGGACTGAGCCTGTCGATCCCTTATCTGCCGGTGCCCGGCGGGCCACTCGTGATCACCGAGAGCAACACGAAACGACTCACCACGGAGGTGCGCTCATGACGGCGGCCGATGTCCGGCTCGGCACACCGATGCAGGGTGTGACGTTGTACAGCTTCACCCGGGACTTCCACGGCAGGCGGTACTCGTTCGAAGACCTGGTGCGCAAGGTTGCCGAGCGCGGGCTCGGGCCCGGACTGGAGATCGTCGGTTTCCAGTCCATCCGGGATTTCCCGGCGGTGACCGACGAGTTCGTCAACGGGTTCAAGCAACTCCTCGCCGACACCGGGCTGAAGCCGAGCGCCCTGGGCGCCAACGCGGACGCCTATCTCCGGCGCGACCGGGCGCTCACCGACGACGAGATGGTCGAGTACATGCGCGCCCAGATCGAGGTCGCCCACCGGCTGGGTTTCCCGGTGCTGCGGGTCCAGTACTCGGTCACGCCGGACGACATGGAGCGGCTGCTGCCGGTCGCGGAAGCCAACGACGTCCGGCTGGGCATGGAGATCCACAGCAAGCACTCGGTCCGGCATCCGATCATCCAGGCGCTACTGGAACGCTACGAAAAGCTCGGTTCGCCCTACCTGGGGTTCATCCCCGACTGGGGCGTCTCGATGCGGAAGGTGCCGCGCACCCTGCTGTCCCGGTTCCGGGCGCAGGGCGCGGACGAGAAGCTCCTGAACGCGATCGACGAAATGTGGGACGCCGGCCTGGAACGCGGCCCGCTGCTCAGTGATGCCGAGATCGGCGCCGAACGGCAGGCGTTCGGTGACCTCGCGAGGCGGTTCGGCGGCGAGAAGTTCGCCCACGACATCATGGTCAACGCCGCGGGTCTGTTCGGGCAGCAGAAGCCGGAGGACTGGCTGGAGGTCATGAAATGGACCGTGCACACGCACGGAAAGTTCTACGAGATCGACGAGCACGGTGACGAACCGTCGGTGCCGATCCGCGAGATCATGGACGTCTACCTGCGCGCCGGCTACTCGGGCGTGATCTCCAGCGAGTGGGAGGGATTCCACTTCAACGACCACGACGACGCCTTCGACATCATCGGCAAGCAGCAGGCCCTGCTGCGCCGGACCGCCGAGGAACTCGGCTCCCGGCTGGTCACCAGTCTCTGAGACTTCCCGCCAATGCGGCCGCCCCACCATCGCGGGGGCGGCCGCATTGCTTTGTCCACTGTGGACGCGGAAGTTGGGCACGAAAACCGGCCACCGGCCGCCGGAAGCGGATAGTTCCGGATCGCGCGGCGACCTACTCTCGGCCCCGGACCCACTGACCTCGGTGTTTTGGAGCTGCCGTGAACTCATCCACCACCCGGACCGCGCTCGTCGTGGGCGGGGGGATCGCCGGGCTCACCCACGCCGTCGCGCTGGCGAGGGCAGGCCACGACGTCGAGGTCGTGGAGATCAGCGCGGGCCACATGATCGCCGGCTGGGGCCTGAGCCTGACCGCGCCGTCTCTTCGTGCTCTCGACGGCCTCGGGCTCGCCGACAGCTGCATCGCCGAGGGGTACGGCGTCCAGCAGATCGCCAACTGTGACGCTGAAGGCGTTGTGCGGAACACGATCGACCTGCCGAGCCTGCTCGGCAAGGGACGGCCAGCACAGGTCGGGCTGGCGCGCCCCGCCCTGCACCGGGTCCTGCGGGACGCCGCCCTGGACGCCGGCGCCGAAATCCGGACCGAGTCGACCGTGACCGCGATCGACGAAGAGCCGGACCGGAGTGTCGTCACCTTGAGCGATGGCCGGGTCCGGGTGGTCGACGTGGTGGTCGGTGCCGACGGGATCCGGTCGGGCACCCGCTCGCTGCTCGGTATCCCCGGGGAGCCCCGATTCACCGGTCAGATGGTGTGGCGGGCACTCGTCCCGCGCCCGGAGTGGGCCACGATGCTCCACACCTTCGCGGGCGCCCGGCACGGGGCCGGGGTCGTGCCGATCTCCGAGGAACAGGCCTACGTGTTCGTCACCGAGAACGACGCTCCCAGCGACGCCCTGCCGGAGGACACGCTGGCCTCGACGATGCGGGAACTCCTCTCGCCCTTCGGAGGCCGCGTGGCGGAGCTGCGGGAGACGATCACCGAGCCCGCCGGCATCGTGCGCCGCCCGGTCCAGGTCGTGCTCGTGGACGGTCCGTGGCACGCCGGGCGGTCCGTGCTGATCGGAGATGCCGCGCACGCCCCGTCGCCTCAGCTGGTCAGTGGCGCAGCGCTCGCGATCGAGGACGCGGTGGTCCTCGCCGCCGAGCTCGGCGCCGAGCCGGTCGTGGAGAAGGCGCTCGCCGGCTTCGGGCACCGGCGGCTGGAACGGTGCCGCCTGGTCGTCGACACGTCGGTCCGGATCGGCGAGCTCGAGCGTGCCGGGCGCCACGCCGAGGTCTACCCGCTGCAAGAACGTGCTCACCGGGCCCTGGCCGCCCCGGCGTGAAACCACACCCCAGCAAGGAGTTCACCGTGTCACCCGATCTGCCCGCCCTCCGCCCCGCCTCGGCGGAGCGCCTGCCCGGCGAGTACACCCGAGAACCCGACTACGACAAGCTGATCGTCGAGCGGGACGTACGAGTTCCGATGCGCGACGGGGTCGAACTCTGCGTCGACATCTACCGGCCCGACACCGCGGAACCACTGCCCGCCCTGCTCGCCTTTGCCATCTACAACAAGGACATCCAGGGGCCCGCGCTGGCCGAGGCGCTGCCCCCGCAGCCTTCGTGGTCCTCTGCCTGGTGTGGCCCGCAAGAGGCCGGTGACACCAGGTTCCTGGTCTCGCGCGGCTACATCCATGTGATCGGAATGCCGCGTGGTATCGGCAAAGCCGGCTCGGGTGGCTCCCGTGAGTGGGACTCCTACGACCTCATCGAGTGGATCGCCCGGCAGCCGTGGTGTGACGGGAACGTCGGCATGGTCGGGATCTCCGGTTTCGGCGCCGAGCAGATGTACGTCGCCCGGCAAGGTCCGCCGCACCTCAAGGCGATCTTCCCGTTCGACCCGCGTGGCGCGTACGGCACGCTCGGCGGCTTCCGTGAGGAGTACCCCGGCGGAGTGCTGCATCTCTTCCGTTACCTTGTCTCGCATTTCGGGGTCTTCCACCAGGACAAGGGCGCGCCGGGGGAGCTGGACGAACAGCGTGAGCAGCTGTGGCGCGAAGCCATGGCCAACGACGACTACAAGCTTCACCCGCATCTGTACAACGTCGTCACGATGAAGGGGCAGCACCTGCCCACCTTCTTCAACGTGCTCATCGACCCCTACGTGCCGGAAGGGGAAGCGGACCGCTCGGAGCGGGAGATCGGGGGGATCGACATCCCCGTCTACACCGGGTCGGGCTGGTACGGCTACACCTACAAGACCCATCTGCAGGGTGCCCAAACCTACTGGCGACACCTGCGGACCACGAAGAAGATGCTGCTCGCCGGGCCCGCTCACATCGAGCGTCCGTTCCATGGGCTGCACGGCGAAATCCTGCGCTGGTACGACCATTGGCTGAAGGGCATGGACACCGGCGTCGTCGAGGAACCGGCCGTCCGCTACTGGCTGCAGGGCGCGAACGAATGGCGTACCGACGCGGACTGGCCGCTGCCGGGCACCCAGTGGACGCCGTTCTATCTGGACAGCTGGGAGCGGTTGCGTACCGAGCCGTTCACGCCGTCCTCCGTGGACGATCGGATCCCGCCCGACGCGTTCGTCCAGATGCCGCTTTCCCAGACCCGCCAGGTCTCGCGACTGCGTTTTCTCTCGGCGCCGCTGAACGAAGACCTCACGGTCGTCGGCCCGTCCTCGCTGAAGCTGTTCGCGTCGATCGATGCCGAGGACACCAACTGGATCGTGGCGTTGAGCGATGTCGGTCCCGACGACCATGTCCAGACCGTGCGCGAGGGTGAACGCGACGTACGCAGGGACCTGCCGGAGCGGGAGCTGACCCGTGGCTGGCTGAAAGCGTCGAACCGGGCGCTGGACGACGAGCGTTCCCTGCCGTACAAGCCTTTCCACAAACTGACGAGGGCGGCACGGCAGGCCGTCCGGCCCGGCGAGGTCGTCGAGTACAACATCGAGATCCTCGCGACCGCGAACCAGTTCCGCAAGGGACACCGGATCTGCCTGGACGTCATGAGCATGGACGCCCCGACCGGTGTCGCCGGCGCGACCAACGCCGAATACGTGCCCTACCACGTCAACAGTGCGAAGACCACGCTGCACAAGATCTTCCACAACACCCGATACCCGTCCCGACTCCTCCTCCCGGTGATCCCCGATGAACTCTGAAACCAGTGAACTCCAGGACCTCAAGGAAACCGTCGGTGAAGGCCGGTCGCTTCCCGACGCCAAGGAATGGCTGTACGCCCACCTGAAGATCCGGCGCAACCCCTTCAGCGCGATCGACGTCGAAGCCGCGACCCGCGTGATCGGCGATCTTCGTGGCACCGACCCGGAAACCTGGGCCGAGGACTGGACTCGGGGCGCCGGGAAGTTCGCGGCCGCCGCCGTGGAAGCCGCTGAACGCGGTGACCGCGAGGCCGCCCGTGGCGCCTATTTCCAGGCGTACGTCTTCTCGGCCGTTGGACGCTATCCCTCGCCCGTCCATCCGGCGAAGCTGGCGTGCTACGACCGTGCCCGCGAATACTTCGGTCAAGCCATGGCTCTGGAATCTCCCCCGGTCGAGCGCGTCGAAGTCCCGTTCCGGGGACGCGCGGGTGAAGGCGAAAAGGTCGTCTTCCACGTGGCCAGGCCTGCTGGGGTCACGCATCCGCCGGTCGTGATGATGTGGGGCGGCATCGACGTGTGGAAGGAAGAGTCCTACGCCCGTGGTCGTTTGCTGCGGGAACACGGGTTCGCGACCTTGCACGTGGACATGCCGGGCGTGGGGGAGGCCCCGGTACTCGCGAGCGCGGACGCCGAGCGGATGTGGGAGCCGGTGTTCGGCTGGCTTGCGGACAGCGATCTCGACGCCGGGCGGTGCGCGGCGCTCGGGCTCTCCTTCGGCGGCTACTGGGCGATGAAACTGGCCTACGTGCACAAGGACGAGCTCGCGGCGGCGGTGAACTGGGGCGGCGGGGTGCACCTGACCTTCCAGCCGGAATGGCAGGAGAAGTCCCGCAACGCGTCTTCGTACCTGATGGACCTGATGGCCACGAGGGCGCGGATCTTCGGCGGACACACGTTCGCCGACTACGTCGCGCGGTGCCCTGAACTGTCCCTTTTGGACCAAGGCCTGCTCGATCGGCCTTCCGCGCCGCTGCTGATGGTGAACGGCGTGGCGGACAAGCAGAACTCCTCCGACGACATCCCGCTGAGCCTGCGGTACGGCGATCCCAAGACCGCGCGGATGTTCCCTGGCGGGCACATGGGGGAGGGGCCCGTCATGCCGACGATCGTGACCTGGCTCTGTGCTCGCCTGCAGCCCACTGTCCCTTCGCGAACCGGAGAAAGCTCATGACCGAGCACCTGATCACGCACCTGCGGCACGTCGACATCGCGATGCCCGACTTCGAACGGCAACGCGCGTTCTACACCGGCCTGTGGGGCCTGACCGACGTCGGCGGTGACACGGATGTCCGCTTCCTGGCCGCCGAAGGTTCCCCGGAACGCTACATCGTGCGGCTGCGCAAGAGCCCCGAGAAACGCCTCGACCTCGTCGCCTTCGGAGCGGCGACTCCGGCCGATGTGGACCTCCTCGCCGAACGGCTCGCGGGCGCCGGTGTCAACCTCGTGCACGAACCGAAGGCACTGCAAACCCTCGGCGGTGGCTACGGTGTGCGGTTCTTCGACGGTGACGGCCGCGTCGTCGAGGTGTCGGCCGGCGTCGAGACCCGCGTCCACCGGCGCATCGAGGAACGCGAGCCGATTCCGGTCCGCCTCTCGCACGTGGTGATGAACTCGGCCCAGCCGGAGGCCACCGTTGCCTGGTACGTCAAGCATCTGGGCTTCCGGCTGTCGGACACCCTCCGCATCGGTGCCCGCGGCGAGTTCATGTGGTTCCTGCGCTGCAACGCGCTGCACCACAGTTTCGCCGTCGCCCGTGGACCGCACGTCGCACTCCACCACGCCTCGTTCGAGATGCGGGGCATCGACGAGTACATGCGCGGCTCCGGGCGGATGCTGCGGAACGGGGTCGAGAAGGTGTGGGGGCCGGGCCGGCACCACGCCGGGGACAACACCTTCAGCTATTTCCTGGATCCGGTGGGAAACACCGTCGAATACACCACTGAACTCGAGCTCGTCGACGAGGACACCTGGCATCCTTCGGTGCACGACCTGACCAACGCCGAGATCATCGACCAGTGGGGCACGGCGAACGAGATGAACGAGTTCGTCGCGGCCCGGTCGTTCAACGACGTCGACAAGGGACTGTTCGTCCCGCCGCCGGTCTGATCGTGAACAGGTACTCCAGGCCGCGCCGCCGGCTGGACGCTCGCGGACGTGATCTCACGGTCAGCCGGGTCCACCAGCTGAGCCGGTCTTTCGTGCGCGTCACCCTCACCGGGGAGGAGCTCGATGGTTTCTCCTCTCCGTCGCCTGACGACCACGTCAAGGTCTTCTTTCCCGACACCGAAGGCCGTCCGTCGCGTGACTACACTCCCCGCGCCTGGCGCCCGGATGCCCGCGAACTGGACTTGGATTTCGTGGTGCACGGGGACCAAGGCCCGGCCACGGCCTGGGCAGCACGCGCGCGACCGGGTGACCGGCTCTACGTGGGTGGCCCGCGGGGTACGGCGGCGCTGCCCGCCGATGCCGGGCGCGTGCTCCTCCTCGCCGACGAGACAGCGCTTCCCGCGGCCTGCCGGTGGATCGAGGAGGCACCTGACCCGGCGCGGATCACGCTGCTGGCGTGGCTGGCCGACGAGGAAGACCGTGCGTATCTGGACCAGGTCGGAGCAGCACACGTGACGATCCGGTGGATCAGTGACCCGGTCGCGGCGATGCGCGACGAAGGAGACCTCACCGCGAGCTACGTCTGGGCGCGTGGCGAGGCGACGGAACTGGTTCCCGTGCGGCGTTATCTGAGGCGGGAACTAGGTCTTGCCCCGGAACAGGCGGATGTCCGGGGTTACTGGCGGCGGGGGACCGCGGACGCCGACCAGCGAACCGCGCTCGATCCCGGGGAGGAGTGAGAACCGTGGACTACAACGAGGACACCGCCACGGATGCGGTCCTCGCCAGCTTCGAGGAGACCACCGACCCGAGACTCCGCGCGTTCTTGCGCCTGCTCGTGCCGCATCTGCACGATCTGGTGTTCGAGTTCCGGCCGACACTGGCGGAGTGGGAGTACGCGATCGAATTCCTCACCCGGATCGGGCAGAAGTGCGACGACACCAGGCAGGAGTTCGTGCTGCTGTCGGACGTGCTCGGGGTTTCCATGCTCACCGAGACGATCAACGGCCAGCAGGAGGGCACGGAAAGCACCGTGCTCGGCCCGTTCCACATGGTCGCTTCGCCGCAGCGGAAGAACGGTGAGTCGATCGACCTGCTGGGCGGTGCCCGGCCGTGCGTGATCGACGCCACGGTGCTGTCCACCGACGGGAAACCGTTGGTGGACGCCGAAGTCGACGTGTGGCAGTGCACCGAGGACGGGTTCTACGACGTGCAGCAACCCGGCATCCAGCCGCCGGGGAACGGGCGGGGCCTGTTCCGGACCGGCGAGGGCGGGCGGTTCTGGTTCCGGACCGTCGTGCCCAGCCACTATCCGATTCCCCAGGACGGGCCGGTCGGCGAGCTGCTGAAGGCGACGGGCCGTCATCCGTACCGCCCCGCGCACGTGCACTTCATCGCCAAGGCCGAGGGGCATCGCGCGCTCACGACGCACTTGTTCGTGGCCGGCAGTCCTTACATCGACTCGGACGCGGTGTTCGCGGTGCGCAAGAGCTTGCTCACCGACTTCACCGAATCCCGGGACGAGGACCTCGCCCGCCAGTACGGCGTAACCGTTCCGTTCGTGCTCGCGACGCCGCGGATCGTCATCGAACCCGAGGAGGGCGATGGTTCCGGCTGAGTTCGACCACCAGCCGTTCCCGGTGCGGGTGGTGTTCGGCGAGGGGCGAGCACACGAGATCGGCGCGGAGGCCGAGCGTCTTGGGCTGAAGCGGATTCTTCTGCTCTGCACACCTGGACAGGAGGCTCTCGCACGGTCGGTCGCGGCTCCGCTGGGAGACCGGATCGCGGCTGTATTCCCAGGCGCGCGGATGCACGTGCCTGTCGAGTCCGTCGTGGCCGCCGAGACACTACTGTCCGGAGTGGACGGTCTGCTCGCGGTGGGTGGCGGTTCCACGACAGGCCTCGCCAAGGGGCTGGCGTTGCGGAACCAGCTCCCGATCCTGGCCGTGCCGACCACGTACGCCGGCTCCGAGATGACTCCGGTGTGGGGCTTGACGGACCAGGGCGTGAAACGGACTGGGCGGGACCCGGCGGTCGTCGCGCGATGCGTGCTCTACGACCCGTTGCTGTCGCACGAGCTGCCGGTCGCGGTGTCGGTGAGCAGCGGGCTCAACGCGGTGGCGCACGCCGCCGAAGCGCTGTACGCGCGTGA
This sequence comes from Amycolatopsis acidicola, assembly GCF_007713735.2. Taxonomy (GTDB): domain Bacteria; phylum Actinomycetota; class Actinomycetes; order Mycobacteriales; family Pseudonocardiaceae; genus Amycolatopsis_E; species Amycolatopsis_E acidicola. The sequence continues at coordinate 47,021 of NZ_VMNW02000020.1, read as the reverse complement.
TGCTTCTCCAGTCGTTTCGTTGATGGCCGAGGAGGGAGCGCGGGCGATGCTGGCCGCCTTACCACGGCTGCACGCGACCCCCGGAGACCGGAACGCCCGCGCGAGTGCCCTCTACGCGGCCTGGCTGTGCGGATCGGTGCTCGGCGTCACCACGATGTCGTTGCACCACAAGCTTTGCCACGTACTCGGCGGCATGCTCGACCTGCCACACGCGGCGACGCATACCGTTGTCCTGCCGCATGTCCTGGCGTTCAACCTGCCCGCCGCGCCGGAGGCGACCGCCGCGCTCGCCCGTGCCACCGGCGACAGCGCGCCGGCCCGCGCGATCGCTTCTCTCGCGCGGCGGCTTGGGGCACCTACCTCCCTTGCGGAGCTGGGGATGCGTGAAGAGGACATCCCGCTCGTCGTGCACGAAGTGCTGGCGCGGCCCTACGTGAATCCCCGTCCGGTAACCGAAAGCGCGGTTCTGGACGTCGTTCGCTCGGCCTGGACCGGTTCTGTCCGGCCATGACCCGGCAACGCCGCGCGCGGGTGAAGCGCTCGACCGGCGGTGCCGTGGACACCGCCGCGGACCACGTTGACACCCGCGCGAGTGGGCGCTATTTTCGCAATATTAGAACACGAACTCAGGTTCTAATATGGGGCTTCCAGGAAGAGGGCACAGCATGACCGAGACGAACAAGACCGGGTGGTGGAAGACCGTCCTCGGCGAGTTCCCGACCGGCGTCACGCTCATCTCGTCGGTCGACGTCCGCGGTGAGCCCGTCGCCATGGTCGTCGGCACCTTCACCGCCGTGTCACAGGATCCGCCGCTGGTCGGGTTCTTCCCCGGCCGCGAATCGGGCACCTTTCCCCGGATCGCGGACGCCGGTCGGTTCACCGCCAGCGTGCTGGGGGACGGCCACGAAGAACTCTGCCGCGCTGTCGCGAAGAAGGATGCGGATCGGTTCGCGAAGGGGGCCTGGGTCACCGGGGAGGCGGGCATCCCGCGCCCGGCCGGTGCGCTCGCCTGGTTCGACGCCGACATCACCCAGGTGACGTCTCTCGGAGATCACAGTCTGGCGGTCGGGAAGGTCACCGCTTTCGGCGTCGGGAACGGTGACTCCGGGCTCCCGTTGCTCTTTCTCCGCGGTGGGTACGGAAGGTTCGCCGCGCCCGGCACTGACCTCGACCCGGCTCGCCTCGCGAGGCGGCTCGCGATCATCGAGAACGGGCAAGGAACGCTCGACGCGCTGGCGCGGCGGATCGGCAGACGCGTGCGGGTGAGTGGAGTCGCCGGCGACTCCGTGGTCGCACTCGGTGGTGCTTCGCCTCGGCCGGCGAAGCCGCTTCGCGCAGCCGTTTTTCCTTTCGCTGCCCCGTTCGGGAGCGTCTTCGTCGCCTGGGACGACGAGCGGCGGCGGACCTGGACCGAAAACTCGCGGCACCTCGTGGGCGCCGTCGACCGCGCGGCGATCGGCTCGGTACTCGAACGGACCCGCGCACGGGGCTATGGGATCTCCACCGGCTTTGGCATCGCTAGGCGGTTCGAGGGGCTCGCCGGAGGAAGCACCGCGGCGCGCGGCTCGTTCGTGAACCTGTGGCGCGAGCTCGCGGCCGCCGCCAGTCCGGCGGCCGGAGATCCAGCGGAGATCACCTCCATCCAGGTCCCCGTGTTCGGCCCCGCGGGATCGGTCGAACTCGCGCTCGTACTCGATGACATCCGGCGCGGCGAAAGTCCTGCCGTGGCCGTACAGCTAGCCGGCGAGCTGCTGCGCGCCGCCGGCGAGCTCAGCCGGCCCTGAATCCAGCACGACGGGAGTCCACAATGCACTTCTCGGTTTTTCTCACCACCCGCTCCGCCGGCCCGGCCGAAGACGCGCCGGTCATCCGCGCGATGACCGAGCACGCGGTGGACGCCGAACGGAACGGTTTCGACGCCGTCTTCCTGCCGGACCACCACTTCACCGGCTACTCGCCGCCCGCGTCCGACCCGATGATGTTCGCGGCCTACCTCGCCGGGCGGCTCGAGCGGATGCGGTTCGGGTTCTCCGTCCAGACCGTCCCGCTGCACCATCCGGTGCGGTTCGCCGAACGGCTCGCACTGCTCGACCAGCTGACCCACGGCAAGATCCTGGTCGGCGTCGGCAGCGGCACCACGCCCGAGGAGATGATCGGCTTCGGGGTGGACTTCACGGAGGCGTCCGAGCTTTCCCGGTCGAACCTGGAGATCGTGGAACGCCTGTGGGCCAAGCAACCGGACGACGATCCGGTCGTGTTCGACAACGGCAGGTACCGGGGCACCGTCGTGTCCCGGATCGTCCCGGTGCCCTACACCCGGCCGCGGCCGACGATGATGTCCGTGGCGGCCCGGCCCTCCAGCGTCGAACGGGCCGCGCGGTTCGCCCAGCCCGCGTTCATCCCGACCTTCACCCCGCCCGTCCTGGCCGGGCTGGATCCCGTGTCGCACGTCAAAAGCCACTTCGCGGACTACCAGACGGCGTTGCTGGCCGCCGGGCATCCCGACGAGGTCGTCACGCACGCGCTCGAATGGACCTCGGTCTCGTTCCAGTTCGTGCACCTGGCCGAGACCGAAGAACGCGCCCGCGAAGAGCTGGACAGGCTCGTCGACGAGTACCAGGCGGCGGTCGAGCGGGAGCACGTCGCGAACAAGAAGGCGGAGACGATCGGCAATGTGCGACTCCGCGACGCACCCGATGCCCGGACCGAGGAATGGAAGCGGACCTGGTGCCTGTGGGGCACCCCGGAGTCGGTGACCGAGCAGCTCCGGCGTTACCGCGAGATCGGGATCGGCAACGTGCTCGGCGGGTTCATGGGCGGTCCGCTCACCCCCTTCCGGGCGGCGATGACCGCGCAGGCCATGGAACTCTTCGGCCGTGACGTCATTCCCGCGTTCCGGGATCGCTGATCATGCCCGACCCCGCTACGGGCCTTGATCCCGTGAAGTCCGCTCCGGCAACGGCCGGAGCGGACTCGCACACGACTGTCGCGGTGCCCGCGCTCGGCATCGACGCCGCGGTACTGGCCGACGGCCCGCTGGGCGTCGTGAGCCTCACCCTGGACGAGCGAGACCGGTCGACGCTGATCCCCAGCGGGACCGCGATCGCCGCGACCTGGTCGGCGGAGATCGCCCGGGAGCTGGGTCTCCTGCTGGGCGGCGAGGCCCGGGAGCGTGGCATCGACGTGCTGCTGGGGCCGAACCTGGGTGTGCCGCGGAATCCCTTCTCGGGCCGGGCGTTCGAGATGTACTCCGAGGAGGTGCTGCTCACCGGCCGGCTGGCCGCGGCCATGATCGGGGGGATCCAGGCACAGGGCGTCGCCGCGAGTCCGAAGCACCTGGTCGCGAACGACACCGAGACCGGACGACGTGCCATGAACAGCGCGGTCAGTACCCCGGTACTGCGCGAGACCTACCTCGTGCCCTTCGAGTTCGCCGCCAAACGCGGTGCGCGGGCGATGATGACCGCCTACAACCGGCTCAACGGTGTGCCCTGCGTGGCGAATCCCAGGCTGGTCGATGTAGTGAAGCGGGAGTGGGGCTGGGACGGCGTCCTCACGTCGGACTGGTTCGGCATCGAGGACGGGCCCGCTTCGGCGAATGCCGGGGTGGACCTCGAAATGCCAGGCCCGGCAAGGCATTTCGGCTCGTTCCTCGCCGGTGCCGTCGAGCGTGGCGAGGTGACCCCGGAGCGCCTCGAAGACATGATCCGCCGGATCCGGGCGCTGAGTTCGTGGCTCCGGCGTCGTCAGGAAGCCCGCTCTGCCGATGCGGACGCTGTGCTCGTCAAAGCGGCGACCATGGCCACGACGCTGCTGAAGAACGACCAGGCCGTGCTCCCGGTCGTCCCGGGCATGACACGCAAGATCGCTGTGATCGGACCTCTCGCGCGGCGATTGACCCTGCAGGGCGGCACCTTCGGACGGGTCGCTCCCGCTAGGGACCCGGCCGACCTCGTCACCGCCCTCGCCGGCAGATGCCAGGGCACCTCGACCGAAATCGCCTGGGCACAAGGTATCCCCGTGCGAGAGCACCGTCCTTTGGCGAGTGTCCGCCCGCGCACCCCGAGCGGTGAGAGGGGTGTGCTCGTCACTTACGAACCGGCCGGTGAAGCCGCGCGGGAGGAGGTGCGGACGGCCGCGAGTTTCGTGTGGTTCCACCGGATTCCGCGGTATGGATCCACCCGGACCGAAGGACGGGTGCGGGTGCGGGCCGTCGTCGAGGCTCCGGCAACCGGCAGGTATGAGTTCGGCGTCGCCGGGACCGGTCAGCTCCGTCTCGAAATCGACGGCCGCGAGGTCGTGACCCGCCCGGCGCCCGCGCCCGCGGACGTCATGGGAGTTGTCGCCCGGAGCGAGCCGGAGCGCGCATGGGTGGACCTCGAAGCCGGCGACGAGGTGGTTCTGGCGGCGACCGCAGACTTCGAGGCGAGCCACGTCCAGGCCCTCTCGCTCACAGTGCTGACGCCGCAGGACTCGCGGGAAGCGGCTCTCGGGAGCGCAATGCGGCTCGTCGAAGACAGTGATCTAGCCGTAGTCATTGTCGGCGACGACGAGAGCACCTCCCGTGAGAGCGCGGACCTCGCCGCCAGCGGGGTCGGCGAAGACCAGGAGGCGCTCATCGGCGAACTCACGAGGACGGGCAAGCCCGTCGTCGTGGTCGTGAACGCCTCGAGGGCGGTCGACATGCCGTGGGCCGACGACGCCGGCGCGGTGCTCATGTCGTGGTACGGCGGGGAGGCCGCGGCCGAGGCGCTGGCCGGCATCATCGTCGGCGCGGAGGAGCCCGGCGGCCGGCTGCCGGTGACCATCGCGGTACGCGACCAGGACCACGCCGGCTGGGGACAGGAGCTCGACACCGATCTAACGCTGGACTACGACCGAAGCGAACCGGTCGGCCACGCGCATTTCGAAGCGACCGGCACGGCTCCCCGGTTCGGGTTCGGCCACGGCCTCGGGTACGGGCGGGTGACTGTCGACTCGGTGACGATCGAACAGGGCGCGCGCCCCGGCTCGGTCGGGGTCACGGTGCGCTCACGCAACGACGGGACCAGGGCCACCAGTGAGGTGTTCCAGGTCTACGTGCGGCGCGCGCACCAGCCGTGGACGCGGCTGGCCGAGTTCGCCCGGGTCCACCTCGAAGCGGGCGAAACCGGGATTACCCGCCTGACGCTGCCGGTCCGCGCCTTCGCCGGATGGTTCGACGCCGGCGGGGCCTGGGTGATCGACGACGGCGCGCTCTACGAGGTGCTGGTCGGCCGGTCCTCGGTGGATATGCTGGGCCACGGCTACGTGCGATGGGATGAACCGCGCACCATCAGCACGGCCGCGGACCCGGACGAAATCCCACAGAAGTGAAGCATGGCAGGCCCCAGCACACCACGACAGGCACGGAGCAAGCTGACGCTCGAGCGGATCGTCGGCACCGCCCGCGAGCTCTGGACCGAGCGGGGAAACGACGGGTTCACCCTCGACGAGGTCAGCGAGCGGTCCGGCGTATCCATCGGTTCGATCTACAACCGGTTCGCGGGCAAGCAGGACCTCGTCGAGCACCTGCACGAGCAGGGCGTCGAGGCGATGGTCGACGACGTGCGAGCGCGCATGACCGCGCCAGGGATCGCGCACGATCTCCCCGGCCGGGTGGACTGGCTGGTGCGGGTGGTCGGCTCGCTGTTGAGTGACCATGCCGCCGTGTTGAGGCCGAGCATGGTGGCGGCACTCCGGAACGAGCGCATCGCGGCCATGGGCAAGCGAGGGCATGCGGTCATGGTGGAGCACTGGGCGGAGCGGCTGCGCGAAGTGGGTGATGAAATCGCCGCGCCCGACGTGGAGGAGGCGATCTCGTGGTCCTTCACAGTCGCTTACAGTGTGCTCGCTCGTTACCTGGGCCTGGGCAGCTCCGCGGAGTCCGCCTATGAGGGAGACTGGGATGCTTCGCTGCGGCAGCTCACCTTGACCGTCGTCGGCTACCTCAGTTACCAGCGCGAGGAGAGTTCGTGATCATCCGCGTCGGCAGGGCAGGGCTTGCACTGGAAAACGCCGAAGAGTTCACCTCGTTCAGTGTCCACACAGGACTGAACGTGGTGGAGCTGACGGCGATCGTCGAGCGGGAAGGGTGCGTTGCCGACGACACCGGGTCGTCCGTCTGAATCCCGCCGCTCGTCGTGAAAACGCTGGCCGGCGGAGAAAACGACACGGGCTGGCTGACGAAATTCGAGGGTATGAACGCCTTCGCGCGCTCGAAGGGGTGGACTGACGCGGAGGGGCGGATCCGCGCGCACGTGGTCCGGGAACCGTAAGCGGCGCCAGAACCGGACAACGAGCGCCGCATCCGGATAGCCGCGCCCTGGGAACGGATTTACCGTCCAGGCGACCGGTGGCTCCGCCGAGCCGCCACGAGCCGTTCCCGAGGAGTTCTTGTGGCCGAGTACAACCCCTTCACCGCGGGCCTGGAGCCCGCACCGGGCACCACGAAAGTGCGCCGCCTGGTCACGGGTCTCGACGCGACGGGCAAGTCGACCATCGTCATGGACGAGGAGTGTCCACATGCGAGTGTCGGGCACGGTACCCCTGCTTACGTGGTCACGAACCTGTGGCGCACAGACGAGAGCCCTGCCGACAACCACGCGCCGCTCGCCGACCCGTATGCCACCGACGAACCCCTGTCCGTCGGGCCGACGCGGAACGGTTCGGTGTTCCGGGTTCTCGAGTTGCCACCGGACAAGGACTGGCGGTTCGATGCCGACGGGACCGAGGTCAAGCCCCTGGCGTTCCACACCACCGATTCGATCGACTACGCGATCGTCCTCAGTGGAGAGATCTGGGCGGTTCTCGACGCCACGGAGGTGAAGATGACCGCCGGGGACGTGCTCGTCCAGCGTGGCACCGCCCATGCATGGTCCAACCGGTCCGACAGTCCCTGTGTCCTTGCGTTCGTCCTCATCGGCGGTACCAAGCCTTAAGGTGCAGCAGGCCAGCGGTGCCCGTCCAGCTCGTCGGGGACGGGCACTTGGCCCTGTCCGCCGAACGATCCACGCGTGCCACATTCCCGCCGTGGCAGCCCGGTGGGCATGGCGTCTCCGGGTGCGTGCAGCCGACGCGCGTTCGTGCACTTACCAGGTTGTTTCCTCACCACCCCAGGCCTTCGAAGCTCACCAAGACGCGCCCCTCCGGGGGTCTCTCTCCTGTCCCGTCCCGCCGCCGCGCAGAGCATCAGCCCTACCGCTCGCAATAGTAATGCATTACTATCGGCTGCGGGCACGATTCCGGACGCCCCGTCACGGACGGTCACGCGACCCCGGTTCACGGCGATCCCGAGGCTCAGCCGGCCGGTGACCGCGGGGATGCTCAAGGGAGAGGAGAGAGTGCGGACGTGGTGCAAGAACGCAAGATCAAGTACGGTATCGACCTGATTACGCTCTACGACACGGAGTTGTGGGGAATCAGCGATTTCAACCAGTTCTACGACAATACGGTGATCAAGCCCGAAGCATTTTGGGACAAGGCGCTCGACATTTTGGGTGCATCCGGGATCGACGGCATCGAAATCACCTTCGGGCCCGGGCACTGGCAGAACGCCCTTACTCGGTACGGCAGCGCCGAGAAATTCAAGGACGCGGTGGCCGAACGTGGACTCGAGGTCTGCAGCGGGTTCTTCACCGGTCTCGTGCTCGACGGCGACTGGCGGGACGAAGCGCAGCAAAAGAAGCTTTACGCCGATGTCGCGGACTATGCGGACTTCCTGCGCGCCGCCGGTTGTTCGATCATGATCGCCGGGCTGCCGATTCGCACGACCTGGAATGCCGACCCGCCCACTTTCATCGATCACGATTATGTGCGGCGGCTGTCCGACGTCCTCAACAGGATGGGGTATATCGCCGCTCAGCGCGGGGTCAATCTTTCCATTCACCCCGAGACGCACGCGGTGCTCTGGCTCCGGCGTGACATCGATCTTTTTCTCGCCTGCACGGACCCGATCTACGTGAACTTTTGCCCCGACACCGCGCACATCACCACGGGCGGCTCGAACCCGAGCGAGATCTTCAAGGACCACCACACTCGCATCGAGATCACCCACTGGAAGGACGCGAAGTCCGGCGTACCGCGCCGGCAGGTCCTCGACGACGGTGTCTTCAAGTCGCACCACCGGTTCTTCGCCCGAGTGGGCCTGGGGGAAGTCGACTGGCCGCAATGGGTCCGGACACTTCGTGACCACAACTTCGAGGGATGGGCGATCGTCGAACTCGACGCCGCGTCGAACCCGCCCGCGACCATCGCGGGCGCGAAGGAGTTCATCGAGACCTCCCTGACCCCGATCTACTCATGAGCGGGCGGCGGCGAATTGTCCTGGTCCAGCCTTTCCGGCTGCCCGAGGACAGCGAGTTCCTGACGTGGAACGTCCGGGGCGAAAAGCAAGAACTGCTGATGAACTACGAGAACCTCGGACTCGGGAAGTACCTGGAAGACGTGGACTGGGACTTCCACCCCGGCCCGCTGGCGCCCTATGGTGACTGGCCGGTCGAGAACCGCAAGGAGTTCGCGCTCGTCGCGGCCGCGCGGCTCGCGATCGTCGAGGAGCTCGCCAAGTCGGGTGACTACGACGGCATCATGCTGCTCGGCGGGGGTGAGCCCGGGGCGCTGGAATCGCGCGAGATCGGCCGCGAACACGGCGTGCCGGTCACCTCGTGCGCGACGGCGCAGTTCCACGTCGCGGCCATGGTCGGATCGAAGTTCTCCGTCATCGACCTGGCGGAGAGCCACGCGATGTACTACCGGAATCTGGTTCGCCAGGCGGGAATGGAGCAGCGTTTCGCGTCGATGCGGTTGATTCCTTATCCGCTCGGCCGTCCCGGATACGACGACCAGCGGAACTCGTTGCCGGTCCAGAAGGAGCGCGCACTGGCCGGCGAGAAGACCGAAGCGGTCGAGGCCGCGGTCGACGCGGCGGAGAGCGCGATACTCGAGGACGGCGCCGAGGTGATCACCTTCGGCTGTTCGGGAACCTTCTGGCTGCAGCCGTTCGTGCGGGCCGGCCTGAAAGAACGGGGCTGGGACATCCCGGTACTCGAAGGATATTCCAGTGCGTTCGTCCAGCTGAAGCTCCTGATGGAACTCGGGCTCAGCGCGAGTGCGCTGCAGTTCCCGCCGGACCGGCCGGACCGGTCCCGGTCACGGATTCTCTGAGCGTCCGTGCAGAAATACGCGCGGCAAATCGAGGAAACGGAGTAGTCAGTGCGCAGTAAGATCAATCCGCCGCCCGAGAAGCGGGACCTGGATCTCGGCTTCGAGACCGGTTTCGGTATCGAATTCGCCGTCAGCGGTAAGACGACGGGCTCGAAGAAGATCGTGATGGGCTACACCCTGATGCCGCCGGGTGCGCGGAACCAGGCGCACGTCCACAACAACGTCGAAGTCATCTGGCACCTTCTCTCGGGCCACAACACCCACCTGTCGGGTTCCGAGGAGACGAACGACTTCAAGTCGACCGACTGCGACCCCGGCACCTTCGGGTACGTCGGCAAGGGCGAGATCCACGTCGGAATCAACCGGAGTGACACCGAGCCCGGCGAAGTCATCTTCTGCTACGCGGGGACCAACGAAAAGGAAGGCGCGGGGACGGTCTGGGTCGACCCGCCGTCGGTCGTCGTCGAGCACCTCGCCGCGCGGGGGCTGACGCTGGACGAGCTCGACCTCGAGACCCGCACCTGAGAGGAATGGACAGTGGGACTGACCAAGGTCATCGACCGGACCAACACCGACAAGACGGACAGCTACTGGCCCGGCTTCCACTCCGAGATCATCTGCTCGGCAGGGGAATGCGAGTCACAGGAGCTCTTCTACGTCGACGCGACCGCGGACCCGGGCGCCACGACGGAGCTGCACGCGCATGACACCGAGATCGCGTTCTTCGTCTCGCGTGGCACGGTTCTGGCCGTGCTGGTCTCCGAGGACGGCCAGGAATCGGAAGGCCACCTCTGCCCGCGCGGTACCAGCGGCTACATCTCGCCGGGCGAGGGCTTCCTGCTCTCCAACATCGGCGACGAGGAGGCGGAGCTGCTGATGGCGCATTACGGCGCGAACAGCAAGGAGACCGCGAAGGGGCGCGTCATGGACGTGCCGGAGCAAGCCCGGAAGATTCTCGCCGAGCACGGCGTGAAGTAGCCGGCGGACAGGGCGTTCGGTCCGGCCCCGGGAAGGGGCCGGACCGAACGCCCTTGCCAGTGCCTTTCTTTTTCTGCCTTTCTTTTTCCGCGCGGCGCGATCAGCCGCGGTTCGCCCCTTTTTTTCCCATGAGGAGATGTATTGAAGGCGCCCTTGCGTAGCGGACCGATCAGGCCGAACATCATTTTGGTCATCTGTTGCGCAAGCGTCGTCCTCGTCGGAATAGACAGCACCATCGTGAACGTCGCGCTGCCGCGGATCGGTTCCGAGCTGGGATCCGGCGTCACCGGTCTGCAGTGGATCGTCGACGCGTACACGCTGGTCGTCGCCAGCTTGCTGATCGTGTCCGGCGGACTCGGTGACCGTCTGGGCCGCAGGGGGGTCTTCGAGTTCGGGCTGGCGGCGTTCGGTATCGGTTCGTTCCTGTGCAGTCTGGCGGCGAACGCTTCCTGGCTGATCGCCTTCAGGAGTCTCCAGGCGATCGGCGGCTCCATGCTGAACCCGCTCGCTCTGGCGATTCTGTCGACGGTGTTCAGCGCGGGGAAGGAGCGCGCGAGGGCCATCGGCGTCTGGGGCGCCACGATGGGTGTCACGCAGGGGCTCGGCCCTTGTGCAGGCGGGCTGCTCACCGACTGCATCGGGTGGCGATCGATCTTCTGGATCAACGTGCCGATCGTGCTGGCCATGATCGTTTCCGGTCGCCGGCACATCCCGGTCATCCCGCGCCGGAGCGACACCACCCTCGATGTCCCTGGCCAGGCTTTGATCCTCGTGACGCTCGGCGCGGCCACGTTCACGATGATCGAGGCGCCGCGGCTGGGGTGGGGCTCGCCGGCCGTGGTGGTCGCCGCTTCACTCGCGGCCGTCGGGCTCTGCGGGCTGGTCGGCTGGGAACGTGTCGCGCGGAATCCGATTCTGGATTACCGGAGGCTGAAGAACCGGGCGGTCGTCGCCGCGCTGGCCGCCGGCGCGCTGGTGTACCTGGTGATGGGCACGATGTTGTTCGTAAACACCCTCTATCTCCAGTACGTGCGGCAGCTGAGCCCCATCGTCGCCGGCCTGTGCATCGTGCCCGCGGCAGTGGCGATGGCACTGGCGTCACCGCTCGCGGCGCGTCTGGCGGAAGCACGGGGGAACGTGCTGCCGCTGGTGCTCACCGGTGTCGGCATCTGCGCCGGTGCCGCGATGCTGACCGGGCTGACTCCGTCGACGCCGCTGGTGTACGTGGCGCTCGCCTACGTGGTCATCACCGGGAGCGTCACGTTTGTGAACCCGCCGATCAGCAACATCGTGCTGGCCGCGTTTCCGCCGGAAGACGCCACTGTCGCGGCAAGCCTCGCGTCGACGTCCAGATCCATCGGCACCTGCCTTGGCGTGGCAGTGGTCGGCTATGTGGTGTCACCTGGCGCGACCAGTGGGGCGGGTACGTGGAGTCAGGCGGACAACGGTATCTGGATCCTCATGATCGGCCTCGGGGCAGTCGTCGTCGGCTGCGGCTGGGCGATGGCCGAGCGGGAGAAGCGCTGGGGACTCAGCCGGCGTTGAGTCGCGCGTCCGTCAGGACGCCGGGCTCGTGGACGCCCGCACGATCAGCTGAACGTCCAAAACCGAGTGGTGCTCCACGGCGCGGCCGTTGATCAGCTCGTGCAGCTTCGTCATCGCCATGCGGCCCATGAGCTTGTCCGGCAGCGAGATCGTCGTCAGGGCCGGGCGCAGGTACTGCGCGATGTCGATGTTGTCGTATCCCACGATCGACAACTGGTCAGGCAGCGACAAACCGAGATCGTGTGCCGCGGCCATGGCACCGGCGGCCATGCGGTCGGTGGCCGCGATCAGCGCGGTGGGCGGGCCGGCGAGCCCGAGTAGCTGCCTGGCGGCGAGATAGCCGCTCTCCGCCAGGTAGTCCCCGCCCACCACCAGCGACTCGTCGACCGGCGCCCCGTTGCTGGTCAGGAAGGCGATGGCACCCTCGGTCCGGTCCGCCGAAGAGCTCGATTCCGGAGGACCGGTGAGGATCCCGATCCGGCGGTGCCCGAGCTGGCGCAGGTGCTCCGCGGCGAGCTTGCCGGCAAGGTGGTTGTTCGACTCCACAGTGGGAAAACGGGTGTCCGTGTAGCGCCCGACGACCACGGCCGGCATGCGCATGTCCGCGATCGCGCGAAGTGATTCTTCGTCGGGGTCGGTACCGCCCGCCGCGAGCACCACCCCGTCGACCCGTTTCGAGGCCAGCGACTTGAGGTAGGTCGCGAGCTTTTCAGGCTGTTCGTCGGTGGTGTGCAGTATCACCGAGTAGGAATGCCGGGAAGCGATTTCTTCGAGGCCTATCATGACCGCCGGGTAGTGCGGGTTCGACAGATCGGGCACGATGACGCCGATATTGTTCGTGCGCTCACTCAGCAGGCTTCGCGCCAGGTCGTTCGGGTAGTAACCCAGCTTGCGCACGGCATCGACCACTCGCTGCCTTGCGGTCGCGGAAACGGGATAGCCGGTTTCGCGGATGACACGGGAGACCGTGGCGGTGGATACGCCGGCCTCACGTGCCACGTCGTGGATCGTAACGCGCTGGTGTGTGAATTGCCGGGACCGGGAAACTCGGTTCTTAGCTGGTTCGTTCACCTGTGTTCCGATTCTTGTTCGTGGTGCCGGCAGTCTAGCGGAACTGGGAGGGCTGTTTGCCCGCCCGGCCGCGAACATCCCCGCCTGTGCACGAAATGATTCCGGGCTTTCCTTGGCAGGTCTCGTCTTTTCGCAGGTCCGTGCCTGCGCTGGGCCGCTTGCCGGGTTCCGGTTCCGGGCCGGGATCGCCGGGCCCTGGACCGGTGCTCTTGCCAGCCGGGGCAGTAAAGCTTTACTGTTGCCAGGGCCCGCAGCACGGGGAGATCCGATCGAGGTGCGGGCCCGTCTGAAGTCCTGGGGGCGCGGTGTTCACCCGCGCCGCAACCCGCACCCGTGTGTGCCGAGTGCCCGGCGTGTGGCAGCGAGGGAGATGTCCTTGAGTGAGAATCGAGTGGTCGACGTCCTGATCGTGGGCTCCGGCCCGGTCGGCTCCACCTTCGCCCGGTGCATCCGCGACGCGCTCCCGGACGCGTCGGTGCTGATGGTGGAGGCGGGGCCGCGGTTGACCAGCCGCGCCGGTGAGAACATCCGCAACCGGTCTCCCGAGGACCGGGCGCACCTGGTCGCCGAACTGCGCCGACTCGTGAGCTATCCGGCGTCCGAGGGCGCGGTCGAGCCTCGTCCTGGCACTTTCCTCGTGGCGGACGGGGGCCGCGCCGTGGATCCGCATGACGGCATGCCGGCGGCGGCGATGGCTGCCAACGTCGGGGGTATGGGCAGCCACTGGACCTGCGCGTGCCCGCGTCCGAGCGGGCGTGAGCGAGTCCCGATGATCGCCGGCAGCGTGCTGGACGAAGCGCTCACCCGTGCCGAGAGCCTGCTGGGTGTCACGCAGTCCGGATTCGCGGAGAACGACACGACGCGCTCGGTTGCCCAGGTGCTCGCCGAGGTCTACGAAACAGGGCATGACGGCGCGCGACCGGTACAGCCGATGCCGTTGGCCTGTGCCGCGCAGTCCGCGGGTCTGCCGCGATGGGCCGGTGCGGATGCCATCCTGGACGACCTGGCGGACGGCTCGCGGCCGAACTTCGAGCTCCGGGACAGCACGGTCTGCACGAAGCTCGTCCGCGACGGGGCCCGGGTCACGGGGGCGGTGCTGTCCGACGTCCGCACGGGGGACAGCACCGGGGTGTCGGCTTCGTTCGTGGTCGTCGCCTGCGACGCGCTGCGAACACCCCAGCTCCTGTGGGCGTCCGGAATCCGCCCGCCCGCGCTGGGGCATTACCTGAACGATCAGCCGCAGATCATCAGCTTCCTCGAGCTGGATCCGAGTCGCCTGCCACTGAAGGATTCCAGAGCGGAGTTCGTGACATCGGACGACACGCGCGACCACCTCACGGGTGCGCTCTGGATCCCGCTGGTGGACGACCGGCGGCCCATGCACGGACAGGTCATGCAGATGGAGGCCTCGCCGGTGCCGGTCCCCGGCGGCGCTCAGCCCGCGAACCGTCATCTGGTCTCGCTGGGCTGGTTCCTCCCGAAGGATGTGCGTTTCGAGGACTGCGTGTCCTTTGCCGGCGACGAGCTCGACGCATGGGGCCTGCCGCGGATCCGGATCAGCTACGACCTGACCGAACAAGACAGGCGTCTGGTGGAACTCGCCATCAAGGAGATGCACAGGGGAGCTTCGGCTCTGGGCGACTACATCGAGGACGGGACGCCCAGCCTCCTGCCGAGCGGGAGTTCCCTGCACTACCAGGGAACTACCAGGATGGGCGGCACCGATGACGGTGAGTCCGTTGTGGACACCCGGTCAAGGGTGTGGGGGCTGGACAACCTCTACCTGGGCGGGAACGGCGTCATACCGACAGCGACGGCGTGCAACCCCACCTTGACGTCGGTCGCGCTCGCCACCCTCGCCTCCGACGACCTCGTCGGCCGGCTTGCCCGGCTCCGCGCCGCGGCGCGGAACTAGCCGGGTGTCGTTTTCGTGCGCCGGGCCGTCGGCCGCTAGATGTCCGAGGTGAGATCAAGTGATCTGTTTCTTTCGGCCAGTGGAAGCAATTCTTGACTGTCGGCATCGTGACCACGTAAGCTACCGGCCAGATAGTAAAGCTTTACTATCGCGCGGATGCCCTACCGGGATCACGGCGCGGCCAGTGAATTTCAGGGTAAGGCCCCTTGCGGCCGAGTGCGGCCGGAGATCAGGAGCGATCGATGATGATCGATACGGGACGTGAGTCGGCCGGTACCCCTTACTTTGGCCACGGGCGACGGTTTCGGGCGGTGCGTCGGCCGGTTGTCCGGGTGAGCGGGCTTCCGCCCGGCTGAGGCGGTCGCCCGGACTCTCTGCTTAGTCGTCGCCCGCGGTGGCGGAGCGACGTCGAGCGCACCGGAAAACGGTGCCGGCGTAAGAGACTTTCCCCAGCAGATCTAAGGCCTCATTGTCGCGACCCTTGGAGAAATCTGTGACCAATCCAGGAAACCAGCAGGCGACCCTCGAACGGAGGGTGCCCGCGGGTTCGGCAGGGTTCGCCGGACCGCCGGTCCGAGGCGGGCGCGGGCCAGGGCGCCTGCGCCGCCTGATGCGGATCGACGGCCGGCTGTCGCTGGTCGGCGTGTTCGTCACGTTGGGACTGCTCCTGATCGCCATCCAGCTCGTGATGCTGGTGGTGTCGGCGACCAACGACATCTCCCTCTTCGATGGCTACCAGGCCGGGCTCCGGAACTTCTCCGAGGTCTTCCGCAACCCGGTTTTCTGGCCCACGATCAGGAACACGCTGGTGCTGGGCCTGGGCAGCGTGGCCATCATGCTGCTGCTCGCGGTGCCGTTCGCGTGGATGTACGCCCGCACGAACCTTCGTGGCCGCGGCCTGCTGCTCGTACTGCTCACCGTGCAGATCGCGATGCCGGGGTTCCTGGTGGCGATCGGCTACACGTTCTGGCTGAGCCCGACCAACGGAATGGCGAACCTGCTGCTCCATGACTGGCTGGGCATCGAGAACCTGCCGTTCGACGTCTATTCCATGTTCTGGCTCATTTTCCTGCAAGGCATGGTGCTGACCACTCCGGCGTTCTTCATGCTGGTGCCGAGTTTCGAGGCGATGGACGGGCGGCTCGAGGAAGCGTCGCTGGTGAGTGGGGTGAGCCGGCTGACGACCACGCTGCGCATCAGCATCCCGCTGGTCGGTCCGGCCATCATCGCCACCGGGATCTTCTATTTCATCGTCGCGATCGAGATGTTCGACTTCGGCGCCGTGCTGGGGCTGCCGGTCCAGCGGCTGCTGCTCTCGACCTGGATGTACCAGCTCGTCCAGCCCGCCACCGGAAGTCCCCAGTACGGCCAGGCCTCGGCGCTCGGCGTGCTGGCCGTCGTGGTCATCGCGATCCTCATGATCGGCTACCTCTACGCGATGCGCCGGGCGCGCCGGAACATCCTGGTGACGGGCAAGCCGAGTGGCGCGGCCAGGGCGAAGCTGAGCCGGAAGGCCCAGGTTGCCTGCTGGGTCTACATCGGCGTCTATATCGTCATGGGCGTTGTGCTGCCTGTGCTTTCGCTGTTGTGGTCCTCGGTACTGCCGTTCTTCAGAACGCCTTCCAGCGCGGCGTTCGAGACCGCCAACCTCGATGCGTACGGCACTGCCTTCGAAGAGATGGCGCCGGTGTTCCGGAACACCGCGGTGGTCGTCATCGCCGTGCCGACGCTGGTCGTGCTGATCTCGGCCTGCACGGCGTGGGTCTCCACCCGCACTAAGTCGCGTGCGGCGAAGTATCTCGACGGCGGGATCATGGTGTCGGTCGCCATTCCCTCGATCGTCGGTGCGGTGGCTTTCCTCTACCTGGGATTGTCGGTTTACCAGTCGTTCCCGATCTACAGCACGATCTGGATACTGGTGCTGGCGATGCTGGCGCGGCAGATTCCGTGGGCCAACAGGACGATCTCGTCTTCGATGATCCAGATCGCCCCCGAGCTGGAAGAGGTCGCTTCGACAGCGGGGGTGTCGCGGGGCCGCACGCTGACCGGGGTGATCACTCCCATCGTCCGGTCGTCGCTGCTGTTCTCGTGGTTCTGGATCGCGCTGCTGGCTTTGCGGGAGCTCACCGTTCCCGCCTTGCTCAGCACGGACGGTACGCAGGTCCTTTCCACGATCGTGCTCAAGTTCACCGACGCGGGCCAGCGCACCCTGGCATCGGCCATCGGCGTGATCCTCCTCATCGCGATCGCCATCGTGGTCTGCGTGTTCCAGCTGCTGATGCGCCGCATGGATCGCAGGTCCACCTGACAAGAAGGACTGCCGCGCGAACACGTGGCCGCACGCCAGTGCAACGAAGCAACTGAGCAGACGACTCCGAGGTGACCAAAGATGACCACTCCGATGATCCAGATCGATGCCCTGACGAAGTCTTTCCAGGTCCGCGGCCGGAAGGCGGCGGGAACGCCGGTCGACGCGATGCGCGATGTATCCCTTTCGGTCGACGCCGGGCAGTTCTTCGTGCTTCTCGGTGCTTCGGGTTCGGGAAAGACCACGACTCTGCGGTGCGTCGCGGGTCTCGAAACGCCTACGGGCGGCGAGATCCGCATCGGCGGAGTGCCGGTCTTCGGCAACGAGGGCCGCAAGAACGTCCCGCCGCAGCAGCGGCCGATCGCCATGGTTTTCCAGTCGTACGCGTTGTGGCCGCATCTGGACGTCCGGGGCAACATCGCGTTCGCGTTGCGGCGTGGTGCCCGGCGGCCGAAGCGGGCCGAGGTAGCCGAGCGGGTGGACCGGGTGATCGAGCTGCTCAACCTCCAGGAGCAGGCGGCGAGGTCCGTCGCGATGCTCTCCGGTGGACAGCAGCAACGGGTCGCGCTCGCTCGCGCGCTGGCGCTCGAACCCCAGGTCCTGCTGATGGACGAGCCACTGTCCAATCTGGACATGAAGCTGCGCGCCCGGCTCCGGGTCGAGCTCAAGCGGATCACCCGCGAGCTGGGAATCACGACGTTGTACGTCACCCACGACCAGGCCGAGGCGCTCACGATGGCCGATCGCGTCGCGGTGATGGACCACGGCCAGGTCGTCCAGTCCGGCCGCCCGACCGAGATCTACGGAGAACCCGAGACCGCGTTCGTCGGGCAGTTCCTCGGCGACATGTGCTTGCTTGACGCGAAGGTGAGCGGGGACGACGCGGGTGGGACACCGGGTACCGCCTCGACCGGCATCGGGGAGATCGAGCTCGGAACGAAGGCGGCGGGCAAGGCCGGTGACCGCCTGTCGCTCGGGATCCGGCCGGAGGACGTGGGGCTCGCGTCAGGCCCGGGGCCGAACTGTTTCGAAGGGAAGCTGGGCGCGCGGTCCTATCTCGGTGAGACGACCGTCTGGGAAGTACATCTCCAGGACGTGAAGATCACCGCGAGGTGGCCGGGGACCACAGCGCTGTCCGAAGGGCAGCCGGTGTGGGTGCAGCTCCCCGCGGAGCGGCTGCACCTCTTCCCGGCGGCGTGACCGGATGACGCGCAAGTCCGCCGGTGACGGGACCGCGGGGAACGAGGCAAGGATGAGCATGCAGGAATCCGTTGGTGCGGAACAGCTCGACGAGTGGATGAAGTCGCTCTCGAACTGGGGACGCTGGGGAGCCGCCGATGAGCGGGGCACGCTCAACCACCTCACGGACGAGCGCCGCAAGGCGGCGAGCGAACTCGTGCGGGACGGCGTGCCGGTCGGGTGTTCCAGGCTGATCGACTACGGAATGGCCGAGGACAAACAGAAACCGGCCGACCACTACATGGTCGCCAGCGGAGATGTCTTCCGCCAGGGCGAAGGCCCGGCTCTCCAGACGGCCGCGGACTACTTCGGTCTCGTGTTCCACGGCAACGGGGTCACTCACGTCGACGGCCTTTCCCATTTCTTCTGGGACGGGCGGATGTACAACGGGTTCGAGTCTGCTGCCGTGAGCCAGCCCCTCGGCGCGACGAAGCACAGTGTCGACGTGGCGAGTGCGGGGATCGTGGGCCGGGGCGTCTTGGTCGACGTGCCCCGGATCAGGGGCGTGGACTACGTGTCCCGTCAGGACGGTGTCCGTCCTGACGATATCGCGCGTGCCGAACAGGAATGCGGGTTCGAGGTGGCTCCCGGCGACATCCTGCTGATTCGTACAGGACAGCTCGCGCAGCGCAAGATGAGCGGCCCCGTGAACCCGATCCGGGAGGGCTGTGCGGGACCTGATCCCAGTCTCCTGCCGCTCCTGCATGAGCGGTCGGTCTCCGTCCTCGCCGGCGATGGTCCCAACGAGAGCTATCCGGCCGCGAACCCGAAGTACAGCGCGCCCATTCACCAGATCGGGATCGTCGCCATGGGCCTGTGGCTGCTCGACCATGTCGATATGGAGGACCTCGCTGCGCACTGTGCCTCGGTGGGGCGCTGGACCTTCCTGTTCGTCATCGCCCCACTCCGGATCTCGCACGGCACCGGATCACCGGTGAACCCGATCGCACTCTTCTGAACAGGACAGCCAACGTTGACGTCGAGAAGGGAAACGGGTCGATGAGCTCTCTCCGGACCCGGCTACTGGTCGCCGCGGTCATGATGGTACTGCCGGTGAGCCTGCTGAGCGCCTGCGGAAAGGCAGGCGGCTCGGGCGTGGACCTCAACAGCCTTGTGGCACAGGCGAAAACCGAGGGGGACGCGGCTAGAGCCACGTTCACCCCAGCAATGAAGGAGGCCATCGCCGCGGCGGAAGCGGAGGGTTCCGTCAGCTTGATGTCCGGTTCGGCTCAGTACACCCAAGCCGAGCAGAAGGTGCTGGCCGAGGCGCTCAACGCGTATTTCGGGACGCACCTGTCGGTCGCGACGAACTCGATCGGCTCGGCGTCGGTCGCCTACCAGCAGGTGCTGCAGAGCTTCAAGGCCGGCGCGAGTCCCCAGGTCGACCTTTGGGTGAGCTCGCTGGACTACAACGTCCTGCTCGGTCAGCAGCACGCGCTCGAAGCCGTCGACTGGGCGGCGCTCGGTGCGAAGGACAGCGATGTGCTGACCTTCGAGGGAACGAGTTCGCTGTATATCCAGGACTACATCCGCGGTCTCTACTACAACACCAACGCGATCGATGAAGCCAGTGCGCCGACCACCTGGGACGGATTGCTCGCGCCGCAGTACAAAGGCAAGATCTGCACGGCGGCGGTGCCGTCGATCTTCCCGACGATCGGCCTGGTGATCGGTCATCCGGAGGCGCTGTCCCTGGTGACCAAGCTGGTCAATGACCAGGGGATGAAGCTGCTCCCGAGCCTCAGCCAGGTCCAGCAGGCCGTCGCGGACGGTCAGTGCTGGATCGGCTTCGGGGGCGGGACCGAGCCGCTCAGCAGCCAGGGCGCGCCCCTCGCCGACGCGCCCCTCAAGATCGGTGCCATTCCGGCCGGTGCGGTCGTCATGAAGAACGCGCCGCATGCCGCCGCGGCGAAGTTGCTTTCGTACTTCCTGAGTGAGACGAACGCGGGAGGCTTGATCGGTTACAACATCCTGGGCTGGATGAAGCACACCCAGCCCGGAACAGAGATCTACGACGTGGCGCACAAGGGCGGTGTCGCCGTGGCGCCGCTGGATTTCCAGCAAACGGTCGTGCCGGCGTGGTCGCCGAAGTTCGCGAAGGTGCTCGGCGTCGGCTAGCACGGACAAGTCGTCAGTTTTTCGGTGGAGGAAGGGTTTCGCCATGGATGAAAGGAATTCCGAATCGATGGAGGGCTACTCGGAGTCGCAGCAGTGGGTCTACGACTGGGTCATCAAGCAGACCGGCCGGACACACGTGCTCGAGTACGACGACCGGGTTCTTCCGCCGGATGTGAAGACCTTCGCGATGATCCCGCGCGCGATGCAGCGGGCAGGCGGTCACTACGAGGCCGTCGCCGCGGCAGCGGAAGCCGCGGGCAGCCGCCTCACCGCTCGTGACCTCTACCTGAAGGCCCTGAACCGCTATCACGTCGGCCAGCACGCGATCTTCGAGGACGACAACGCGGACAAGATCTTCCTGTACGAGCGCCTGACGCATTGTTTCGACAGGGTGCTGGAGCTCAGTGACGGTCTCGTCGAACGCGTGGAGATCCCCTGGGGAGACAAGCACATCCAGGGTGTCTTCCACCGCGCGCCGGGCGTCGGCAAGGCGCCGACGGTGCTGGCCATCCCGGGGCTCGACATGATCAAGGAGGAGTTCGCCGACCCGTCGCGGAACTACTTCACCGACCGCGGGATGAACCTGCTCGTCATCGACGGTCCGGGCCAGGGCATCAGCAACCTCAGGAAGATCCGGGTCACCGAGGACAATTTCGAGCGTGCGGGCAGCGCGGCCGTCACGTACCTGACCGGGCGGCCTGACGTGATCCCGGACCGGATCGGCTTCGCGGGCGTGAGCATGGGCACGCACTGGGGCCTGCGGTTGATGGCGTTCGACCAGCGGATCATCGCCGGCGCGGCCGGCGTGTGCGCCACCTCCCGGCGGAGCCGCGACATCTTCGAGTCCGGTGCTCCCCGGCACAAGCGCCTGTTCATGTACATCACCGGGTGCAAGACCGAAGCGGAGTTCCGCGAGTTGTCGGCGAAGTGGAACCTCGCCGGGGTCGCGGAGAAGATCGTCAACCCGCTGCTCATGATCGCCGGCGAATTCGATTCGACGACCCCGCTGAAGGACACGCTCGACACCTTCGAACACGTCGCCGGCCCGAAGGAGCTGTGGGTGCTCGAGGACGACTTCCACGGCGGTGTCCGCGAGGGAGTGGCAGGCCTCGGCGGGCTCGGGCAGATGCAGTACCTGGCGGACTGGCTGCGGGCGGCCTTCGACGGGCGGGCCCCGGCCGGAAAGGTCATGCGCTCGATTCCGAAGTCCTCCGGTGTCGGGCCGTTCGGGCACGAGGCCACCGACTTCTCGCTGGCGTCCCGGCAACCCAGCTGAACGAACGGCCGGACCGGCGCACCTCCCGCGCGAAGCCACCCTGGACTGGTTGGAGTTGAGACATGATCACGGCCGCTATCGTGGGACTCGGCTGGTGGGGCGCCACCATCGCGTCCGACCTCGCGACGAGCGACAAGATCCGCCCGGTGCTGGGTGTGGATCCTGACCCGGCGCGACGCGAGTCCGCCCATGAACAGGCCGGCATCGAAACGACGGCGTCGTTCGACGACGCCCTCGCCTCCCCGTCGGTCGACGCCGTCGTGCTCTGTTCGCCGCACTGGTTCCACACGGATCAGATCGTCGCGGCCGCGAAGGCAGGGAAGCACGTCTTCTGTGAAAAGCCGTTCGCCACGTCCTCAGCCGGGGCGCGGGACGCGCTCGCGGCCGTGGAGGCGGCCGGAGTCCAGGTAGGCATCGGCCACGAACGGCGGTTCGAACCCGCCGTCGAGGAGCTTCAGCGGCTGGTCCGGGACGGGGAACTCGGCACCCCGCTGGTTTTCGAAGGGAACTTCAGTCAGGACAAGTTCCTGGCGCTGCCACCGGACAACTGGCGGCTGTCCGCGGAACTGTCGCCGGCCGGACCACTTTCGGCCACCGGGATCCACATGGTGGACCTGGCCATCAGCGTGCTCGGCCGGCCGGTCGAGGTGTGGGCGAGGCTCGGTACGCTCGCCACGTCGTTCGCGAACGGGGACACGCTGTCGATCACGCTCGCGTTCGAGTCCGGTGCCACGGCGACGATCACCGCTGTTCTGACGACGCCGTTCATCGGGCGGGTGTGCGTTCTCGGTTCCCAGGGCTGGGCCGAAATCCGCGACCGGAGTCATCCGGAGAAGTCGGAAGGCTGGGACGTCGTGGTGTCCCGGCGGGGGGAGGAAAACGAAAAGCACGCTTTCCCGGCGTTCTCGGGGGTGCGTGCCAACCTCGAGCGGTTCGCCGGGGCTGCGGAAGGCGCGGATCCGTACCCGGTGACGCCGGCCGAGATCCAGCTGAATGCCGACACGTTCGAGGCGATCGTGCGTTCGGCGAGCAGCGGCCGGGTCGAGCGCGTGTAGCCGGATGACTGAAGTGGATCGCACTGTCGCGGATGGACAGGCCGCCGCAGGCTTTCAGAGCGACATCCCCCTGAAGCTGCCGCAGTGGGCGGTGGCGGCCGTGTCGCGACAGCCAGTGACGCCCCTGCGGGACCTTGTCGTCGACCGGTGCGTGCGGTCGGTCTTCCCGGCGTGGCGATCCGATCCGGTGTTCCTGGAATCGCTGACCCACAGCGTCGAGGAAAACGTCGGGGCCTTGCGGGAGGTCCTGGTGGGCGCGCTCGCGATCGGCGAGGTGCCGCTCGCCCACCGGATGCGCTTCAGCTCCCTCGAAGCCGAAGCGCGTGTCAGCCAAGCGGAGATGCAGCGTTCGTACCGGCTCAGCCACTTCCTGCAGTGGCAGGAGTGGTCGAAGGTGGTCGCCGCGGCGGGCGTGCGGGCGGGAGCGGACACGGCCGAGTCCGTTCTCGCCCAGCAATCCGTGGCGGCCGTGGTGCACGCGTACTCGGATGCGGTGGTTTCCCGGGTATCGCGGACTTTCGCGGACTCGGAGGCCGCACTGAACCGGTCGCGGGCGCACATCCGGCAGCGCCTCGTGCGGGACCTCCTTGCCTGCCACGGCGACGGCTTCTCCGCGGAGGACCTGGCGACGTTGGACTACCCGCCCGAGGCATGGCATCTCGCTGTGTTGCTCCCTGATGTTCCCGCCGCACAGGCGAACCAGGTGGCGGCGACCCTGCGATCGGCGGTACACCAGCAATATTCGCTGGTCTACGCGCCACGTCTCGATACCTCGGTCGTCTGGCTCGGTGCGAGCCGGGCGTGGACCGACGCCCGGATACGGCAGGCCGTCCGCGCGCTGCGAACCGCGGGCCTGACCGCCGTCGTCAGCGACACCGCGGCCGGAACGGCCGGGTTCGCCCGGGTGTTCGAGCAGGTCCAGCAGGTCGACGCGGCACGGCCCAGTGCAGCGGACGGTGATGCCTCGTCGGTGGTGCGCTACGCCGATTACCGGCTGGAGATCCTGTTGCTGCGAGACGAGCTTCTCGCGGCGGAGTTCGTGGCCCGGGAACTCGGCCCGCTCGCGGACGAGACGTCCGAAGCGGAGAAGCTGCGCGCCACTGTCGAAGCTTCGTTCCGGCTCGGCAGCCACGTTGCCGCCGCGGAAAAACTGGGCCTGCACGAGCACACGGTGCGGAACCGGCTTCGCCGCGTGGAGGAGCTCGTCGGGCCTGTGCAGGAGAGACAGACCGAAATCCAGGTGGCGCTCCGGCTTCGCAAGCTACTCCGAAAGCGGCAAAGCGAATGACGTGAGACGTCATCTCCGGCCTCTGCATTTCGTCCGGTACGCCACTGCCGGAAGGCGATTCCGCTGGAAAACTCGATGACCAAGAAGCACGAGGAGACAAGGAACTCTGATGAAACTCGGCTACTTCGCGATGCCGGTGCACCCGCTCGGCCGGACCTGGCGTGAGACCCTCGCCGAAGACAGGGCCGCGGTGATCCTCGCCGACCAGCTGGGTTACCACGACGCCTTCATCGGGGAACACCTGACGGATGTCCACGAGAACGTGACCAACAGCATGATCTTCCTGGCCACGCTCATCGCGGAGACCCGGCAGATCAAGCTCGGTACGGGGACGACGAACCTGTCCCACCAGCACCCGGTGCTCGTCGCGGCGAACGCTGCGATGTTCGACCACCTTTCCGGCGGGCGGTTCATCCTCGGCGTGAGCCCGGGCGCCCTGAAAACCGACGCGGAGGTGCTGGGAATCCTCGACGAGGACCGGAACAAGCTCTTCGCGGAGGCGATCGAGGTCATCACCGCCTTGTGGCAGTCCGAATCACCGTACGACCTGGACGTCCCGGGTAATCGCTTCAAGGTGTCCACCCGTCGCACCCGCGATCTCAGCCTCGGAGTCGGCGTCTTGCCGAAGCCCCTGCAGTCGCCGCGGCCGGAGATCGTCGGAACCGTCGTCGCGCCGTTCTCCAAGGGCGTGATCGCGATGGGACGGCAGGACTTCCACCCGTTGTCGGCGAACTTCCTGCTGCCGCAATGGGTCGCCACCCACTGGCCGAACTACGCGCAGGGACGGGAGAGCGTCCGGAAGCAGGCGGACCCCGCGGACTGGCGCGTCGCCCGCACCATCTTCGTCGCGGACTCCCACGAGGAAGCCGAACGGTACGGAAAGCGGGCCGCCGACAGCCCCTACCGTTTCTACTACTCGCAGATGCTGGCGAAGATGCGGATGCTGGGACGGCTCGAGCTTTTCAAGACCAGCCGGGACCAGGCCGACGACGAGGTCACGCTCGACAAAGTCCTGGACGACCTGGTCCTCGCCGGCACGCCCGACGAGGTCGCCGAACAGATCCTCGCGCTCCGGGAACGGATCGGTGACTTCGGCGAGCTGGTCTACGCCGGCATGGACTGGGCCGACCAACGGCTCGGGCGTCGTTCGATGGAGCTGATGGCCGAGAAGGTCATGCCTGCCGTCAACGCCGCGATCTCGCCGGCGGCGGCAGGGTGACCCCGGGGCCGCAGCGGCTGCCCCTGCCGCCGGAGGAGGCGTGGTCGGACGAGCAACACCAGGCCGCGCAACGGATCGTCTCGGGGCCACGGGGCGAGTTGTACGGGCCGTTCGTGCCGCTGATGCACAGCCCCGAGTTCATGACCCGGCTTCAGCTGGTCGGCGAACACCTTCGATTCGGGAAGGCACTCGACGACGACCTGTTCGAGCTCACGATCCTGATCGTGGCGCGGCACTGGGATCAGGGGTTCGAGTGGGGATTCCACCGGCCGCTGGCCAACCGGGCCGGCGTACCGGAAGCCGTGGTCGAGGATGTCGCCCAGTGCCGGCGTCCCAGCGGTGGCAGACCAGGACTGGCCGAAGTCTGGGACGCGGTGCACACGCTCCTGCACCGTGGATCGCTGACAGACGAGCTCTACGACCGGCTTTCCGGCCTGGGACCGAAGGCGATCGTCGAACTGGTGGGGACAGTCGGCTACTACACGACTCTCGCGCTGATGATGAATGTCGCCCGGACGCCGCCTCCCGACGGAGCGCCGGCTTTGCCACCACTCGGTGGCCGGGCAGCCGTGCGTGGCGGCGAACCCGGATCCGCTCGGTAGCAAGGAGGATGCTCGATGACATCGGCAACCAGTCCGCATTCCGGCGTCGATGGCCGTCACTTCCGGCACGTCGTCGGTCATCTGGCCAGTGGCGTCACGATCGTCACGACGGCGGAGGACGAGATCACGTACGGGATGACCGCCAGTTCGGTGACCTCGCTGTCGGCGGATCCGGCCACGATGCTCGCCTGCCTGAACAACTCGGGGCCCACCGCCGCCGCCGTAGCTCGATCCGGCCGCTACGCGGTGAACGTCCTTGGCGAGGCGAACGGAACCCTCGCCACGCGCTTCGCCACACCGCACGACGACAAGTTCGCCGGGGTGCCGCTGCTCGACAGCGTGCTGGGAGTGCCTCTGCTCGCGGATGCACTGGCGCACCTGGAATGCGAGGTCGTCGAACGGATCATGGCAGGCACACACTCCATCTTCGTCGGCAGGGTCGTCGCGGCGACCGCCTATTCCGGGCGGCCGCTGACCTACTTCCGTGGCGGGTTCGGCCGCTTCGCGCTGGCCCAGGAGGATGCCGCGTACCGGACGGTCCGCGACCTGGTGCTCAAGCGCGCGTTCGCCCCGGGGAGTGTCATCACTGTCGTCGATCTGGCCGACGGGATCGAGATCGAGCCTTCGTCGGCGTTCTACGCGTTGACCCGGCTGGAGGCCGATGGGCTTGTCACGCGTGAAGCCGATCGCGGCTACGTGGTGACCGCCTTCGACGCGCGCACCTCGGACACGACTTTCGATGCGCGGCTGGTCATCGAACTCGGTGTCATCGAGCAGGTGGTCGGTGAACTCGGTGCCAGGGAAAAGAACAAGTTCCGGCAGCGGTTCGACGCCATGGCCGAGTTCCTGCGCGACGACCGGTTCGTCGACTTCGACGCCTACCTCGATGCCAACTACCGTTTCCACGAAACACTGGTGGACTTCGCCGGAAGCCGGGTCCTCACCACGATGTTCGAGGGGCTGGCGATCAAACAGGTGATGACGCGCAGTTTCGGCGCGACACAGGAGTCCTCGCAGAGGTTTCTCCAGGAGCAGCAACGGATCGTGGAAGCGTTCGAGGCCGGGGACAAAGCTGGTGCGCGGGATGCGGCTCGTGCCTACAACACCCTGGCGAAGGACCGTGCCAGGGAGGTCTTGGCGATGCACGGCGGAGTTCTTTGACTCGTCTGGCCATTGTGGACTTCAACATTCTTCGGGAAGCGGATAACCGCCGCCAGAACTGGATAGAACAGGCGGGACTTCGACCCTAGGGTCGAAGAGAACCTCAGCCGGAACCCAGTGTGGAGTGCGCATGGTCGATCTGCCGGAGGCAAGGCTCGCCGACCACCGCGGGCCGGTTCGCCCGGAGGTCCTCATCGTCGGCAGCGGTCCGATCGGCTCGGCCTTCGCGCGGGTTGTCGCGGATCTGCGTCCGGCAACGGAAATCCTGATGGTCGACGCCGGGCCCGTGGTGACGACGCCGCCTGGGATGCACGTGAAGAACATCCCCGGCGAACGGGAGCGCCTGGTGGCTCAGGTCCGCTCACAGGGGCCGTCCTGGTCAGAGGCCGATATCGCCCGGGCGGCCGCCCTGATCGGCAAGCCCCCGTCAGGTGCCGACCCGCGACCGGGTACCGGGTACCTGGATCCTGAAGCCGCGGCGGTCGCCGACCCCCGGTTCGCCGTCGCTGCGGCCCTCTCCACGGTCGTCGGGGGAATGGGGGCGCACTGGACGTGCGCATGCCCGTATCCGGCAGGCCGGGAGCTGCCGCCGTTCGTGCCCGGCAAGGAGTGGGAGCCGGCGCTGCACCGGGCCCGTGAACTGCTGGCCGTGACCCAGGAGGCGTTTCCGCCCACCCTGCAAGGGGAAGCGGTCCGGCGCGCCCTCTCCGGCGAGTTCGACGCCGGGTTGCCGGACGGGCGCAAGGTTCAGCCGATGCCGCTTGCCTGCACCGTTTTGCCCGGCGGTGCTCGGCGATGGACCGGTGCGGACACCGTGCTCGGCACGCTGCCCACCGATCCGGCGGCGTCGTTCACATTGCTTCCCGAGACACTCTGCCGCGGTCTCGTCGTGGAGGAGGGACGGGTCCGGTACGCCGTTCTCGAGGACCGGGCGACGGGAGGCCGGTGGACCGTCTCGCCCGATCTCGTGCTGGTGGCGGCCGACGGGCTCCGGACACCACAGCTGTTGTGGGCCTCGGGAATCCGCCCGAAGGCGCTCGGGCACTACCTCAACGACCACATCCAGGTCATGGCCGGCGTTCAGCTCGACCCTGCTTTGGTGTCCGCCGTCGCGGCGGAACGCTCGCTGAACGGACATCCCGGTGGTCGGCAGACCGAGGACGCCCTCGTCGGGGTGCACTGGATTCCCTACTCCGACGAGCATCCTTTCCATGGCCAGCTCATGCACCTCGACCTCTCACCGATGCCGCTGGGGGAGGGGCCGGTCCGGGATCAGCGACATGTCATCGGGATGGGGCACTTCGTCCCGAAGGACATCCGGTTCGACGACCGGCTGGTTTTTTCCGAAGCCGAGACCGACGAATACGGGATGCCGCGGATCCGATGGCGGTACGAGCTCACCGAAGCCGACTTGGCCGGCATCGAAGGGGCGAAACACTTACAGGGCCGTGTCGCGCGGGCCTTGGGCGGGTTCGCCGCGGGACGCGAGCCGAGCCTGATGCCGAACGGGTCTTCGCTGCACTACCAAGGCACTTACCGGATGGGGGCCCGGGACGACGGTGCGTCGGTCTGCGACCGGCACGCCAGGGTCTGGGGCCTCGAAAACCTTTTCCTCGGCGGGAACGGCTTGATTCCCACAGCCACCGCGGGCAACCCCACCCTCACGAGCGTCGCGCACGCGGTCCGCACGGCACGGGCCGCCGTGGACCGGCTGGCCGCGGCGCGGCCGATGACCGTGGACGGCTGACGGACGCCCGGCAGGTGAGTCGATCGACGAAAGGCGAGTGATTCCCATCAACGAGAAGTATCTTCTGGAAACTCAGGGCCTGCGCAACGTGACCGCCGACGGGAAGGTCATCGGTTTCGAGGTCAGGATCAGAATCGGCTACTACCGCGGCGTCTCTCTCGCCATTGTCAGCGACCTGGAGCTGGCGGTCGACGGGGAGGCTTTCCGCGACGGGCAGCTCCTTTTCGGCGTCGGCGGCCGGCAGTACACGATGTCCGAGATGGCCGCCGAAGAAAGCGCGCGCTGGGAATTCGATGAGCCGGCCCTGCTGACCGTGCTCAAACCGGGCGGCCTGACGCCGGGAGCGCATGAGATCACCATCCGGCAGGCCATCTTGCCGTCCTACATGCCTGGCAACGGTTTCGTCAGCGTCGCGACGCGGACGATGACGCTGTGCCAGGACCGGCCCACCGGCTCGGCGATCGGTCTCGGGGTGAGCCTTTACAGCTATCAGGAGGAATACTTCACCGGAGCGATGTCGCTCGAGGACTGTGTCGCCGAGGTGGCCGCGATCGGGGCCCGCGGCGTGCAGCTGCTGCCGGAACAGATGATGCCGGGTTACCCCGACCCGCCCGCGTCCTGGGTGGACGCCTGGCACGCACTCATGGAACGTCATGGCACCCGCCCGACCGTCATGGACACCTTTGTGGACGTGTCCCTTGGTGGCCACCGCGTGATGCGGCGGGACGAGGCGGTCGACCACCTCGTCATCCAGATGAAACTGGCGAAGCGCCTCGGATTCACCATGATCAGGCCCACTACGGGCCCGGTGGCGGACGCGGCGCCCGAGCTGATCGCCGCGTCGCTGCCCTTCGCCGAGGAACTCGGCATCTTGGTCGCCCCGGAGATCCACGCGCCCGTCCGGCTGGACGGACCGCTCGTCACGTCCTACCTCGAGTTGATCGCGGCTTCGGGCACGAAGCATCTGGGCTTCACATTGGACCTGGGGGTCTTCTGCACCAGGATGCCCCCGGCCATGCTCGGTCTGGCCCGGCGGCAGGGCGTCGAGCCTGAGCTCGTCGAGTTCGTGGCGCGGGCATTCGAGCAAGGGCAGGCGCCGGAGGAAATCGCCGAACGGGTGCAGGAGAAGGGCGGCGGTGAGGCGGCGCGCGCGCTCGCGATGCGCACGGCGGCGTTCGGCCCGCCGAGCAACAAACCCGAGGCACTGGCCAACGTCGTTCCGCACGTGATGAACGTGCACGCGAAGTTCTACGAAGTCACGCGGGAAGGTGTCGAGGAGAGCGTCCCGTACGGCCCGGTCATCGATGCTTTGGTGGCCGGCGGGTACACCGGCTCGCTCGACAGCGAATACGAAGGACAGCGTTTGACCCAGGATGCCTTCGACACCGACAGCTGTGAGCAGGTGCGGCGACACCATTTGCTGATGCGCGACAGTTTGCGGCGCGCGGTCGGCACGCCGTGAGCGTCGGCCGCCGCTGGGGGTGACGGTGCCCCGTTCATCATGTGATGAACGGGGCACCGTCGGTTTGCCCGCGGTTGAACCCGGGAAAGCTACAGAACCGCACGGGACTCGATGAGGTCCAGCTGCTCCATGATCGCGCCGGGTCGTTTGCGCCCCATGAGCCGCTGCAGCAGCGGCGTGTGGTCGAGAACGAGGTCCCGGAGCGGGCGCAGCGGCGCGGGTACGTGGTGGAAAAGCCGGCCATTGCGGTACGCGAGTTCTGTCTGCCAAGAGGTATGAGTCTTACGAGGGTCCTCGTAGGCCCGCAAGGCTGTTTCGACCTGAGTGGCGTCGGTCAGGTCACGGTGGGCGAGGGCGCGCCCCAGGAAGTAGCCGTCCTCGATGCTCATCCCCGCCCCGTAAGCGGCGTACGGAGAGGTCGGGTGGGCCGCGTCGCCGGCCAAGGTGATGCGGCCCCGGGACCATTGCGGGATCGGCGGCCGGTCGCGGATCATCCAGGTCTGCACGCAGTCCGGATCCGTGGCAGCGACGAGCTTCGGCATCGGACCGGGAAAGTTCCGGACCAGTTTCGCCGCGTGCGCCGGGAGATCGGACGGGGCCGGAGCATCGGCCGGGTAGGCACCCAGCACCCACCACTGGAAGCCGTCGCGGCCCTTGTGCCGGATGGAAGTGTGCGACCCCTGGGACTTCCTGTCGAACATGATGACAGCCTGGCCTGGCACGGCACCGGTGTCCCGCGCGAAGGTGTAGCCACCGACGAGCCGCAGATTGTGTTCCCGCGGCGGCCCGTCGTTCCAGAGACTCCGTCTGACCGTGGAGTTGATGCCGTCCGCACCGACGAGGACGTCGAATCGCCCGGTGGCTCCGTCCTGGAAATGCAAGGTGACCTTTTCCGCGTCCTGGTCGACGCGGGTGACCTCTCGGCCGGTCTCGAGAACACCGGATGGCAATGCCGCCAGCATCCGCTCGTACAGTTCCGGGCGCAGCAAACCGATGAACGTGCCGCCGAACTCGCGCTCGATCGGACCGGGGAGCGCGACCTTCGCCCGGAGATGGCCGCGTGCCGAGCGCAGTTCCTGCCGACACGGCGCGCCCAGGTCTTCCGTGTCCACGCCGAGGATGCCGAGTGCCTTCAACGGCGGCGGCCAGAGGTTGAGGATGTTTCCGGCCGGCCTGGCCTCCGGGTAGCGCTCGAAAAGCGTGACGTCGTGTCCTGCTTGGACAATCGACATCGCCGCGGCCATGCCTGCCGGTCCACAGCCCAGCACGGCGACGTTCCCGGGAGACGAGGGTGATGTCACAACGGCTCCAGACTTGGCGTCGGACAACGGCGGACGCCGCGGACATTACGAGCGGGCCGGGCGCCGCGCTATCCCGATCGCGCGGCGCCGGCCGGATCTCGCAGCCGTTGCGCTGGAACCTTTTCCTTGCCGTGCGCGGTTACTCGCCGACCGTGCTTCCGGAGTTGCGTGCTTCGAGTGCCTTGGTGATTCCAGGGAGGTCCTTTTCCAGCCGGTAGAAGGAAAGGGCGGCGATCTGCAGTGCCGCCAGCACGACCGGAAGGCAGATGAACAATGCCGCGATCCCGCCCGACACCGCGCTGCTCTCGCTTTCGGCGGAGTAGCCGATACCGCTCAGTCCCCAGGCCAGTGCCGCACCACCGACCGCGGCCCCGACCTTGGTGGAGAAGCTGTATCCGGAGTACAGCAGCCCTTCGTTGCGCCGGCCGGTCTTGAAGTCCTGGTACTCGACGCTGTCGGAAACCAGTGCCGGCAGCGCGACGAAGCCGATCCCGCCGAACAGGCTTGCGACGAAGAAGACTCCCACGAACGCCAGCAGGTTGTGGACCAGCAGCGCGAGCACGAGCGTCAGGACGACGTACACCACGAGGGAGAGGATGAGACCTTGTCGCTGACCGAAGATCCGGGTGATCACCGGTGCGACGAAGGAAGACAGCAACCCCGAGACCGAGAAGGCGAGCAGGATGAGGCCCACGGTGTCAGGGCTGTCGAAGACGTGGGCCGCCACGTAGATCGCGCCGCCGGTGACGACGCCGAGCCGCGCGAACTGGGTGAGCGAGGCGAGGAACACCGCGACCCAATGCCGGTTCCGGACCAGCGCCTTGAGGTCGGCGAGGAGTGAACCCCTGGCACGCGTCGCCTGTTCGACGGGGATCCGCTCCTTGGTCAGCTTGACCACGATCCAGAAGAAGACCATGCCCAGCGCACTGTAGAGCGCGACGGTGAGGAACCATCCCCGTTGCTGATCGCCGCCGCCCAGGAGCCGCACGAGTGGGGTGGTGGCTATCGAGACGATCAGCAACCCGCCCGTGGCACCCACGTTGCGGAAGCTCGCCAGCGCCATCCTCGTTTTCGAGTCGCGGGTGACCATCGCCATCAGCGCGCCATAGGGAACGTTGACAGCGGAGTAGGCGATGCCGACGAGGATGAAGGTGAGGTAGGCCCAGACGAGGTCGAACGTCCCGTGGGTCCCCGGGGTCCAGAAGGTGAAGAGCGTCAGGATCGCGAGAACGGGTGAGCCGAAGAGCAAATAGGGTTTGGCCCGCCCGAACCGGGTGTTGGTGCGATCCAGCAGAACGCCGACGAGCGGGTCGATCACGGCGTCGAAAATCCTTGCCAGCAGGAGAAGTGTCCCGGCGGCGGCAGCGGAGATGAGCGCGACGTCGGTGTAGAAGTAGAGCAGGTAGCTCCCGACCGTCGACCAGGTGAGGTTCGACGCGAGGTCGCCGATCGTGAATCCGATTCTCTCGGAAACCGGGACGGTTCGCTTCGGGCCGGGCCGGCCGTTCTTGTCGGTCAAGGTGCCGGATGTATCCCGTGCTGCACTCGTCATTGAGACTCCAGTCAGGGTGGGCAGGTGCTGCCCTGGATTGCTAGGAGGCGTCCCGTGTGGGCCTGCCGAGAATCGCGTCCGCGGTCCGAAGCCCGAGCGCGACGGTGTTCGTGGTGGGGTTTCCCGCGTTCCGGGTGGAGATCAGGCCATTTCCGGCGAGGTAAAGGTTGTCGTGGCCCCAGACCCGGCCGACGCTGTCGGTCACCGAGGTGCCGTCGTCCCTGCTGCCCATCCGGTGGGTGCCCATGAGGTGCAGGCTGGTGCCGGCCGGCATCGCGGACGCTTCCAATGCGTAGCCGAAATCGGCGATCGCTTCGGCGACGCGGTAGTGATCGGCGAACATTTCCGTTGCCCGGTCGCGATCGGCGCGGCTGAGGCTGAACTCGACGGAGACGCGAGGCAGGCCGAAACCGTCCAGGTGGACGGGGTCGAACACCAGGCGGTTCTCTGGGCGCGGGTCGACTCCGGTGAACTGGCCGATGTCGGCGGTCTGCCAGGACGGCAGATCCGCCAGGATGGGGGAGCTGGTGATCCAGCCACGGGAGATCTGGGTGTGCATCGGCCGGGCCGAACTCGCCGGGATCCAGACGGAGAACGTGGGGTCGTCCGCCGGGACACCGTCCAGCAGGTCGTCCCGGAGCTTCACCCTGGACACCAGCTGCGTGTGATCGGTCAGATACCGCCCGAGCGCCGCGGGCCGGATCCCGGAGGCGTGCAGCAGCTGGGGCGTCCCCAGCGCGCCGGCAGCGACCACGACTGTCGCCGCCTGCACCTGCACCCGGCCCGAGCCGCCTGACGCGCCTGCGGTGACGGTGGCTCCGGAACCCGCGGACCGGCCCGGCTCGACATGCCGGACTGGATGGCCCGCCACGATCCGGACGGGCTTGGCCCCACCTGTTTCGCCTGGTGTCAGGAGTGCATCGATCCCGGCGAACTCGATCGGACCGGCGGCAGTGCGTTGCATCGCCACGGGCAGCTGCTGGACTTCACGTCCTGCGGGCAATCCTGGGAAGGCCTGCCGCACGGCCGCCAGGACCCGGTGCTGCCGCACTCCCGGTGCCTCGATGTCCAGGTTCGCCCACAGCAGGCGGCGGGATCTCTCCAGCAGGTCGCGCATCGAGGGCGCCGGAATCGCGGGCTCCGTCTCGGTTTCGACATCCGGGGAGGCGCACATGTGCGACCAGTAGGACAACATGCCGCCGACCGAGTGGATCGCCAGTGCGCCGCGCATCGCGTCGAAGCGCTCCTTGCCGCCGGCGTAGGGCGTCAGGCTGTTCCAGACCTCCGGCCCGTAGTGCGTCTCCAGTTGCGCCTCCGCGGGGAATGCGTTGCGGATGTGCGCGCCCGGCCGGGAGCCCGCCAGCGGCCCACCCGCCTCGATCATCACCACGTCGAGCCCGGCCCGTGCGAGTTCGCCGGCGACAGCGCCGCCGCCGGCGCCTGTGCCGACAATGGCGACATCGGCGGTCAGGATCGTCCCATCCGCCAGATCGGTGACGAGCTCGGCCGTCCCGGGTGTGAGGGCAGTGGTCATGATCGGGCAACCTCGGCTTCGTGGCGACGGATCATCGTCTGGTGCGCGGACACGATTTCGAAGGAGTCGGGAGCGTCGCCCTCGTACTCGCTGGAGATCCATCCCGCGTAGCCACCCTGGTGGAGCACGTGCACCAGCTCGCGATAGCGCAGGTCGGGCTCGTCGCCGTTCTCGATGTGGAAGAACTTGCCGTGTACGTGAACCACGTGCGGAAGGAGCTCGGTCAGTTCCGCGGGGTCGGAATGCCCGAAGGTGTCCCAGACGAACCCGACCCAGGTGGTGATCGGGGAGTCGTGGGCCGGGTTCCCGACGGCGGCGAGCGCTTCTTCCAAGGTGAGCTCGCGGTTCCAGGCGTCCACCACGATGCCGATCAGTTCCTCGGGAACTCCGGCGTCGCGGCCGATCGCGAGATGCCCCTGCGAGACCGAGCGGGCGAAGATCCCCGCGTCCGGGATGAGGCCGAGACGAGGCGTGTCGTACTTGCGGACCAGTTCCAGGAGCTGCTGGGTCCGGTCCGAGTTGATGGTCATCGGGACGTGCAGTTCCCAGCCTAGGATGAGGTCGAGCTTGTCGGCCCAGGGCAGCAGCCGGTCGATCACCTCGGCCGTGAAGTGCTGGAGCCGGACGATCGGGAACCCGAGCTTCTTCGCGCCTTGCAGCTGGGGGATCGTGTATTCGACCAGTTCGTCGCCGGTCAGGTCCCGGTCGGGAAGCCGGAAGGGATCCGCGTAGCTGCCGTAGGCGGTCGGCGTGAGGCCGTTGCGGTCGACCGAGCTCTTGAACTGCGACTCGAACTCGTCGGTCACGAAGGGAAACCCGCGGTGGTGGGCGGGTCCCACGATCTCCACGCCGCCGCCGAGCAGGCCGGCGATCCGCATGAGGTCTTCGAAGGACCAGACGAACGAGCAGTACTCGTTCGTGAAGCTGTGCAGCGTGACGCCGAGGCGCAGGCCGGGATCCGTGGTCATGGCCGGACCTCCAGTTCCCGGGTGGACGTGAAGTGGAAGTGGAACCGGCCGTTCGAGATGTACGGCTCGACGGTGACCAGGGTCCCGGCGATGACATGAGTCCCCTGACTCAGCGGTTCCGGTGTGCGGACGACGAGTTCGGCGTGGTCGAGGATGAACCACCAGACCGTGCTTTGCGCCGCGAGGTCGGACAGGCGGAAGGTGCTGGCCCCGAGGACGAATCGCAGGTCGTCCTCGGGGATCTCGGTCCCGTCGATGGAGAGCGCGATGCGCTCCACGCAGGACAGCGGGAGGGACCGGTAGCTGGTCAGGCGCACCTTGACCACCACTGCGGGCTGTCCGTCCAAGGTGGTGCGGGTCAGCGGGTGGCCGCTGATGAAAGCGCGGCCGCGGTCGGTTTGCCGTACCGGTACGGCCGCGGATGGCGGGGAGGTCGCTGGCGCGAACGCGGAGGCCGACTCCACTGTCTTCTCCTTGGTCCTGAGGGTGATCGGCTGGACTCGTGACCGAACAGGGGCCCGGCCGGGCCCGAGGGCTGGTGTCGAGAGTTTCGAGTCGTACGCGCCGAACTTTGGCTTATGAAATGCAATAGTAGGGAGACCTCTCTCTCTTGGCAATAGTTAATCTTGCGCTCCTTGCTGGTCAGTTCATGCAGGTGAGAGACTTCAATGGTGGGCGAAGTGACTTAAGGTTGCGATATGCCAAAGTGGGAGATACGGTGCTCAGTGCCTCTTTCGGCGCCCCGGGTGTGCGTCAGCCCGGTACGGCCAGCCGATCTCCCGGGCCGTTGCCGCGGCTCGTCAAGCTCAACGATCCAGCCGGAGGGAACGACATGACCGAGCCAGGGTTCAAGCGAATCATGAAACCTGGAGCCCACCCCGCCGACAGCGGTTACCTGGACCCGTCCTACCGCGAGGTCACCGCCGACGGGATGTCCATCCGGTACAACCAGCCCGTGCCGATGCGGGACGGGGTGCACATCCTGGCCGATCTGTTCCTGCCCGATGGCCAGGACCGGGACATCCCCGTGATCATCGGCTGGGGTGCCTATGGCAAGCAGCGCGTTCCGGGACGGTACGCGCCGGACGCCGACGTGAAGCCGGAATGGACGTCGCGGTACTGCATCTTCGAGGCTCCGGACCCGGCGTACTGGACCGCGCACGGCTACGCGGTGGTCTACGTGAATCCCCGCGGCACCTGGTACACGGACGGCACGGTCCGCGGGCACCTGAACAAGAACGAAGCCGAAGACGTCCACGATCTCATCGAATGGCTCGGCACCAGGGACTGGTCCAACGGCAAGGTCGGGATGGCGGGTGTCTCCTATTACGCCATCATCCAGTGGTTCGCGGCCGCCACCCGCCCGCCGCACCTGGCCGCCATCAGCCCGTGGGAAGGGTTCAGCGACCGGTACCGGGAAACCGTTTTCCACGGCGGGATCCTGGAAGACGGGCTGAACACCCTCTGGTGGACGACGGACACGGCGTATTCGCTCCGGGAAACCGAAGACGGGATCGCCATGATGGCGGAGCATCCGTTCTTCGACGAGTACTGGGCGGAGAACAAGGCGGATCTGGACCGCATCGAGGTCCCTGCCTACGTGGTGGCAAGCTGGTCGGACCAGGGTCTGCACACCCGCGGAACCCTCGAGGGCTTCAAGGGGATCGGGTCCGGCCGGAAATGGCTGGAGGTCCACGGCCAGAAGAAGTGGGAGTACCAGTACCGGCCGGAGAACGTCGAGCGGCTCCGCGTCTTCTTCGACCACTTCCTCAAGGGACAGGACAACGAGCTGACGTCCTGGCCGCCGGTGCGCCTGGAGGTTCGCGACCGGGCCTACGCCGGCACCTGGCGCGACGAACAGGAATGGCCGCCGGCCCGCACCCGGTACGTCCCGCTGTATCTCGACGCGTCGACGGGCAGGCTCGGCCCGGATCGGGTCACCGACGAGGGCCGGACCGTCTACGATTCAGCGGCCGCGGACGGCCGTGCGGAGTTCGTCCACACGTTCGCCGAAACCACCGAGCTGACCGGGCACATGAAGCTCCGGCTTTGGGTCGAAGCCCCGGACGGCGACGATCTGGACCTCTTCGTCGCCATCGACAAGCTGGACGCGGCCGGCGAACGGGTCACGTTCGCGTTCTTCTCGGTGTTCACCGACGGGCCCGTCGCGCTCGGCTGGCTGCGGGCCTCGCATCGCGAACTCGATCCGGATCTGTCGACCGAGCACCAGCCCGTGCACCGGCACACCGGCGAGAAAAAGCTGAAGCCGGGCGAGATCGTGCCGGTGGACATCGAGATCTGGCCGTCGTCGACGAGTTTCCAGGCCGGCGAGTCGATTCGCGTGACCGTTCAGGGCCAAGACACGTTCGACTATCCCGAGGATGTCGTGATCATGACTCATACACAGCTGGTGAACACCGGCAGCCACGTCGTTCACACCGGTGGGCGATATGACTCCCACCTGCTGGTGCCGGTGGTGCCCGCCGGCACCGAGTAGCGACCGCGCGACGGGCGCGGTGGCGAAGTCCGGGGGCGTTATCGTTGAGCCGCATGGCCGGACAGGCCGGGATGTCTTGCCGCACAGCGGAACCGCCCGCGCCGGGTGGACAGGGAGAGAAGGGGGCTTGAGCACGGATGTCGGCCAAAGTCACATCGCTCCGCGCACCCGATGAGCTGACCACTCGCGTGGTGAACCTCGTCCGGGCGGGTCAGGCGACCACCCGGCGGGAGCTCATGAGAGTTACCGGGCTGGGCCGGACGGCTGTCGAGGATCGTGTCGACCAGGCGATCCTCGCCGGGATACTCGCCGACGACGAGTACGCGGGATCCACCGGGGGGCGGCCGTCGCGCCGGCTGCGGTTCCGCGGCGACCGCGGCCGCATCCACGCCGTCGACATCGGCGGGGCGCACATCTCCATGGCGATCACGGATCTGTCGTCGCGGGTGCTCGGCCGGCGAACGGTGGCCTCCGATCTGCGGATCGGTCCGGAGGCGACGTTGACCGTCGTCCGGGATAGCCTGGCCTCCCTGGCGGCTGAACTGGGCGACCCGCGCGACCCTTGGGCGGTTGTGGTCGGGTTTCCCGGGCCCGTGGACGCCGATCGCCGCCGGTCGCTGACGAGCGCGCTGGACATGCCGGGGTGGCTGGAGTTCGACATCCCCGGCTGGTTCGCCGGCTACACGGCGGTGCCCGTCTGGGTCGAAAACGACCTGAACCTGCTCGCCCGGCAAGTCTGGGAGCACTCGCCCCAGGATGCCGACCACAGTGACATGTTCCTGGTCAAGGTCAGCAACGGCATCGGGATGGCGATGCTGTCCGGTGGGCGGGTGCACCGGGGGAGATTCGGGCGAGCCGGAGGCATCGGCCACTCCGTCGTCGTCACGGGCGAGAACGCCGCGCCCTGCATCTGCGGGCAGACCGGATGCCTGGAAACGGTCGCGGCCGGCTGGGGTCTGGTCCGCGACGCGACCGAGGCCGCCCGGGATGGCCAGACGCGGGCCCTGTCGGCCCGCCTGGCTGAAGCCGGGCGCCTCACGGTCCAGGACGTGATCGAGGGCGCCCGCGAGTTCGACCCCGTGTCGGTCGCGCTGCTCCAGAGGTCCGCCAGCAAACTGGGGGAGGCGCTGGCGAACTTCGCCACCGGTTTCGATCCGGGGATCGTGTATCTCTGCGGGGTCCTGCCCGACGTGGGTGACTACTACCAGGCGACGGTGCGGCGAGCTTTGCTGCAGCGGTCGTTCCAGGCTTCCGCCACCAGCGTCAAGGTCCTGCACCATCCGATCGCGGCGGACGAAGGCGTCAGCGCGGCCGCGGGGCTTGCCCTGCAAGAGTTGTTCCGGGCCGACGACTCCGCGCTGTGGTTCGAACGAGCGACGACGGCCGCACCGACTTCCGCGGCCTGAGTCCGGCACCGTGTGGGGCCCGGCTTTCCGGCGAACGGCGCCCTGCCCGAGCGCGCCGCCGTTTCGAAGAGTGACCCGCTGAGGCGTTCCCATGCCGCCGCCCGGGGGACGGAGGCGATTTCCGCGTGACTTGGTGTCAAACCTGATACGACGGGTGGCGGAGTCGATTGTCCGCCCGGTCCGGGAAGCTGGGCTGAATGAGTGGACCCATGCGAAACCGCCGCGCGGCGCATGGGGTTCTCGGTAGCGTGGTCGTCGTGGTTGATCCGTTGAGTTTTCCGGCATTGGCCGGGGCGGCGTTGAATCAGGCGTTCAATTTTCTGTTCGGCCGACTTGCCAGTTTGCTCGACAAACGCGGGCGGGGAGAGCAGCGCGAGGACGAGGTCGATTGTCCCGCGGTGCTCCGGGAAGAATTCACCTCGCTGAAGCCACGCGCTGATCTGGTCGAGGGGGCTCTTCCGCAACTGCGGGAGCTGATGGGAATGCTGAGCACTTACGATCGCAACCCTGATCAGCTGGACATCGGTGATGGGGAACTCCGGTCCGCGCTCGGGCGATTGCGGACAATGCTGGAGCAGATCTATGACCAGCCGTTGACATTCGATGGCGAGGCCGGACGGTCGGAGATTCATGCCGAGCTGAAAGCCAAGACGGTTTCGGGAGAAATGGTCGGGATGGACGCGAAACGGGTCCGTCGGGGAACTGTGGACGTCGATGTCGAGCAGGTCCGCCGAGGGGGCTCGGTCATCGGGGTCCGGGCGGACGAGATTGGCTGAGGAGGCAACTTCCGTGGGCAGTCCGGAGCCGGCTGATTTCAGCAATCCGAGCATCGGCGAGTCGTCGGCGGCCGAAGCGGATCCAGGCTCGACCGAAACCGAAGACCCTGAGGGCGAACCGAGCCAGAACCTCGAGCCCGCTGCCGGGGCCGAGCAAGATCCGCGCGATTCCCGGCACGTCCCCGTGCGGGTGGAGGTCAAGGTCGACCGCAACGACGGCGGGACGGTAGCCGGGTTCGTCCAGCAAGTCGTCGGCCGTGCGATGGCCGCGCACAACCTGCCGTCAGCCTATGTCGAGCAGCGTGGGAAGACCTTCGCCGCCCCTGAGGATTTCTCGAAATCGAGGAGGATACTCGACTTTCACCACGTGGTGGTGGTCGTCGCCGAACAGGATGCCGGGCGACATCATGCGGCGGTGACGCTGTTGGCCGGTCGCGGGGACGTCGTCCCACGTCAGGTGTTCAGGGAACCCGGTGATCGCCTCGACTTGGACGCCCTGCAGCTGGATCGGAGTTCCGGGTGGTTGCTCGATCTGCGCAACGACACCGAGCTCGATCCCTCCTTTGGTCTCACGCTGTGGTCGTTGCAGGACCAACTACGTGACAAAGGCTCTTACCTGGTCGTGATCGTCCAGCCGAATACGTGGAGCCGGGTGTGTGGTGGCGCTGAACCGCTGGAGTACAGGCTGGCTCGCGTTCCCGCGCGCGTGATAGTTCGTAAGCAGCTGTCGGTCGGCGACAGGCCTGTTGATCCGGAGCCGTATCTTCGGGAGCAACAGCTGGTCGAGAGGCTGTCGTCAGCGACGCCCGCCGAGGCTTTGCGTCACGCCCAGGTGATCGAGACCGTTCACTACTCCGGCGACGAAACCTTGGTCCTGAAAGACACCGATGCCGACACCGCCCGATGGACGGCGGACGACCGGATGCGGTACCGGATCGATGCCGTCCTCCGAATCCTCAACAACTGGCGTAAGGAGCTGCTCGACTGGCATATAGCCAATGGCGACAGCTTTGTTCGTAATTACCTGCTCGCCGCGGCGGCCATGGAGGGAGGGACAGCCGGTGCCGTATTCGAGGCGACAGTGGAGTTGGCCGTCGCTCTGGGAGAAAGCGGACCCGATGTGGCGGGGCAGCGTGGCCCGGGAATTCTGGAACTGACTCGCAAGGTTCGTGCTGAACTTGCTGACGATGATCGCGTCAAGTTCACGAGGCCGGGGTACGCAGACGCGGTGCTGGACTACTTCTGGGCTGATCGCCAGCATCTGCGAGCCCGCTTCGTCAAGTGGCTGGGTGCCCTGCCGCGCATCATAGCCACCGATCGCGTCGTGGTTGCCAACCGTGTCGCGCAGTATGTGCTGCGGTGGACAGAGCGGCAGGGGGAGGTCGAGCTCCTTCGCACTGTGACCAATGAGTGGGCCGTCGATGTCGAACTGCGCCCGGTCGTCGCGGATCTCGTTACGGCAGTCGCGTTGAGAGATGACGACGTCGGTAAGAGGACACGTGCTGACCTGCTTGCCTTCGCCAAACGAAAAGACGAGGCGCCACTCCCGTTATTGGCTGCAGCGGTGTGTGGCGGCCCGTGGGGATTGATCCATCCCCGGCTCGCGCTTCGCAGGCTGGGCGAGATCGGGCAGAACTCCGACCCGGAGGTACGCCAGGCGGTCGTCGACGCGATCGGCGCCCTCTGGGCGCGTCAGGATGCTGATCGGCACATTCTCGGCCGTGTCGTCAAGTGGTGTGAGGACCCCGGCAACCGGCCCCTCGGTGCGACGGTCTTTCTCGCGTTGGCGGCCCTCCATGACCGGCGCGCCGACCTGCCGGAGCTGGCGCGCACGGACGAGAGTGGCCAAGCAACGCGTGATCAGCTGATCAAAGGGTGGAGAGCCGTGCTGGACACCCGGCCGCCGGCGGCCGGCGAGGTGCTTGCCTCATGGCTCGGGGCTGCCATTCGATATCCGGCGTTCCAAGCCGACCTGGCCGAACTCCTCGCGTCAGCCGCAAAGGGATGGCAACCCGGGGAACTTGACGAACGGCGGCCGGTGTTCCTGACACGCCTTCTGTACCGTTGGGCCCCGGTCGACGACGACTCGGCGGACGCTGAATCGCGCGCGCGAGTTCGTGATGTGATTTTGTCGCACGTGCACCTTCGAGTGTAACAACGTCGCAATGTGGAAACGTAGATCAACCTTCATCAGGTTTGGTGGTGAAATACCGAGCCGTGACGTCGGCTTGTCGTTTTCCGCGGACTTCGTGGCAGAGTGGCGACCGGGAAGGCGCGGGCTGCAACGAAACCCTGAGGCCGTCGTCCGGGTGGCTGTTGCCGATGCCGCGCGGGCCGCCTCAGGCTATTCGATTTTGGAATGCTCGTCGGCTCA
The DNA here is from genome assembly GCF_007713735.2 of Amycolatopsis acidicola. Lineage (GTDB taxonomy): Bacteria > Actinomycetota > Actinomycetes > Mycobacteriales > Pseudonocardiaceae > Amycolatopsis_E > Amycolatopsis_E acidicola. The sequence goes on along the minus strand of NZ_VMNW02000020.1, from coordinate 4,449 downwards.
GGATCGGGTCGACAGTGAACTTGGCCGTCTCCGGGAGGACGGGCGCGGAGAGGTGCGGATAACGTCCGCGACTGCCCGGCTCTACGTTCCTGCCAGTGTCATGGAGGAAGCGCGAGAACACCAGTCCCGGCTTCGGCGGGAAAAGCTCGAGGACCAGCTTCTCTCGCATGAGATCACCAGGCTCGAGAGATTCCGCCGTAGCGTTCTGGCCAACCCGGGGTCGGCAATGGCGTACTGGTTCATGCAGCATCCCGATGACATAGAAATCGATAGCTATGGCAAGATAAAAACATTGCTCGGCGAAATTTCGGACAATGACGCGGAGCAGTCCTGGCGTGAGGCAGGGCGTATTCTCGTCGAATTCACCCGCGCCCTTTCGTGGGAGGAGAAAGTACGCCTGATCGAGCTCGTCGAGGCGGGTATGGCCCGCTTCGGTCATCCTGACGAAGCGCGACGCTTCGCCGAGTACCTCAACCCAGGAGCTCGCGGTACCACCCCCGGACGTTCGCCCCGGACCGGTCAGTAGCCGGGACGCCGCGCCCCGTCCTGGGAGGCTACTGCCGCTGCCGCACCCAGGCGCGACCATAATCGTTCCCATTCGGAGTTCGCAGCACAGTATGGATGTGGAAGGGCTTCGGCGTGTCGTAGTCGAGGAAAACCCCGCAGTGGTGGTCCAGTTCCGCGATCAGGACCGGCGACTGCACGCGGTAGTAGAACACGTCCCCCGGTTCGTGCCCGCCGATCCAGCTGAACCATGTCTCGCCGAGGTGCTCGCGGATCTCCCGCATCCGGGCAGCGCGGGGGCCTTCGGGCAGCAGGGACACGAAGGACTCCGCGATGGAAAGCACGATTTCCTTGGCCCGCGAGGGCATTTCCGCGACCGGGATTCCCTCGGCCGGGATGATCCGGTTGTCCTGAAACGCACCGCCCAGGTGCCGTTCGTCGCCGGGGTGTACCCGGTCCGGGGGCATGGCCGGGTCGACCATCCGCTCGTAGACCACGGCCGCGCGCCGCTGGTCTTCGGGTAGTGCGGCCATCAGGCCGGTGCCGAGCTCGATCCGGTCGGTGAACGCCGTCGTGCCCGCGCGGGGGCCTTCGTCGATCTCATTCGGCTCCGCGCCGAGGAACACCGGGCTGACGACCATCCGCCCTTCGATCACGAGGCAGTTCACCGCGCAGTGGTGCCCGAACAGCTGCCAGCCCCACGGCTCCACGGGATCGGGCCTGCCGTACAGCGCGAAGTTGTAGCTGAACTCGTTGAGGATCGGTTCCAGGCCGACGACCTCCCCGAGGAACCCGTTGACGAGCATCATGTCGTGCACCAGGCGGTAACCCTCCGGGCTCAGCGACGCGCGGACCAGGTCGAGCGCCGCCCGCCGGACTTCGGGCGGCTGGAACTCCAGCCTGACGCCGGTGTCGAACTGCAGGAACTCCGGGTTCGCCCAGGTCTGCCATTCGACGGCGTCGACCGGGTACGACAGCTTCGCGCGCCCTTCGTCGTCGAGGGCTTCTTCCAAGGCCCGCGCGGCCGCGATCATGGGCTCGGTGGGCGCCTCTTCGCCCGGGCGCGCGGGGGTGAACGGATGAACGTCCGGCTGCAGCTGTCCGTCCTCGGTGATCCCGCGGAACTCCTGGAGCTGCAACGGTTTCCAGCCGCGGATGAGCCCGCCGGTGAAGGGGTGCGCTTTGGCGGCCTCCCGGTACTCGTACGCGTCCAGGCCCTTGACCGCGGTGATGCGCGGCGAGTCGGGCGGGAACAGGTAGCGGCGGAAGTCGGCGGGGGACATGCGGGGCTCCTTCGCGCTCAGTCGGCTTTGTTGTGGCGGGTGACGACGGTGCGCACTTTCCTGGTGTCACCCGCGGCGATGGCTTCGACGAGTTCACTGTGGACAGTCAGGCGCCTGGCGCGGTACGCGTCCGCACGGGTGCCGGACGGCTGCGGTTCGGTGGCCGCGAGGTGTCCGAGGGTGCCGAGGTATACGGCGCGGGCCATGGCGTTCGGGCATAGCTGCGCGATGCGTTCGTGCAGTGCCCAGTTGGCGCGGACGAACGCCTCCCACGACGATGCCGTTTCCATCACGGCAAGGCAGGCGCGCAGCTCGGCCGCGTCGTCCGGGCCGCAGCGGCGCGCGGCGCCGACATCGATCAATTCTTCGAGCTGGTTGCGCAACTCGACCGCGTCGGCGACCGTCGAGGGATTCTCGCGGACGCCGAGCAGTGTTTGCCGCATCCGCACGACCGGCCCCTGCTCGGCGACGAACAGCCCGCCGCCGCGGCCCGGCCTGATCGCCAGCAGCCCGCGGTCACGCAACAGGCGGATAGCCTCGCTGACCGTGGCGCGGGCCAGGCCGGACTCGGCGCGGATCTCCTCGATGGTGCCGACCGGCGCGCCCGGCCCCAACGCGCGGATGCGCTCTTCCAGCAGGTCGGCCAGTTGTTCGGCCCGGGTGCGGTCACTCGTGGCCAGTCCGGCCGCCAGACCCGGCGTGTCGTTCGGCATAGTGTCATTCAACCATAAAGGTTCTAACCTTTAGGCATGGAGGAGGCACGGATGCGCATCGTGGGAGTGGATCGGGACGGCGGCGTCGAGGTCGCGAGCCTGGCCGAGGACGGCGAGACCGCCACCGTCATCGCGGGACTGGAGGAGTTCTGGTGCGACGCCGGGGGTTTCCTGGCACGCCCGCCGGCCGGCGCGACCGTGCCGGTCTCGGAAATGCGGCTCGTTCCACCGGTGCTGCCCGGTGCACGGGTGATCTGCATCGGGCTGAACTACCTCAAGCACGTCGCCGAGGGCTCCTACCGCGACGCCGAGCTGCCCGAGTACCCGACGTTGTTCGCCCGCTGGACGCAGTCGCTCACCGTCGGCGGCGCGGAGATCCCGGTGCCGTCCAGTGAAGAAGGGCTCGACTGGGAGGGCGAGGTCGTCGCCTGGGTCGGCCGGACGCTCGCCGACGCCGGGCCCGACGAGGCGCTCGCCGCCGTCGCCGGGTACTCGACGTTCAACGACGTCACCGCGCGGCGTGCGCAAAAGCTGACTTCGCAATGGATCCTGGGCAAGAACGCCGATTCCTCCGGCCCGCTCGGGCCGATGGTCCCTGCCGCCGAGGTCGGCGATCTGCGCGACGGGTTGCGCGTGCGAACCCGCGTCAACGGCGAGACCGTGCAGGACGGCAGCACGAGCGAGATGGTCTACACCGTGGGAGACACGCTCGCCCACATCTCACGCACGTTCACCATCCGGCCCGGGGATCTCCTCGCGACCGGGACCCCCTCGGGAGTCGGCTACGCGCGGACCCCGCGGTGGCTGCTCCAGCCGGGAGACGTCGTGGAGGTCGAGGTGGACCGGCTCGGCGTGCTGCGCAACACGATCGTTTCCCGCCGTAGTCCGGGAACGGCGTGACCCCATCCCCGCAGACGACTGTCCGGTTCGCGAGCCGCTCGTGGATGAGGGCAATGAGCCGGGTTCCCTTGAGCAGGAAGGGTGCGAGGCCGAAGGCCGTGGTGATCTCCACGTTCCTCGGCACACCCAGGAGGTCCAGCTGCATCTCGGAGCGCGACCTCAGATGCCCCGACGAGGTGGCGAGGTAGGGGAGCGTGCTGAACTGCCCGAGGGTGATCTCGTCGCCGGTCTCCGGATGCTCGTTGTCGACGGCCACGAGGTACCGGTCCGTGAAGAGCTCGGCATGCGGGAAGAGCGCGTGTCCCTCGAACGCCTCGCGCGGGACGATCAGCAGGTTGAGGTCGACGCGGTTGAAGTCCATGTCGCGACACCCTGTCAACCTGGTTGATGTGCCATATCGCGAGAGATTGTTTGAACGCGCTGCTTCGGCTGAGGACGTGGACATTTTGACCGCCCAGCTCGTCCAGCAGGGAGTGCGGCTCGTCCACCAGCCCAAAAGCTGGGCAACCCCAGGGGGTGGCTACGGCGCGCGGTTCTTCGACGGGGACGGCTACGTCGCCGCGGTCTCCTCGGATGTCGCCACCCGGCAGCATCGCGCTATCGAGAAGCGCGAGGACATTCCAGTCCGACTCTCCCAGTTCGAGGCCAATTCCGGCCAGCCGGAGGGGACCGTCCAGTGGCTTCATGTGGAGCGGGATGGCGCGGAATTCCCTGACCGCGGATCAGGAACCGGGCAGGCCGGTGACCGGCCATCGCCGGAGCTGCTCACAGTCGGTGAAGGTTGGGCCGTGGTGCCCGCCAGCCAGTCGGCGAGCCAGCCGAGGGTAAAATCGCGCAGCCGTAACGGTGTCGTGGTACTCGCCGGTCCTGCTCCGCGCCGATGAGGACGAACGCCGTCCTGGCCGGTTCGGTGCCGCCGTCGGACCACCGGTGCCAGGTGCCCCGCCGCATTGCGCACGAGCCCGGCGGCGGTCGCGGTGCGGCCGGCCGGATGCCAGGTGACCAGGAGCAGGCGGGCGCCGGGGCCGGGGCCGGGGCCCGCCTGCTCC